>NZ_JALXPE010000050.1 GCF_025143365.1 Microbacterium sp. p3-SID336 | reverse complement strand
GCACGGTGCGGCGGCTCAGGCCGCGGCGGTGTATTTCGCGGGGTCGGCGTCGAACGCCGGTCCGCAGCCGGCGCAGCAGAAGTGGTAGCGGCTGCCCTCGTAGTCGCGGTAGAGCCCTGCGGCCTCGGCCGTGGCGATGACCACCGGGGTGCCCGCCATCACCGGGCACGTCGTCATGCCCTCGGCCGACGGCGCCAGCAGGTCGGCACGGCCCTCGGCGGCGACGCCGCCATGGCTCGGCACGCTGCAGCAGGATCCTGCGGGGGAATCGGACATGTCGTTGCTCCTCTTTCTCGTGTTCACTGTGCGTCCACCGCCCTGCTGCGGAACGACCGCAGGCGGAGGCTGTTGCCGACGACGAAGACGCTGGAGAACGCCATCGCCGCACCGGCGAGCATGGGGTTGAGCAGCCCGAGGGCCGCGAGCGGGATGGCCGCCACGTTGTACGCGAACGCCCAGAACAGGTTGCCCTTGATCGTGCCGAGCGTGCGGCGGGAGAGGCGGATCGCGTCGGCCGCGCTGCGCAGGTCGCCGCGGACGAGGGTGATGTCACTGGCCTCGATCGCCACGTCGGTGCCTGTACCCATCGCGAGCCCCAGGTCGGCCTGTGCGAGGGCGGCCGCGTCGTTGACGCCGTCGCCCACCATCGCCACGACCTTGCCCTCGTCCTGCAGCCGCCGGACGACGTCGACCTTGTCCTTCGGCAGCACCTCGGCGATGACCTGCTCGATGCCGACCTCGGCCGCGATCTGCTCGGCCACCGCACGGTTGTCGCCGGTGAGGAGCACCGGGGTGAGCCCGAGGCCCTTCAGCTGCGCGACCGCCTCGGCGCTCGTGGCCTTGACCGTGTCAGCGACGACCAGCACGCCGCGCGCACGGCCGTCCCACCCGACGGCGATCGCGGTCTTGCCCTGGCTCTCCGCCTCCGCCTTCGCCGCGGCCAGTGCGGGCGTGAGCTGCTGCGACCAGTCCGAGAGCAGACTCTCCCGGCCGACCAGCACCGCGTGCCCGTCGACGACGCCCTGCACGCCCTTGCCCTCGATGTTCTCGAAGCCCTCCGGCGCAGGCAGGGCGCCGAGCTCTCGGGTGGCGGCCGCGGCGACGGCCTGCGCGATGGGGTGCTCCGAGGCGTCCTCCAGCGCACCGGCGAGCCGCAGCAGCTCGGCGCGGTCGACGCCCTCCGCGGTGTGCACGTCGGTGAGGGTCATGCGCCCCGTCGTCACGGTGCCCGTCTTGTCGAGCACGATCGTGTCGACCTTGCGGGTGGACTCCAGGATCTCCGGGCCCTTGATGAGGATGCCCATCTGCGCGCCGCGCCCGGTACCGACCAGCAGGGCCGTGGGCGTGGCGAGCCCGAGCGCGCACGGGCAGGCGATGATGAGCACGGCGACCGCCGCGGTGAACGCCGCCGACGCGGGGAACCCGGCCCCGAGCCACGCGCCCAGCGTGCCGAGCGCGATCGCGATCACGATGGGCACGAAGATGCCGGACACGCGGTCGGCGAGGCGCTGCACCTCGGCCTTGCCGGTCTGCGCCTCCTCCACGAGCCGTGCCATCTGGGCGAGCTGGGTGTCGGAGCCGACCCGGGTCGCGCGAACCACCAGGCGTCCGCCCGCATTCACGGTCGCCCCGGTCACGGCGTCGCCCTCGCCGACCTCGACCGGCACGGACTCGCCCGTGAGCATCGAGGCATCGACCGCCGAGGTGCCCGAGACGATCACGCCGTCCGTGGCGATCTTCTCACCGGGTCGCACGACGAACTCGTCGCCGACCGCGAGCTCGGACGTGGGGATCCGCGTCTCCACGCCCCCGCGGATCACGGCGACCTCCTTCGCGCCGAGCTCCAGCAGTGCGCGCAGCGCCGCACCGGCTTGCCGCTTGGAGCGCTTCTCGAAGTACCGCCCTGCGAGGATGAACGTGGTCACACCGGCGCCCACTTCGAGGTAGATGTTCGCGGCGCCGTCGCTGGGCGCCACCGTCAGCTCGAACGGGTGGGTCATCCCCGGCACCCCGGCGGTGCCGAGGAACAGCGCGTACAGCGACCACAGCAGCGCGGCGATCGTGCCCATCGAGATGAGCGTGTCCATGGTCGCGGCGCCGTGGCGCAGGTTGGTCCACGCCGCCTTGTGGAACGGCCACGCCGCCCACACGATGACCGGTGCGGCGAGCGCGAGCGAGAGCCACTGCCAGTACGTGAACTGCAGGGCCGGGACCATGGCCATCGCGATCACCGGGACCGTGAGCACGATCGAGGCGATCAGGCGGTGACGGAGCGCGGTCAGCTCGTCGTCCCGCTCCTCCTCCGCTGTCGCCGTCTCGCGCGTCGGGGCGGCGGGGGCCGGTACGGCGGCCGTGTAGCCCGTCTTCTCGACCTCGGCGATCAGCAGCGCCGTGTCGAACCCGGCGGGCGCGGTGACCTTCGCCTTCTCGGTGGCGTAGTTCACGCTCGCGGTGACGCCGTCGATGCGGTTGAGCTTCTTCTCGATCCGCATCGCGCACGATGCGCAGGTCATGCCGCCGATCTCCAGCTCCACGCTGGTGGCATCGGCCGCGGACTGCGTATCCGTCATGATGTCTCTCCTCGTTCGTCGCGCCGTGGCGCGGGTGTCTCGGGGGCTCAGTGCCCGTCGTGGTCGCCGGTCGCGCTCTCGCCGTCTCCGGGGGCGGCGTCGAGCACGAAGCGCGCGGTGTGCACCTCCCCGCCCACCTGGAAGTCCAGGTACAGCAGGTAGCGGCCCGCCGTGGGAGCCTCCGCCGTGAAGGCGACCGTCGGTCCCGCCGTCTGTCCGGGCTGCGGCTCGTCCCCGTGCGCGTGCACGTGGAGGTAGGCGAGGTCTCCCTCGCGCAGCGCGACCAGGTGCCCGAACGCCCCGAGGTACGGCTCGAGCGCGGTGACGGGCGTGCCGTCGCGGGTGACTTCAGCCACCAGCTCGCTGCCGCCGCCCGCGACCAGCTCGCCGCGCAGGGTCACGTCGAAGCCGCCGACGCTCGTGCTGTCGACGACAGCGGTGGGCGGTTCCGGCTGCATGACCCCCGCGACGTCGACCGTGCGGGACAGCGTCGCGCTCTGACCGCCCTCGGCGGTGAAGTCGGCGTACACCCGGTAGGTGCCCGCCGCGTCCCAGCTCCACGGGAGGGACCAGACGCCGGTGGCGGGGTCGAGCTCCGGGTGCACGTGGCGGTAGTGGCTGCCGTCGGTGCGCACGACGATGAGGTGCAGCTGCTTGTCGTGCGCGGTCTCGTAGGCGGTGACCGGGGTGCCGGAGCCGTCGACGACCGTGAACGACAGCACGCCGTCCGCACCCGTCGTGGCCGGGGCCGTGAGGGGCCCGAGCACGAGGCCGGATGCGGCGAGGGCGATGCCGTCCACCGTGTCCTCCTTCTCCGCTGCGTCGGCAGCAGGATCCTTCGTCTCGGCATGCGCGTCATGCCCCGTATCGCCGCGCTCGGTCCACGACGCCACGGCGCTGTCCGGCACGATGGCGCCGGCAGCAGCGAAGGCCGCGCCGAAGACGACGACGAGACCGGCGCCGTAGAGGCCGAGTCGGCCGGCGGTGTTCATCAGGCCCGCACGGCCTGGTAACCGGCCTCGTCGACGGCGGCCAGCACGGCGGCGTCGTCGAGCGGCGCGGTGCTGTGCACCACGAGCCGACCGGTCTGCGCGCTGACATCGATGCTCTCGACGCCCGGCAGCTGCGAGACCTCTCCGCGGATGGCCACCTCGCAGTGTCCGCAGCTCATCCCGCTCACCTGGTACTCGCTCGTGCTCATGGCTGTTCCTCTCGGTTCGGTTATACCCCCCTGGGGTACTCCATCGAGACAACCCTATACCCACGCCGGGTATTCCCGCGACGTCCAGCGCCGTGTTTACGCCCCAGGACGCCCCGCCTCGCCTCGCCCTCCCTCTCGCCCGAAGAGGATGAGCCCGGGCCGCACGCCCGCACCGCGCCATGACACGATCCGGTTATGCCCCCTCACCCCCTGCCGTCCTGGAACGAGACCCCCACGCGCGACCACATCCTCGCGTTCGTCGAGGCGGCCACCACCGGACCCGACGCCGTGCCGATCGCGGAGCGCATCGCGGTGTTCGACAACGACGGCACGCTGTGGTCGGAGAAGCCCATGCCCACGCAGCTGCACTACGTCGTGGAGCGCTGGCGCGCCGCCGCCGAGGCCGATCCCGGGCTCGCCGACTCCCAGCCGTACCGTGCCGCCGTCTCCGGCGACCTGGCCTGGCTCGGCACCGCGATCGACAAGCACTACGCGGGCGACGACTCCGACCTCGGCGTCATCATCCAGGCTCTGGTCGGTCTGACCGACGGCGTCAGCGTGGAGGACTACGCCCGCACGGTGGAGGAGTTCTACCGCACCGCCCGTCATCCGCTGCTCGACCGCCCCTACGCCGACCTGGTGTACCGCCCGATGGTGGAGCTGCTGCGGCACCTGGAGGCGCACGACTTCACGTGCTACATCGTGTCCGGCGGCGAGCGCGACTTCATGCGCCCGATGACGCTAAGCAGCTACGGCATCCCGCCCGAGCGCGTGGTCGGCTCCGCGCTCGGCCTGACCTACCACCCGGACGACGCCACCGTGCGCTACGCCTCGGCCCTCGCGTTCTTCGACGACGGCCCGGAGAAGCCCGTGCGCATCTGGAGCCGCATCGGCCGGCGTCCGCTGATCGCGGTCGGCAACTCCAACGGCGACATGCCCATGCTCGACTTCGCACGACGTGGGCCCCGCGAAGGGCTCGCGCTGCTCATCCGTCACGACGACGAGGGTCGTGGGGACACCCCCTACGACACCGGTGCCGAGAAGGCCGTCGCGGCCGCCGCCGAGCAGGGCTACACGGTCGTGAGCGTGCGGGACGACTGGGCCGCAGTGTTCCCCGACCCGTCCTGAGACCTCGGGGCCGCCGGGCTCACTGCGCGCAGCGGAAGCCGATGTGCGTCATCGCGGTGTCCTCCGCCTGAGCCGAACGGGCGGCGGGCCGGTAGCGCAGGCAGTACTCCGGCGCGCACAGGTGCGAGCCGCCCTTGAGCACACGGCGCGGGATGGCAGATCCCGGCTCCGCGGAGAGCAGGCTCGTGCGCCGACCCGCGTCCACGCCGATCGCCCCGGGCGGGACGTGCCGATGCGTCCAGTAGTCGGCCGTCCACTCCCAGACGTTGCCGATCATGTCGCGCAGCCCGAAGCCGTTCGGCGGGAAGGTGCCGACCGGCGCGGTGCCCACCCAGCCCGCCGCACCGTCGTTGCGGTACGGGAACGCGCCCTGCCAGGTGTCGGCCATCAGCTCCCCATCCGGCTTCGTCTCGTCGCCCCAGGCGAAGCGCGCCCCGACGAGCCCGCCGCGTGCCGCCCACTCCCACTCGGCCTCCGTGGGCAGGCGCTTGCCCGCCCAGGCCGCGAACGCGGCCGCATCCGGATACGCGATCTGCACCACGGGGTGATCCTGGCGGTCGTCGATCGACGACGCGGGACCGAACGGGTGCCGCCAGGAGGCCCCCGGCTCCCACCGCCACCACTGGCGCCAGTCGCGCAGGTCCACGGGCCCGGACGTGGGGGTGAACACCATCGCGCCCGGCACCAGGTCGTCGGGGTGCACGCCGGGATAGTCGGCGGGATCCATCGGGCGCTCCGCGATCGTCACGTACCCGGTGTCGGCCACGAAGGCGGCGAACTCCCTGTTGGTGACCGGGTGCTCGTCGAGCGCGAACGCCGCCACCTCGCGCTCATGCACCGGCCCCTCTTCGGGGTAGAACTCGTCCGATCCCATCAGGAGGGTGCCGCCGGGGACCTCGATCATCGCCGCCATCCCCTCATGCTAGGCGCGGAGCGCCTCACTCGCGCGAGAGCATGGCCGCCGCCTCGCGTTCGAGGTCGAGGTACTGCTCGGCGCTCACGTCCACCGCGACCCCGAGGAGCTTGCCGCCCGTGAACGCGAACGAGCCGCTGTACTGCGTGCTCACCGGGTCGGCGCTGTCCCACCCGACGCACAGCCCGTCGCCGCACAGCGTGAACTTGCCGACCTGCGCCCGCATCGGGCCCGAGTCCACCGCCCGGTCGTCGACGTACAGCGTGGCGGTGCCGAGCGATTCGCCGTGCTCCCCCGCACCCTCGCGCACGAACTCCACGCCCAGCGTGTGCGGGCCGGGGGTCAGCTCCTCGGAGGTGAACGTCTGCTCGGGTCGGATGCCGAGGAAGTTGTACACGTACACGAGCCGGTTGTCCTTGAGGAACAGCGAGTGCCCGCCGAACCGCGAGCCATGCGCGAAGATCACGCCCTCCGCGCCCTCGTCCAGCACCACGTCCGCCACGATCTTGTAGGAGCGGCCGCGCACGTTCACGGCCACGCTCTCGGGCACCGCCGCGGTCCCGGGGAAGTACACGTACCGTTCGCGCGGCACCTCGGCCTGCGGGCGCTCCACCCCCAGCAACTCACGCGCCGAGCGGTCGTCGAGCGGAAGCACGAAGTTCTTCTCGGCCTGCTCGAACCACGCCGCGATCATCTCCTGCAGCTTCTCGGGGTGGCTGCCGGCGAGGTCGTTGGACTCGGAGCGGTCCTCGGCCACGTGGTAGAGCTCCCACACGTCGTCGTCGAAGCGCCCCTTGCTGCTCAGCGGCGCGTGCACCGCCGCGGCCTTCCAGCCGTCCTTCCAGATGCCGCGCGTTCCGAGCATCGAGTAGTACTGCACCTGCTTCTCGGTGGCGCCGTCCGGTGCAGCGTCGAAGCTGTACTTCATCGACACCCCGTCCAGCGGCCGCTGCGGCACCCCGCGGAACGTCTCCGGCATCTCGATGCCGATCACGTCGAGCACGGTCGCCACGACGTCGACCGAGTGGTGGTACTGGTGGCGAAGCTCCCCCTTGGCGCTGATGCCCTTCGGCCAGTGCACGACCATCGGGTCGCACGTGCCACCGGAGTACTGCGAGTAGCGCTTGAACATCTGGAACGGGGTGGAGAACGCCGCCGCCCACCCCGTCGGGTAGTGGTTGTACGTGTCCGCGGAGCCCAGACGGTCGATCATCGCGAGGTTCTCGGCGAGGTCGTCCGGGTAGCCGTTGAAGAACTTGTTCTCGTTGACCGAGCCGTCGGGCGAGCCCTCGCCGGAGGCGCCGTTGTCGGCACAGTAGAACACGAGGGTGTTGTCGAGCTGCCCGGTCTCCTCCAGGTAGTCGATCACGCGTCCCACCTGGGCGTCGGTGTACTCGCTGAACCCGGCGAACACCTCGGCCATGCGGGCGAACAGGCGCTTCTCGTCGTCGTTCAGTTCCTCCCACGGCCGCACGTAGTCGGCCGGGTTCGCGGCATCCTCCGGCAGCGGGTTGAAGGGAGTCAGCTGCGTCCCCTCCGGCAGCACGCCCTTCTCGATCATGCGCGCGAGCACCCACTCGCGGTACGCGTCGTAGCCGTCGTCGAACGCGCCCCGGTACTTGTCGATGTACTCCTGCGGCGCATGGTGCGGGGCGTGGTTCGCGCCGGGGCAGAACCACATGTACCAGGGCTTCGACGGGTTCGACGCCTGCTGGTTGCGGATCATCGCGAGGGCCTGGTCGGCGAGATCCTTCGAGAGGTGATACCCCTCCTTTGGGCTGTACGGCTGTTCGACGAAGTGGTTGTCCTCCACCAGATCCGGGTACCAGTTGTTGGTCTCCCCGCCGAGGAACCCGTAGAAGCGGTCGAAGCCGAGTTGCAGCGGCCACATCGAGCGGCTGCCGCCCGGGGCGATGTCCTCCTCCGGGACGTTGTGGTTCTTGCCGAGCCAGAACGTCGAGTACCCGTTCTGCTGCAGGATCTGACCGATCGTGGCGCACTCCTCCGGCAGTCGCCCCGCGAATCCGGGGAAGCCGGTCGAGCCCTCCATGATCACTCCGGCGCGGTTCACGTGGTGGTTGCGCCCCGTCAGCATCGTGGACCGGGTGGGCGAGCACAGCGCGGTCGTGTGCCACTGCGTGTACGTGAGGCCACCGGCCGCGAGGCGGTCCAGGGTCGGCATGTTGATGCGCCCCCCGTACGGCGACCACGACGCCAGCCCGGTGTCGTCGTAGAGGACCACGAGCACGTTCGGCGCCCCTTCAGGAGCCTTCTTCAACTCGTACGGCGACCAGTCCGGGGTGGAGTCCCGCACATCCAGCTCGATCTTCCCCGAGAAGTCCGCGTTGAATTCCGACATCACTGCTCCTTCGATCACAGGGCACCAGACGGGCCGCCTGCTGCGAGTATCGTCGGGGCCCCGTCGGGGCGGGCCTCGAGCTCACCCCCGCGGGGTGATCTCCTCGGCAGGCGTCGCCGCCTCTCCAGGCGCGACGGTTCCCTCGGTCAACGGCCCGTCGTCATCGGCGAGCGCCTCCTCGGCCGCGATGGCCTCGTCCCCCTCGATCTCCGGAGGTCGCCGCAGCAGCTCCACGAGCACCACCAGCATGAGCAGCCCCACGGTCACGCCGATGACCGCGCCGAACGTGACCGGCCTGGTGACGATCAGCAGCAGCAGCGCGAGCACGAGCCCGGCCACCAGGATCGGCCCGCGGTAGCGATCGACCCCGGCGCCGAAGCGTCCCGTCGTGACCCCGCGGCGCTCGGCGGCACCGCGCATCGCCGCGAACCCGTCCTCGAACAGCGTGCGGGCGCGCACGGCTGGACGGCTCGTGCCCGCCAGCCACGCCCACACGGCGACCAGCACTGCCACCAGGGCGAGCGCGGCGATCGTGGAGGCCAGCAGCGAGGTCACCTCGTCGAACAGCGAAGCCGCCGCCGCAGCGCTCATGATCGACGGACTCACGGCACCCAGGAAGAACGTGCGACCGATTCCCATGCCCGCGGCGAGCAGCAGGAAGGCCGCGGCGAGCGCGGCGCTCGTCCAGAACAGCGCGCGGGCGGTTCCTCGCGAGCAGGATGCCCACGACCAGCAGTCCCGCCACCACCCAGGGCAGCCAGAACCCGGCGGCGACGGCGAGCTGATACACCGTGCGCACCAGGACCAGGGCGTCCGCCTGAGCGATCGGGACCGACCGGTCGATCACGGGGATGAGGTCCGCGAACCCCACGCCCCGTTCGGTGAGCGTCGCCTTCACCCGCTCGACGACGACGCCGAGGTCGAGGGACAGCACGCCGTCGTCCGCGAGCTGCAGAGCCGTGTCCTGACTGTTCTGCAGGAGCGCGACCGCCCGTTCGTGCGCGACCCGCAGCGACTGCGCCCAGATGTCGGCGAACTGCTCCGAGGAGACCACATCCCGCACCACGCCGTCGATCAGCGAGGACAGGCCGGACGCGGCCGGTGCCTCCAGCAGCGTGAGCGCGGATTCGGCGCGCGGCGGCAGATCGAGCGTGCGGATGCCGTCGAACAGCTCCCCGACCACCGCCTCCAGGTCGACCTGCTCGTCGATGGCCGCACTCACCTGGTCGGCGAGGAAGTCCTGCACATCCGGGTCCTCCGCGAGCGGTGCGAATGTCGCGACGAACCGGTCGGTGTCGACCAGCTGCAGTCGCGCCCACGTGCCGATCGCGGCGATCGGCGCCAGCAGCACGGCCACCGCGAGCACGATGCCGGCGACCACGCTGCGCGCGGCCGGTCGACGCCGCGGCGCGCGCAGCGTCTCGTTCTCCTGCTCGAGCAGCGCGACCCTGGCTCGGAGGTCGTCGAGTTCGCCCATCGTTCCCCTCCTCTGCGATGCGGTGGCGCTGGGCTCTGCGCGGTCGAGAGCCCGGCAGTGCTACGAGCTCAGGAGCTTCTGCTTCGCCGCCGCGAACTCCTCGTCGGAGAGCACGCCCGACTGCTGGAGCTGCGCGAGCTGCTGCAGCTTCGCGATCAGGTCGTCGGCGCCTGCGGCGGCGGGAGGCGGTGCAGCCGGTGCAGCCGGCGCGGCGGCGGGAGCGGCATACTGCGCAGCGGCCTGCTGTGCCGCGGCGTCGATCTGCGCCTGCTGCTGGGCGGCCTCGTACTGCTGCTGCTCGTACTGGTCCTGCGCGCGGCGCTCCTGATGCCGCATCGCGGCGCCCCCCACTGCCGAGGCTGTGCCGGCGACGACGGCGGTGCGCGCGGCGAGGCCGATCAGGCCGGGGCGTCCGAATCTCCTCAAGGGCATGTCATTCACCTTCCTGATCGAGGATGTCCATCATGGCGTTCACGACGGGCGCGGGAACCCGCTCACTGCGCAGCACCTGGCCGCCCGCGGCCGCGAGGTTCTGGGCGAGGGTCCTGGCGAAGGCGAGCTCCAGCACGATGACGGCGGCGGAGCGCCCCGGCTCCAGCGTCTCGGCCAGCACCTCTACGTCCTCCTCCCCCGCGAGGCCGGACGCGATCGGGGCGAACCCGGCGAGCCCGATGGCCTCCGCGTCGTCCTCCAGTTCGAGGATCTCCACCTCGCCGGTGGGCGCCTTGCTCAGCAGCACGATGTCGAGGATGCGCACGACGCCGCTCTCCGCGAGATCGGCGAGAGCGCCGAACGTCGCGGGATCGGGGCGCTCGCCCTCGAAGCCCACCAGGTAGAACTCGGCGGGGCCGAAGCGGAAGTCGTTCATGGGGGTGCCCTCTCGTCGGATGGCGGACGGCCTCATGCTCGCACCGCGGTGGTCGGACGGGCCGTCCTGCTCACCCCAACCGGGTGATCTGTCAGGCGTCCGGGGGTTCGGTCACGCTGTCCTGGTGCGGGATCCACACCTGGCGGATGATGATGAGCAGTGACGCCGTGAGCGGGATCGCCACGAGTGCGCCGAGCAGCCCGAGCAGTGTGGCGCCGATCATGGCGCCGATGATGACGAGCACCCCCGGCACGGCGGCCGCCCTGCCCATCACCCGCGGGGTCACGAAGTACGCCTCGACCTGGATGTACACGAGGTACGCGATGGCGAACACGAGCGCCGCCGTCGGGCTCAGGAAGAGGTTCGCCACGGTGCCGATCACGAGGAACAGCAGCGAGCCGATCATCGGCACGATCGTGATGAAGAACGCGGCGATACCCATCACCGCGGCGATGGGAGACCCCAGTGCGAGCTCGATCAGGAACACCACTGCCGCATTGACGAAGGAGAGCGTGACACCGCCGGCGACCACACCGCCCACCGAGCGGACCACCTCGTCGAGCAGGGTCGCGAAGTTCTCCCGTCGATAGCTCGGCATCAGCCGGGTGAGAGAGCCCGTGATCGCCGGCAGCGACGCCACGAAGTACAGGGTGAGCACCACGACGAGCACGAAGCTCGAGACGGCGCCGATCACGCTGGATCCCGCGTGCAGCACGCCGCCGGTGATCGCGAGGAACGACGACACGGAGGCGAGGGATGCGAGGCCCTCGGCGATCACGACCGAGAGATCGATGCCGAGGGCCTGTTCGAGCGCCAGATACCAGTCGCTGTCCTGCATCGCGGCGATCGCATCCGGTGCGGCCTCGACCGCCGCCACGATCTGACGCACCGTGGCCGGCAGCAGGACCAGCACGATCACGGCCACCACACCGAGCACGGCGGCGGCGACGATCGTGACGCCGACGCCCCTGCTCACGCCGCGGCGCTCCAGCGCCCGCACGGCGGGGTCGAGCCCCAGCGCCAGGAAGAGCCCGAGGAAGACCGAGAAGAGCACGGTCGAGATCCCGGCGATCGTCGCCGCCAGGGCGACCGCCAGCAGCACGCCGATCGCGACGAGGAAGCCGGACATCAGCGGGCGCGCCGGAACCACTCGACGCAGCAGCGAGAAGCGTGCACCGAGCTCCGTCCCGCCGGGAGCCGGGACAGGCTGGACGTCGCCGGGAGCCGGGACCGGCTCGACGTCGCCGGGAGCCGGGACCGGCTCGACGCCGCCGATGTCGACCGCGCCCGCCGCCGGCCGCGCACGTCTCGCCGCCGTGCTCGCGCGCGGCTTCGGGGTGCGGCCGTCGTCTGCCTTGGACTGATCCACGACGCGGACGATACGCCGGCCTCGTGCGGCCACCGCGTCGCCCTCACCCGATCCTGGTGAGCCGGACGCCTCCTCCCGGCTCGCCTGGAACGGGTGAGTGCATTCGCGGGCCGGCGTCCGCCCCTGCCACGATCACCTCACCTGTCCACAGACGAAAGGGGTCTGACATGTCATTCTGGGAAAGCTTCTGGGACATCATCTGGTGGTTCTTCTGGGTCTTCGTGTTCGTCTCCTACCTGATGGTGCTGTTCAACATCATCGCGGACCTGTTCCGCGATCACGCGCTGAACGGCTGGGCGAAGGCGGCCTGGATCATCTTCCTGATCTTCGTGCCCTTCCTCACCGCGCTGATCTATCTGATCGCCCGGGGCCGCGGCATGGGCGAACGCGCAGCCGCCGACTACCGGAGGCAGCAGGACGCGGCGGATTCGTACATCCGCAGCGTGGCGGCCAGCAGCCCGACCGACGAGATCGACAAGGCGGCGAAGCTGCGTGCCGCAGGCACCATCACCGACGAGGAGTTCGCCGCCATCAAGGCTCGCGCGCTCGCCTGAGTCCGGCCCGCTGAGGCCACCGGGGTGTCGACGTCTCGACGTCGGCACCCCTTCACACGGTGACCCTGATCGCCTCCCGCCGCGACGAGACCCCCAGCTTGCGGTAGATCGCGCGCTGATGGGTCTTCACGGTGTTGATGGAGACCGCGAGCTCCCGCGCGATCTCGGGAAGTGTCCGCGCGGTCTGCAGCTGTTGGAACACCTCCCGCTCGCGCTCCGACAACGCGTCGAGCAGCGAACCGCCCGCATCCATCGCGAGGCAGCGGCCGATGAAGTCCTCGAACTGCGTGCCGAAGTGCACGTGCTCGTGCAGCAGCCGCCGCACGGCCGCCTCCCGCGGGCCGAACGGCAGCCGCACGTCCTCCGCCGCCGCGACCGCGATCGCTGCTTCGCACAGCTCGTGCGCTTCCTCCGGTCGACCGGCGTGCCGTCGCATGACGGCGGCGGTGATCAGCATGGCGCTCTTGACATACGAGACGTCGGCGAAGCCCCGGAGCGCGCGCAGCATCTCCAGGGCGGCCGGATACTCTCCCGCGCGGCGCAGCACTCCGGCCAGCGCCACGTTCACCACGGGGAGGTCGGGGCACTGCACGTACCTGCGCGCGATGCGGAGCGCCCGATCGCCGCTGCCGATGGCTTCGTCGAGCACGGCGACCGCGGATTCGCGCAGCGCCGCCCACGGGAAGCCGTGCCCCGCGTCGAGGGGGATGTCCTGCACGCCGATCGCGGCCCGACGGCACGCCGCCGCATCGCCGCTCTCGGCTGCCGCGAACGCGATCATCATCCGCGCGAGTCCGGCGAAGGAGCTGTCGGATGCACCGTGCGCGATCACCCCGGCGAACGCGTCCCCGGCGTCGACCGCGTCCCCCGCCCAGTACGCCACGAACCCGGCGGCCGCATCGGCGCTCCCGCCGGCATAGGCGGTGAACGGGGCTCCACGGTCGCCGCGCGAGCGCGCCCGCTGCAGCGTCCCCCGCGCGTCCACAAGGCGCCCTGCCGCCGCCTGCCCGAACGCCAGATGCGCCAGCGCGCGCGCCTCGGGATCCGGGTCCGTCGCGCCCTCGGCCTCCCGTGCGGCCGCCGCGAAGTACTCGACGGGCAGCGCGGGGTCGCCCCGGCGACGGATCTCGGCCCAACCCAGCAGACAGTTCAGTGCGGCCCTGTCACCGAGGTCGACCGCATCGACGTCGCGCAGCATCGCACGGACAGCGGTCATGGCGCCGATGAGGTCGTCGCCTTCGTCGGCGAGGAACAGCCGCGCGACCGAGAGGATCGCCGCATCGTCGGCGCCCTCCCTGGCCAGCAACCCCTCCGCCCGCTGAAGCAGCTCTCCCGCCACATGGTGGTCGCCCAGCACGTCGCACGCGCACGCCCTGATCAGCAGCACGTGGGCGTCGTCCGGGTCCGTGCGCAGCAGCCGCATCGCCGTACGCTCCACCTCGGCGGCACCCGCGCCCACGACCTGGCCGAGCCAGTGCCGCTGCAGCAGGGCCCGAGCCACGCCGCGGTCGCCCGCCTCCAGCGAATGCGCGATCGCGGCGATGGGGTCGATGGACTCCATCGCCTCGGCCGCACGGCGGTGACAGGCGGCGAAGCGGGCGTCGTCCTGCGCGGCGATCTCGCTGCACCGGCGCGCGAAGGTCGGATGCCAGCGGTACACGACTCCGTTCGGTCCTTCGAAACGGTCGAGGAAGAGCCCGAGGCGCACGCACGACTCCAGCAGCCCGGCCGCGTCGGCGCGCCCGGTCACGGCAGCCGCGAGCCCCGGCGTCAGTTCGGCGCAGACGGTGGCGTCGAGCACGAAGCGGGCGATCGGCGCCGGCAGTGCGCCCAGCACGTGCTCGCGGACATACTCGCCGAGGAAGCTGGAGGCGCTCGGCGCGTCTCCGTCCGGCCTGGCGCCGCCGATCATCATGAGCCGGACGGCGATCGGCCAGCCGCCCGTCTCCTGCACGATGGCGTCGGCGCCGAGTCCGCCGCGATCCGCTTGCGGCAGGGCACCGACCTCCGCCGTCGTGAAGCGCAGCAGATCGACGCCCAGGAACGACTCCGGCTGCGTGAGGCGCTGGCGGCTCAGAGTCACCTCGAGCAGCGTGGTGCCGACGAGCACCAGTCGCAGGCCGTCGGGCGGCTGCTCCGCCAACATGCCGAGCAGCCCGCTGCGCCAGTCCTCGCCCGCGCGGTGCGCGTCGTCGACCACGAGGTGCACGCGCGCCGCGCCGTCGTCGAGCACACGGCAGATCTCCTCGTACGCACGGGCGGGGTTCGTCAGGCCGGGCGCGAGGTCGACGGCGGCGCCTCTCTTCTCCGCCTCCACCAGCAGCGCGTGCACCACCCCCTGGGTGAGGCGGCCGGGATCCGCGTCGACACCCCTCAGCGAGAGCCACGCCACCCTGTCCAGCCCGGCAGCCCACTGCGCGACCGCGACGGTCTTGCCGAAACCGCTCGGCGCGCTGACCACGGTGAGCGGCGATGCGGCGACCACCGTGTCGATCGTCGCGGTGACACGATCGCGGCGCAGCAGGCCCGGCTGGGGAGGCGGCGGCCGGAATCGTGTCGTCGG
This sequence comes from Microbacterium sp. p3-SID336, assembly GCF_025143365.1. GTDB lineage: Bacteria > Actinomycetota > Actinomycetes > Actinomycetales > Microbacteriaceae > Microbacterium. Next base: position 14,102 of record NZ_JALXPE010000050.1, on the reverse strand, counting down.
CCCCGGCCTCGTCGAACGCACGAGAGGCGACATGGCAGACACCATAGTGACGGCCGAGAAAGGGCCTCAAGACCCCTGGACCTTCAGCGGGCGACGGTCGCGGCGTCGCGCCGGAGGGCGTCGGCCGTGCGCAGGAACAGGATGATCCACGTGAACACCAGGATTCCGGCGATCAGCTCGACCGCGGTGAGCGTGTAGTAGCCCGTCGCGAAGAACACGGCGAGCACGATTATCACCAGGATGAAAAGGTAGCCGAGCGCCAGGAACGTCCGCGTCACACCGGGGATCCAACGCCGCAGCCCGAACGCGAGCACCCCGAACGCGACGGCCATCCCCGAGGCCACGGCGGTGTGCACCCAGAAGAACTCGTCCACGGGGAACACGCCGACCAGGCCGAGGAAGACACCGACCACGACCAGGCAGGTGCGCACGGCCCGCACACCGCCCCGTCGAGTGGTGGGGATGCCTCGCGTGGCGTAGCGCGCGAGCGTGGTCACCAGGAGCCCCGCCACGATCAGCGTGAGGTTGAACGTGCGGGCGGAGAGGTCGTCGGTCATGCCCAGAGCGCTCAGGTTCTCCTTCCACCACTGCGGGTCGCTGGCCGTGAGCATGCTCGTGAGCACGCCGAGCACGAGGAAGAGCGCCAGCACGATGGCGAGCAGCGCCATGTCCATGTGCGTGGCGGAGAAGAACACCACGTACGCGGTGACGGAGGCGGCGGCGCCGCCGAGCAGCAGCACCGGCACCGGGTAGACCACCGCGCCGATGAGGCCGGCCTCGATGATGGTCGCGGCCAGCGTCCAGCCCAGCAGCGCGATCACGGCGTGCGCGAACGCGAGAGCGGCGATGTCGATCACGTCCAGGACGCCGAGGCGTCGCGTGCGATGCGGATCCGCGGCGATCGCTCTGCCGAGCAGGAACGCGACCACGGCGGTGAGCGCGGAGGCCAGCGCGGCGTACTGTCCGACCGAGCCCGGCCCCGCGATGGGTGCGGGCTGCAGGCGGAACACGAGCAGCGCCATCAGCGCCGCGAGCACGAAGGCGACCACGGCGATCTGCAGCGCGAGCGCTTCCCTCGCACGCTCCCGCGCGCCGCCGGCGGAACGGGCCGCCGACAGGAGGTCCGGGGGCGGTGGGGTGGACATGGCGCCCAGTCTGCTCCGGCCCGGCACCCCTGCCCGGGGCGCGTCACCCGTCCAGGGCGATGCTCCCGCCGCACCGATCGGCCCGGGCTACGCTGGCGGCGTGACCCCCGCACCCTCCGCACCCGACCGCGGCGCCGACCGCCTCCTCTCGCCCAGTCTTCGGGTGCTGCTCGTGCTCGCCGCGGGGTCGATCACCCTCGCCGGGGTGTGGGCCGCCAGGGAGGTGTTCAGCCCGCTGGCACTCGCGGTCGTGATCGTGGTGATCTGCGACCCCGTGCGCCGCCCGTTCGCCCGTCGCGGGTGGCCGACATGGGCGGGGTCGACCGCCGTGATCCTCGTCGCGACCGCGATCCTCGTGGCGATGGGGGCGCTGCTGTGGCTCGCCGCGACGCAGTTCGCCGCGCTCATCGCCGACCTGGCCTCCGACGGCGGCCTCGCGCGATCGGCAGAGGACCTGGTGGCCCTGCTGCAGTCGCTCGGGCTGGCGGACGAGGCGTCCGATGCGGCCGCGTCCGTGCTCGATCCGGAGGCACTGCTCGCGGTGGCCGGCAGCGTGAGCAGCGCCGTGATCGGCGTCGCCACCGCCCTGTTCTTCGTGTGCGCGTACATCATCTTCCTCGCCGTGGACGCGGCCCGCTATCAGCGTGCGCGTGCCGTGTTCGGTGCGAGCAGACGGGAGACCATCGACCGCATCGCGCACCTGAACAGCGGTGTGCGTCGCTACTACGTGGTGAATGCCGTCTTCGGCGCGATCGTCGCCGTGATCGACGGGCTGGCGCTGTGGTGGCTGGGCGTCCCGGCGCCGGTCGTATGGGCGATCCTCGCCTTCGTGACCAACTTCGTGCCGAACATCGGCTTCGTGCTCGGCCTGATCCCGCCGGCGGTGCTGGCCCTCGTGGTCGGCGGCTGGCCGCTGATGCTGGGCGTGATCGCGGTGTACTGCGTCGTCAACGTGGTGCTGCAGGTGCTGGTGCAGCCGAAGTTCGTGAGCGACGCCGTCGACCTCAGCCTGACGCTGAGCTTCTTCTCCGTCATCTTCTGGACCTTCGTGATCGGCCCTCTCGGCGCCATCCTCGCGGTGCCGCTCACGCTCCTGATGCGGGCACTGGTGCTGGAGGGAGACCCCGGCGCGACCTGGCTGCGCTGGCTCTCCGGGGACCGCACCGCACTGCCGCAGCGCGAACGCTAACCCCCGCTGAAATCACCCGGGCGATGTTGGCGGCCGTCCTGGAGACGCGGTTCTCGCGGATGGGAGGGTGGACGCGCCGCGCTGTGCGGCTCGGCTGAGGGGAGGTGGCATGCAGCGACCACTCGCGGGCCTGACCGGACGGAACGTCGTCACCGAGCTGACCGCCGGTGTCACGCTGCTCGCCATCGCGATCCCGCTGAACATCGGCTATGCGCAGATCGCCGGGCTGCCCGCGACCGCGGGTCTGTACGCCCTGATCGTCCCGACCGTGCTCTACGCGCTCGTCGTGTCCTCACGCCAGCTGGTGGCGTCGCCGGACGCGGCCGCCGCTGCGCTCGTCGCCTCCTCGGTGGGCGGCCTCGCCGTGGCGGGCAGTGCGGACTACGCGACGCTCGCCCTCGCGCAGGCCGTGCTCTCGGGCGGGCTGTTCGTGCTGCTCGCGGTCTTCAAACTCGGCTTCCTCGCCAACTTCCTGTCCAAGCCGATCCTGGTGGGCTTCGTCGGCGGCCTGGCGCTCGACATCATGGTGAGCCAGATCGCCAAGATGCTCGGCGTGAAGATCGACTCGGGCGCGGAGTTCGTCGACAAGCTCGTCGCCCTCGTCACCGGTCTCCCCACGCTCAACGTCTGGTCGGTGCTGATCTCCGCCGTCTCCGTCGCCGTCCTGCTGCTGGGCCGCGCCTACCTGCGCGCCGTGCCCTGGGCACTGATCGTGCTGATCGCGACCACCGCGACGGTCGTGCTCACCGGCCTGGATGCGCGCGGTGTGGCTGTGCTGGGTGAGGTGCCGGCAGGGCCGCCGGCGCTCACCTGGCCGATGATCGACTGGACCACCTGGCTGGCGCTGGTGCCCTCGGCGATCGCCCTGACCCTGGTCACCACTGCGGAGGGCCTGCTGGTGTCACGGTCGTACTCCGAGAAGCACCGCTACCCGTTCCGGGCGAACCGCGATCTGCTGGCCTTCGGCGTCGCGAACATCGCTGCGGGAGCCCAGGGCAGCTTCGCGGTCGGCTCCTCCACCTCCCGTACCGCCGCGATGGACCAGGCGGGGTCGCGCACCCAGCTCCCCTCGCTCGTGCTGGCCGTCGGCACTCTGCTGCTCCTGCTGTTCGGCACGGCCCTGCTGGAGGACATCCCGTCCCCGGCGATCGGCGCGATCGTGGGTGTCGCGATCATCCCGCTGCTCGGGATCCGCGACTTCATCGACCTGTGGCGCAAGGACCGCTTCGAGTTCCTGATCGGTGCGGCGTGCTTCCTGGTGACCCTGCTGATCGGCTCGATCCCCGGCATCGTGGTGGCCTTCGTCCTGGCGCTCATCAACCTCGCCAAGCGCGCGGCCAACCCCGCCATCGACGTGCTGGAGGCCTCAGGGGATCCGGGCGAGTCGCTGCTGGAGGACGCGCCGTCCGGGTCGACCACGGCACCCGGCGTGATCGTGGTCCGTCTCGCCGCACCGCTGTTCTTCGCGAACGGCTCCGTGTTCACGAGCGCCGTGAAGGAGGCGATCCGCGCCGCCGGCGAGGGCACCGTCCACCACCTCGTCGTCGACATGGAGGCGGTGACGGATGTGGACGTGACGGGGGCCGAGTCGTTCGAGGCGCTGAAGCACTGGCTGGACGATCAGAACATCTCGCTCTCCTTCAGCCGGGTGCGGCCGAACACGCTGCGCCGCCTGTCCGAGCTGCAGCTGCTGCACCGGGAGCCGGTGTACGCGACCAACCGGGCGGCGATCGCCGACCTGATCTCGCCGGCGGTGACGCCGGTCACTGAAGAGAGGTAGCCCCATGGGCCAGGCCATCGGAGACATCCTCCCCCTCGCTCTCGGCGTCGCGATCAGCCCGATCCCGATCATCGCCGCGATCCTGATGCTGCTGTCGCCGAAGGCGCGGGTGACCAGCGTCGGGTTCCTGCTCGGCTGGGTGATCGGCATCGTGGTCGCCGTCACGGTGTTCACGCTGCTCTCGGCCGTGATCCCGGAGGACGACCCCGACGCCTCGCACCCGATCCGCGGCACCGTGCAGCTCGTGCTGGGCGCGCTGCTCCTGCTGCTCGCGATCGCGCAGTGGCGCAAGCGCCCGAAACCGGGCGAGACCGCGGCGCTGCCGAAGTGGATGCAGGCCATCGACACCATGGGCTTCCCTGTCGCCTTCGGGCTCGGGTTCCTGCTCTCCGCGCTGAACCCGAAGAACCTGCTGATGGCAGCCGGCGCCGGCATGAGCATCGGCGGAGCCGGACTCGACGGCGGCGAACCGGTGGCGGTGATCGCCGTGTTCACGGTGATCGCGGCGTCCACGGTGCTGGTGCCGGTCATCGGGTACCTCGTGGCGGCCGACCGGCTCCGCCGTCCCCTCGATGCGCTGCGGGGCTGGCTCGCCGACGAGAACGCCGTGATCATGGCCGTGCTGCTCCTGGTGATCGGCGTCTCCATGGTCGGGAAGGGCATCGGCAGCTTCTAGGTCGGAGCTTCCGGAGGACAGGACGGAGGGCTGCACGTGGGCGAGCTGATCGTCTCCCTCGTGCCGGTGGCGCTGGGCGTGGTGCTGAGTCCGCTGGCGATCATGGCGCTCGTCGCGGTGCTGCTGTCGGGGCAGGCGCGTGCGAACGGCATCGCGTATCTGCTGGGCTGGCTGCTCGGCCTCGGCGGCGTGGTGGCGCTGTTCCTGTGGATCTTCCAGGTGATGGAGGTGCAGGGACGCGCGGAGCTGCCGCTCTGGGTCGCGCTGCTGCGGCTGCTGCTCGGGCTGTTCCTGGTCGGCGCTGCGGTGTGGGTGTATCGCAAGGGCCGCGCCCACATCGCGCAGATGGCGACCGCCACCACCCCGCGCGACGTGGTCGCCGCCTCGCCGCAGCTGCCGGGGTGGCTGCACTCGGTGGCGTCGTTCCACCCGGGGCGCACGTTCCTGCTCGGCCTCGGTCTCTTCGTGCTCAACCCGGTCGACGCGTCCTGCGCGATCATCGCCGCGCTCGACATCTCGCTCGCCGAGGTCGACGCCTCCGCCGCGTTCTGGGCCGCCGTGGTGTTCATCGCGGTGGGTGCTCTGCCCATCGCCGTGCCGGTGATCTACGTCGTCGTCCGCGGCGCCGACGCGCAGCCGCTCCTGGACCGCGTGCGCACCTGGATCGGCGGCAACACCCACGTGCTCAACGCAGCCATGCTGCTCGTGATCGGCGTCCTGCAGCTGAACAAGGCCATCGGCGCGCTGCTCTGACCCGAGGACGTGATAATCACCCGGATGAACGCGGGCTCACCCGGGTGACCCCGAGCTCCCACCCCAGTACGTTGCGGATAAGCGCAAGACGGCTGAGACGAAGGAGATGGACATGACCCGCGACTTCCAGGGCAGGATCGAGCTCGACGTTCGCGACTCGGAAGCGGACTGGGACGCGTTCCTTCCCGCCAGACCCCCGCAGGGGGCGCCCAACGTCCTCGTGGTCCTGTACGACGACACCGGCATGGCCGCATGGTCGCCCTACGGCGGCCGCATCAACATGCCGACCATGGACCGCCTCGCGCAGAACGGGCTCACGTACTCGCAGTGGCACACGACCGCGCTGTGCTCGCCCACCCGCTCCACGTTCCTGACCGGACGCAACCACCACCTCAACGGCTTCGCCACCATCTCCGAGTCCTCGACCGGGTTCCCCGGCTACAACTCGCACATCCCGGAGTCGAACGTGACGATGGCGCACATCCTCCGCGACGCCGGGTGGTCGACGTTCTGGGTGGGCAAGAACCACAATGTGCCGATCGACGAGTGGACCGCGGGCGCCTCGAAGAAGCACTGGCCTCTCGCTCAGGGATACGACCGTTTCTACGGATTCATCGGCGGCGAGACCAACAACTGGTACCCGTCACTCGCGGAGGACAACCACTACATCGACCAGCCCTACCTCCCGGAGGACGGCTACCACCTCTCGAAGGACCTCGCCGACCAGGCGCTGTCGATGATCCGTGACGTGAAGCAGACCGAGCCAGACAAGCCCTGGTATCTCTGGTTCTGCCCCGGCGCGAACCACGCCCCGCACCATGCGCCGCAGGAGTACATCGACCGCTACAAGGGGGTGTTCGACGACGGCTACGAGGCCTATCGCGAGTGGGTGCTCGCGCGCATGATCGAGAAGGGGATCCTGCCGGAGGACACCGAGCTGACCGCGCTCAATCCGATGCCGGACGGCTCCTTCTCGGCCGCCGACGAAGTGCGCCCGTGGGACACGCTGAACGACGAGGAGAAGGCGATGTTCTCCCGCATGGCCGAGGTGTACGCCGGCTTCAGCGAGTACACCGATGCGCAGGTCGGCCGCATCGTCGACTATCTGGAGGAGTCGGGGCAGCTCGACAACACGCTCATCATCTACTGCGCCGACAACGGCGCCTCGGGCGAGGGCAGCCCGAACGGCTCGGTCAACGAGGGCAAGATCTTCGGCGGCTACCCCGACGACGAGGCCGAGAACCTGCGCATGGTCGACAAGCTCGGCTCCCCCGACACGTACAACCACTACCCGACGGGGTGGGCGGCGGCGTTCTCCACGCCGTACAAGATGTTCAAGCGCTACACCTATCAGGGCGGCGTGTGCGACCCGCTCGTGATCCACTGGCCCGCCGGCATGAAGGCCCGCGGCGAGGTGCGCCACCAGTACCACCACTCGACCGACATCGTGCCGACCATCCTGGAGGCGTGCGGAGTCGACTTCCCCGACACGTACAACGGCGTGAAGCAGACGCCGCTCTCCGGCGTCTCGATGGCATACTCCTTCGACGCGGCGCCCGATGCGCCGACCGAGAAGAAGACCCAGTACTACGAGATGTTCGGCCAGCGCGGCATCTGGCACGAGGGGTGGAAGGCCGTCACCGTGCACGGGCCGATCAGCGGTCGTGGCCACTTCGACGAGGACCGGTGGGAGCTGTATCACACGGATGTCGACCGTGCCGAGGCGCACGACCTCGCTGCCGAGCACCCGGATCGCGTCGAGCAGCTGATGGAGCTGTGGATGCGGGTCGCGAAGGAGAACGCCGTGCTGCCGCTCAACGACCTGCAGATCATTGGCAACCCCAAGGACTTCGAGACCTTCGTGGCGATGGAGTTCCACCAGCCGGCGCCGCCGTCGGGGCGCTTCGTGTATTACCCCGGCACGAGCGAGGTACCGGAGCGATCCGCCGCCAACACCCACGGCGTCTCGTTCAAGATCGCCGCGGAGGTGGAGTTCACCCCCGACACCGAAGGGGTGATCTTCGCGCACGGTTCCCGGTTCGGCGGGCATGCGCTCGTCGTGAAGGACGGGCAGGTGCACTACGTGTACAACTTCCTCGGTATCCCTCCGGAGGACCGCATCTCGGGCCCCGCTCCGACCTCCGGTCGACACATCGTCGGCGTCGAGTTCGTCAAGGAGGGCATGGGCGAGTACCGCGAGGGTACCGGGCCCGCACGGCTGTACATCGATGACGAGAAGGTCGACGAGAAGCAGATCCGCACCGTGCTCGGGCACTTCTCCCTGTGCGGCGAGGGTCTGACGATCGGGCGGGACAGCGCCGACCCGGTGTCGTCCCTGTACGGCTACGGCTTCGACTTCACCGGCGGCGAGATCGCCCAGGTCGTGTTCGACATCGCCGACGACGCGTACCTCGACCTGGAGGCGCACCTGGCGGCGGCGATGGCCAGGGACTGAGCCGGCGACGGCGGCCGCGGCCCCTCAGGAGATCCCGAGGGCGTGCGCGGCCGCCGTGACCCCTTCCCTGTCCGACACCCCGAGCTTGCGGTAGATGTTGCGCACGTGCGTCTTCACCGTGTTCGGCGAGATGAACTCCTGCGTCGCGATCTCCCGCAGCGTGGCGTTGCGGCTGAGCGCGGCGAGCACGATCCGCTCGCGCTGCGTGAGCTCCTCCTCCAGGAGGACGCCTGCCGCGGCGAGCCGCTCGCGCACGGTCTCCGCGAAGCGCGTGCGCGAGCCCGCGGTCGCGCGCGCCGCGAGCAGCCTGGTCACCACCGGGCCGGCCTCGGCGACCCGGCGCACGTGCTCCTCCGGCTCCGCGAGCGCCAGGGCGGTCGCGAGGGCGAGCTGCGCACGATCGGGCTCGCCGTCGAGCACGTCCAGCTGCGCCTCCACGAGCCAGGCGTCGATCATCGAGGCGGGCAGCAGACACGGCGCCGACCCCTCCAGCACCGGCGCGAGGGCACCGCGGGCGAGCCCGTCACTGCGGTCGTGCAGCGCGGCGATGGCACGGAGCACGAGCACGTCGCCCGTCTCCCCCAGCGCCGCCTCGACGTCCGTGATGAAGCGGTCGCGCACGCTCGGCTCGTGCAGCCGGTCGAGTGCGCGCACGGCGAAGCCGCCCATCATGGCGTACCAGTGCGGGGGCAGCGGGAGATCGTCCCGCGGCGACAGCTCCTCGCACAGGGCGACGGCCGCCGCGTGGGGGTCGCCCGCGCGGTCAGCGGACAGCAGCGCCCGCATGCCGTGCAGACCGCGGGCGATCGCCGCCTCACCGCCCGCATCGAGCACCCGGGCCGCCTCGCCCAGCGCCGCACCGGCGTCGATCGCGCATGCCCTCGTAGGGCACCCATGCCCGCCAGACCCTGGTCACCTCGAAGAAGGCGTTGTCGGGCTGGCCCAGCTCCCGCCAGCGCCGGTCGAGCGCGGCGCCCGCGTTCGACGCCTCCCGCATCCGCCCGCGGAACAGCGCGCTCGTGGTGAGCACGCCCTGGGCCTGCAGCTCCGCGGCGCCAGCACCGGTCGCCTTGGCGAGGTCGACGGCGAAGCGCGCGAACTCCTCTGCACGGCCCAGGTCGCCCGCGAACAGCTCGCCCATGGCGGCCTGGAGGAACGCGTAGGTGTCGAGCTGCTCCTCGCCCGGCAGCGCCCGGCATTCGAGGTCGAGTTCGTCGACCGCGTCCACCACGCCGCCACGGCGGAGTGCCATGTGCAGCGCCAGCCCGACCCGCCACCGTCGCTGCGCCTCGCTCTCCCCCGGCTCGAGGACGAGCGGAAGCGCGACTGCCGCGGCGGACGCGTTTCCGTGGGCGAGCTCGGTGGCCGCGATCAGCATGCGCGCCGCGGTACCCGACCGCATGGTCGCAGGGAGCTGCGCTGTCGCCGTGCGCACCTCGGCCACGCGCCCTTCCAGCAGCAGCTGCATGCCGCAGTGGCGCAGGATCGCGCTCATGCACATTTGGTCTCCACTGTGCACGGCGTGCTCCAGCGCGGCCAGGTGCTCTCCGCGTGCGGCGAACCACTCGGCGGCGAGACCCTCCAGCCGATCGATCCTGGCGTCCCCGTCGGCGCGCAGCCGCCCGCGGAGGAACTCCCGGAGCAGCGGATGGTAGTGGTAGCGGGGCGGCTCGTGCTCGTCCGGCCCTGACAGCACGTTGAGCCGGAGCAGGCGGTCGATCACCGGAGCCGCGTGCGCGCTACCGGTCAGCACCGCGGCGAGCTCGGACGTGAAGCCGTCGACGACCGCTGTGGCCTCCAGGAACTCCCGCAGCCCCTCGTCGAGCTCCGCGAGCACCTCCTCACGGAAGTAGTCCGCCAGCTTGGGATCGTCGCCGCGCAGGGGATGCGCAGCGACCGCCCCACCGCCCGCCGCGAGCAGGGTGAGCTGCAGTCCGGCGGCCCAGCCCTCGGTGCGGGCGATCACCGTGCTGATCTCCCCCTGCGACAGCCTGATGCCGCGCGCCAGGAAGAACGCCCGCACCTCCGCGGGTGTGAACGCCAGCGCCTGACTGTCCAGCTCCAGGGCCACGCCGGTGATGCGGCGTCGGGCAAGGGGGATCATCCGCGTGCCGCGCCCGGAGAGCACGACGTGCACGTTGCCGGGGACGTGCTGGACGAAGGTCGACAGCCGCTGCGCCACGTCCTCGTCCTCGATGCGGTGCACGTCGTCGATGATGATGACGATCCGCCCGCGCGCGTCGCCCAGCGACCTCGCGAACGCGCGGATCGTGGCAGCCGAGCGGTCGGACGGCACCGCCGCCATCGCAGCGCGGAGGTCGGGGTCGACGAGCTCTTCCAGGGCGGTCCGCACGCGCGGCAGCTCCCCCTCGCCCTGCTCCAGGGACACCCACACGACCTCCGTGTCCGGCTCGGCCTGCCGGTCCCGCGCCCACTGCGCGAGCAGGCGCGTCTTGCCGGCCCCGGCCGGAGCGCTCACGAGTGTGAGCGTCCACGGTTCGTCCAGTGCGGCTGTGAGCCGCGTGAGCAGTCGTTCCCTTCGTACGTCGCCGTTCAGTGAGGCGGGGATCGGACAGCAGGTCCGTTCTCCGCCGTGAGGACCATTCGCCATCGGTTACCCCCCGATATCGACGTGGCTCTCCCCCTCGGCGGCAGTATATTGCAGGGCGGGAGCGGTCCCGCAATACCCTCCTCACACCGATGTGCTCACCATCTCCCTCGCCTGCCTGCTGCGCCCACGCATGCCGAGGAGGGCCGGCACCAGCGCGCCGAAGACGAGGGCGAGTCCCACCCCGAGCAGCGTCTCCAGCGTCCGCTCCAGGAACCGCTCGGCAGGAGCCACCTCGGACGTGCACAGCAGCAGCGTGAGCACGAGGAACGTGGAGAAGGCAGGCGCCACGTACCAGCGGCTCTCATTCACCGCGCACAGGCAGGCCACGGCCGCCGCGATCGCGACCCCCGCACCCCAGCCCCCGGGGGCGAGCGCGGCGACTCCTGCGGCGGCCAGCGCTCCCACCAGCACCGCGCCCGCACGGCCGAAGCTGCGCGCCACCACCTGCCCGCGCACGGGCCGCATCACCAGCAGCACGGCCGCCGTGGCCCAGCCGACATGCTTCAGCCCGGTCGCGAAGCCGATCGTCGCGGCCGTGGCGGCGGCGATCCCGAGCAGGAAGCCGTACAAGACCATGGCCCGCCCCCGCGGCACCGCAGGCAGCGGCACCGGGCGCGTGTTCCGCTCCGGCCACAGCAGCGACACCAACCACGCGTACACCGACCCCACGACGACGAACGCCGCGAGCCATCCGCTGGCTGCGGACAGCGGGAAGCTCAGCCCGATGCCCACCATGGGCAGGACCAGGATCAACGCCGCGTGTCCGGCCCTGGACCGGGCGGCGGCGAGGCAGCAGAGCACCGACAGCGCGCCGATCGCCGGCACCGCCACCACCGGCACGAGCGCGAGGGCCGAGCCGAGCAGCAGGCCCACAGCCGTCAGCACACCGATCAATGGGATCGCCGCTCTGGCGCGCCGCCGCGGAGGCAGCCCGATAGCCGCCGCTGGAAGCACTCCGATGCTGAGCGCCAGCGCGAGACGTGGGTCGGCCGGCGCGACCAGCAGCGACGGCACCGCATAGAGCAGACCGAGGCCGAACCGCGACCACTGCCACCTCAGGGGAGCCGACGTCGCCATCCTGCCCGCCCCCGCGCGACGGCACCCCTGTCTCTCATCATCCTCGGCCCCCGCCCTGGATCTGCGGCCCTGCGGCCGCGGCTTCTGTGGCCGCCAGCCTAGGCATCCACGCCGACCGTGTCAGCGCTCCTCCGGCACCTCACCAGGGTGAACGTCGCCGGAGGCCCCCGACGCCTGCGTCGCCGTGAGGCCTTCGTCCACCGAGTCGTGCACGCGACCGGCTCGGTCGAGCGCCGAGAACCACGTCGTGCGCGCGGCGACCTCGCTCGCGGCGGCGGGCAGCGCGGCCAGATGGAGGGTCACGCCGAGCTGTGAGAGCTCCCTGTCCAGGTTCTCCAGCGCGTCCAGCACCGTGATCGACATCACCTCCTGCTGCCGCAACCCGAGCACGACGTGGCGCACCGGCTGCTCGGCTGCCGCGACCGTGTCCAGGATCAGGCGCTCGTTGGCCAGAGCGTTCGCGGTGTACAGCCCGCGCTCCAACTCGAGCCCGATCGAATCGCCGCGGCGTCCTGTCACACGCACCCGGGGCACGTTCAGCTCGCGCAGCACCAGGATCAGCGTCACCACCACCCCGACGGCCACCGCAGGCAGCAGCCCCGCCGTCAGACCGATCGCGGCGACGGCGGTGGCGATCCAGAAGTCCACCCTGCTGATGCGCGCCCAGCTGACCAGAAGCGGGATGTCGATCAGGCCGGCGACGGCGACGAACACCATCGCGGCGAGCGTGGCCTCCGGGAGCAGGCTCAGCACCGGGCCGAGGAACAGCGCCACCAGCACCGCCAGCACCACGGTCACGATCGTGGCGAGCTGCGAGCGGGCGCCCGCCCCCTGGTTCACCGCGCTCTGCGAGAACCCTCCCGCCGCGGGCATCGCCCCGAACACGGAGCCGACCGTATTGGCCGCTCCGGTCGCGAACAGCTCCTGGTCGCTGTCGATCTGGGGTTCGGTCGCCTGACGGAGGCTACGCGCCACGGCTGCCGATTCCAGGAAGGCCATGACGGCGATCGCGAGGGCACCAGGCACCAGGGCCGTGGTCTGAGCGAAGTCCGGCACACCGGGAGTCGGCAGTCCGCTCTCGACCGGAGCGATCAGGTCGACACCGAGCCCGTCGATGTGTCCGAGCCACACCAGGAGGATGCCGCCGAGTACGACGAGGAGGGTGCCCGGTACTCGCGGTGCGAAGCGCTTGAGCAGCAGCAGCACGGCGATCGAGCCCGCCGAGAGAGCCACGGTCGCCGCATTCGCGCTCTCGAACGCCTGGCCGACGGCCAGCAGGGAGCGGAAGAATCCGTGCCCCGAGAAGTCGACGGACTCCCCCAGCAGCTTGGGCAGCTGGCCGACCGCGACGGTCGCACCGACGCCGATCTTCAGCCCCAGCACCGTGGCGCCGCTGATGTTCTCCACGAGCGACCCCAGTCGGCACGCGCGTGCCAGCAGCAGGATCACGCCCACCAGCAGCGTGAGCATCATGAGCGAGCCCAGGGCGTCGTCGGAGCCTGCGGCGACACCGGCCGACACGAGTGTCGTGGCGGTGAGGGTCGCGATGGTCGACGTGGTGGACACGCTCATCGCGCGACTCCCGCCCAGGAGCGCGTACACCAGCATCGGGACGATGCACGTGTAGAGGCCGATCTGCACCGGGAGGTTCGCGATGGTCGCGTAGGCCATGGCCTGCGGCACCACCACGGCGCCGGCGGACAGACCGGCGATCACGTCCGAGAGCAGCCAGCGCCGGCGATACCCGTCGAGCGTGCTGAGAAGCCACGGTGGTCTGTGCGCTGCAACGCCCATGGACGCTCCCTCCGCCGTTTCGGGAAGCGTACTGCGCCCGATCCTGACACTGCGCGTACTCCGCGTCTGCGCGCGGGCCGATCACCCGGGTGAAGTCGGTGCCGTGCCGGTGCGCGCACCGAGAGGCGACGAGTAAGGTCCGAGCGTGCCGACCGCGCAGTGCGGCGCACGGAGAGGGCGGGTCATGGGCTTCTGGTCGTCGTTCTGGGACATCATCTGGTGGTTCCTCTGGATCTTCGCGTTCACCGCGTACCTGTTCGCGCTGTTCGCGATCATCGCCGATCTGTTCCGCGATCACCGGCTGAACGGCTGGGCGAAGGCGATCTGGATGGTCTTCCTGATCTTCGTCCCGTTCCTCACGGCTCTCGTGTACCTCATCGCCCGAGGAGGCGGGATGGCCGAGCGCAGCAGCGCCGAGGCGCGACGTGCGCAGGACGCCGCGGACGCCTACATCCAGCAGGTCGCCGGCAGCAGCCCGAGCGAGGAGATCGCGAAGGCCAAGGCCCTCCTCGACGCCGGCACCATCACGGACGGCGAGTACGACCTCATCAAAGCCAAAGCCCTCCGGTAGGGCATCGCCGCGGGGGGGGGGGCCCCCCCCCCCCCCCCCCCCCGGGGGGGG
>NZ_JALXPE010000005.1 GCF_025143365.1 Microbacterium sp. p3-SID336 | reverse complement strand
TGGAACTGGCCGTTGACGAGTTCGCCCGGGGGGATGAAGGCGAACTGGTCGGGGCTGACGTGCGGGCTGTGCGCATCCTTCTCGAACGCGTAGTTCGCGAGGATCGCGGTCTCCGCCGCCTTCTGCACCTCGGGATCGATCAGCGCCTCGACCAGGGCGTCGGGGTCGTCGATGCCGCCGGCCTTCTCCGCGGCGGCCTTGAACAGCAGGGCCGAGTCGTAGTTGTAGGCGAGGATGAGCGACGACTTGATGTCACCGGCGGCGAGCATGCGCTCGACGGCCTCGTTGACCTTGGTGTCGTCCGGGTTGTACTGGGTGCTGGAGTACACCTGCATGGTGAGGTTCTTCACCTGGTCGGTACCGAGCACGCCGTCGGGGGCGGGCGTGGCGATCAGGCCGGTCGCCGCCACCGAGGAGTTGCCCATGACGGGCACGTCCCAGCCGAGCTTCTCGAGGCTCTGCAGCACGTAGCCGAGCGGGGCGCCGTAGGCGTCGAGCACGAGCACGTCCGGGTCGCCCTGCTGGAGCGCCGACAGCTGCGGGGTCATGTCGAGGGCGGCGTTGTCGAAGCCCTCGTTGCCGGTGACGGTGAAGCCGGCATCGGCGAACGTGGTTTCGCCGAGCTGACCGAACAGCTCGCCGTAGGCGCTGGAGCCGTGCAGGATCGCCACGTTCTCGTAGCCGCGGTCGTCCATCTCGGCGACGAAGGAGCCCAGGTAGTCGGGGACGGAGGCGCTGAGGTCGAAGCTGTAGGGGTTGACCGAGGGGTCGCCGGAGCCGGTGGTCGGGCCGATGTTGAACGACACGATCTGGTTCTGCGTGAGGATCGGCAGCATGGCCTCGGTGATGGTGGAGGGGCCGGAGTTCATGACGAGCGCGGGCTTGCCCTCGGTGGCGATGTACTCGCGCAGCTTGGTGACGGCGACGGTCGGGTCGGCGTTGTCCTCCAGGTGGGTGATCTCCACCTCGCGGTCGAGGATGCCGCCCATGTCGTTGACGGCGTCGACCGAGGCGAGCGCGGCCGTGACGGCCGTGGTCGCGTTGTCGGCCAGGATGCCCTCGGCGCCCATGCCGCCGAGCACCACGATCTTGATCGGGTCGCCCCCGGCGTCACCGCCACCGCTGTCGCCGGCGTCCGCGTCGCCGCCGGAGCAGCCGGCGAGCGCCATGGATGACACCACGATCCCTGCGGCGACTGCCGCGAGCCTCTTGAATCGCATATCCGAACCTCTCTCATCGTTGAGTTAGAGCGACCAAACGCTTGCTTAGTAAATCACACTCGACCGACCCGGACAATGCCCAACCGGTCAATTGCTTGGTTGATGCCGGAAGTCCTGTTAGATTCCGGCGCATGGACACTCCGCAGACCTTCGACACCCGCCCTCCCTCCGCGCTTCCCGGCGTCGCCGTGGTCACCGGCGGCACCGGCGGCATCGGCTCGGCGATCGCCACACGACTGGCCGCGAGCGGTGTGCGGGTGGTCATCACGCACCGCTCGGCCCCCTCCCCCGAGCTGCTCGAGACCCTGGGCGACGACGCCGAGGCGCACCCGCTCGACGTGCGCGACGAGGCCGCGGCCACCGCCCTCGCCGATGACCTCCGGGCGCGGCACGGCGCGGTGCACACGGTCGTGCACGCCGCCGGTCCGCACGTGCCGATGGTGCACCTGTCGAAGGTGCCGGTGGAGCAGTTCGCCCGCCAGGTCGACGACGACCTCGTCGGGTTCTTCGCGATCGCGAAGGCCTTCCTCCCCGCGCTCCGCGAGGCGTCCGGGTCGCTCACGGTCGTCACCAGTGCCGGCACCCGCCGCTACCCCGTCCGCGACGGGCTGTCGGTCGCACCCAAGGGTGGAGTCGAGGCGCTGGCGCGCGGGCTGGCCGCCGAGGAGGGCCGCTTCGGCGTGCGGGTCAACGCGGTGGGCCCCGGCATGCTGTGGGACGGCATGTCCGCGCGGCTCATGGCCTCCGGCGACCTCGACGAGCGCGCGCTCGACGTCGCCATGCGGAATATCCCGCTGCGGCGCTTCGGCACGGCGGACGACATCGCGGCCGCGGTCGCCTTCCTGGCCTCGCCGGCCGCGGGGTTCATCACCGGACAGAAGCTCGACGTCGACGGCGGGTTCGGCCTGTAGGCCCCGACGACACCGGCTCATCGGCGCATCGCCTCCGTCATCGCATGCCGCGCAGGCGTTCCAGGAGCCAGTCGATGCGCGCCGCCTCGTCGCGGTTGAAGCACTCGGCCCACTCCAGTGCGATGCCGGAGAAGCGCCAGGCCTCTTCGCGCCTGGCACCCTCGGCGTGCGCGGCCGCGGCGTCCGCGGTGCGCAGCGCCTCGTCGCGGTAGGCCGCCAGCGCCGCACGCAGCCGGTCGAGATCGCCGTTGTGCGCGGCCCACAGCCGCAGGATCTGCGGGTGCTTGAGCACCACGGGCTCGGGGGGCACGTCGTCGGTCCAGCGCTGCAGGCAGTCGCGGCCGAGCGGGGTGATCGCGTACAGCCGCCTGCTCTTCGCGGCATGCGTCTGCTCGACCCGGGAGACCGCGAGGCCGAGCCCTTCCAGTCGCCGCAGCTCGGTGTAGATCTGGCTCTGGGACGGCGCCCAGTAGAAGAACGCGAGGCTCTGATCCGCCCACTGCTTCACGTCGTAGCCGGACAGCTCCGTGCCGAAGGACAGGATGCCGAGCACGGCCCAGCTCGTGGCGGGCAGCTCCGGCAGGTCGGGGGTGTTCTCGTGGTCGCTCACTTGACCTCCTCGTCGTTGAGTGAGATATTCCTGATCGTACTATGACTGTTAGTCATACCGAAGCCGATCGAAGGAGATCAGGTGGACGAGACGACCCGCATGCTGGAGCTGCTCAACGAGAGCTTCCCTGCCATCCACACCCTCAGCCCGCTCGACGGACGCGCCGCGGTCGACGCGCGCATCCGCCCCGCCGGCAACCTCGACGACGCCATGACGGAGGACACCGCGGTCGATCGGGGCACGCACACCGTGCCGCTCCGCATCTACCGCCCCGCGTCCCTCCGGTCCGACGCCCCGGTCACCGTGTACGCGCACGGCGGTGGGTTCCTGCACGGGTCGATCGCGGGGCACGACGGCTTCTGCCGAAGCTGGGCTCGGGGCACGGGCACGGTCGTCGTCTCGGTCGAGTACCGCCTCGCGCCCGAGTTCGGCCCCGGCGCCGCGCGGGACGACGTCGTCGCGGCGGTCGACGCCGCGGCATCGCTCGGACTCGCCGCACACGGAGTGATCCTCGCGGGCGACAGCTCCGGCGGCAACGTCGCGGCTGGTGCGGCCATCGCCCTGCGCGACCGCGGAGACAGTCCGGCGGTCGGGCAGGTCCTGCTGTACCCGTTCCTCGATCCCGCCATGGCGAGCGAGAGCCACCGCACCCGTGCGCACGGCTACTTCGTCACCGCCGAGCTGCTCGGCCACTACTGGCGGGTGTTCCTCGGCGACGAGCCCGAACGGTTCGACGCCGACGTGACGCCCCTCGCCGTCGACGACCTCACCGGCCTGCCGCCCGCCGTCGTCGTCACGGCAGGCCTCGATCCGCTGTCCGACGAGGGCGCCCTCTACGCGGAGCGGCTGCGCGCCGCCGGCGTTCCCGTCGTGCGCCGCCACCACCCCGACCAGTTCCACGGCTTCCTGACGATCCCCGGCTACGGCCCTGCCGCTTCCGCAGCCGCCCTCCTCTGGAGCGACGTGCACACCCTCACCCCCTCCCTCGCGAAGGAGCCCGCATGACCACCCACCACGACCTCATCGTCGTCGGCGCCGGACTCGCCGGCATGTACACGACCATCCACGGCGTCCGCGCCGGGCTCGACATCCTCGGCCTGGAGGCGGGCGAGGATGTGGGGGGCACCTGGTACTGGAACCGCTACCCGGGCGCACGGTGCGACGTGGAGAGCATCGACTACTCGTTCTCCTTCGACGAGGACCTGCAGCGCGAATGGCGGTGGACCGAGCGCTATGCCACGCAGCCCGAGATCCTCCGCTACCTGAACCACGTGGCCGACCGGTTCGACGTCCGCCGCCACTTCCGCTTCGGCCAGCGCCTCGCCGCCGCCTCCTGGGACGAGCACGCGCAGCACTGGGAGATCCGCACAGAGTCGGGCCTCACGGCGACCGCGCGCTGGCTGGTCATGGCCACGGGCGGCCTGTCCACGCCGCAGCTGCCCGACCTCCCCGGCCGGGACGACTTCTCCGGCACCGTCCTGCAGACGTCCGCGTGGCCGGAGGAGCCGGTGGACCTCCGCGGGAAGCGCGTCGCCGTGATCGGCACCGGCTCCTCCGGCGTGCAGGCCATCCCGCTGCTCGCCGCCCAGGCCGCGGAGCTCACGGTGTATCAGCGCAGCGCGAACTACAGCGTGCCCGCGTTCAACCGCCCGATCGACGACGCCGAGTGGGAGCGGCAGCAGCAGGACCTGGCGCACCGCCGCGAGCTGTCCTGGAACGGCGCGGCGGGATCCCCCTGGACGAGCCACCCGGTGCCGTTCGCGGAGACCGACGAGGCGGAGCGGCAGGCCGTGTTCGAGGAGAGCTGGACGCGCGGTGGCGTGCTGTTCGCGAAGGCGTTCCAGGGGCTGACCGTGGACCCGGTGATCAACGACGCCGCCCGCGTGTTCTTCGAGGCGAAGCTCGCGGAGCGCGTGCACGACCCCCGCGTGCGGGAGACGCTCACCCCGCGGGACCATCCGGTCGGCACGAAGCGCATCTGCACCGACTCCGGCTACTACGAGACGTTCAACGCGCCGCACGTGGCGCTCGTCGATCTGCGCGAGGAGCCGCTCGCCGAGGTCACCCCGACCGGCATCCGCACGAGCGCACGGCACCGCGAGCACGACGTGATCGTGTACGCCACCGGGTTCGACGCCATGACCGGGGCGCTGACCGCGATCGACATCCGCGGCCGCGACGGGCGGTCGCTGCGCGAGGAGTGGCGGGGCTTCCCGTCGACCTACCTCGGCGTCGGCCTGCCCGGCTTCCCGAACCTGCTGGTGCTGAACGGCCCAGGCAGCCCGAGCGTGCTGTCGAACATGGCCCTGACCTCGGAGCAGCAGGGCGACTTCGCGCTGCGCATGGTGGCGCACTGCCGCGAGCAGGGGTTCACGTCGATCGAGCCGAGGGCCGATGCGGCAGCGGCGTGGACGGCGCATTCCCTGGAGCTCGCCGACCGCACCCTGTTCGGCTCGGCGCCCTCGTGGTACACGGGCGCGAACATCGCCGGGAAGGCCCGCGGGTTCCTGCCCTACATCGGCGGCTTCAAGGCGTACATCGACCGCTGCGAGGAGGTCGCGGCAGCGGACTTCCGGGGGTTCGTGCTGTCGTCACGGTGAGCTCGGATGCGGGGCTGGCCTTCGCGGGACGGCCCCGCTAGAGTCAAACAAGCAAATGCTTGGGCAAAGGAGCGCGGGATGGGTGCCATCGACCTCGGATTCACCACGGGAGACGCGGTGCTCATCACCGGCGCCGGAAGCGGCATCGGTCGCGCGACCGCACTCCGCGCCGCCGAGCTCGGGCTCTCCCTGAGCCTCTGGGACCTGAACCCGGAAGGACTGGAGGAGACGGCGGCCGCCGTGCGCTCCACCGCCCCGGCCGTGCACACCTGGGTCGCCGACGTGTCGGACGACGACGCGGTGGCCGCGGGCTTCACCGCCGCGACCGCCGCGCTCGGACGCCTGCGGTACCTGCACAACAACGCCGGGCCCGCCTCCGCGTCGACGCTGCCGTTCGACCGCGCGCTGGAGATCTGCGTCGGCAGCGTGCGGCGCATGACCGACGCCTGGGCGGCCACGGGGCCGGGCGAGGGCGCCGCGATGGTCGCGACCACCTCGGTCGCGGGCAACCTCGTCGGCACCGACAGCGCCTGGTACTCGGCCGCCAAGGCCGCGATCATGGGCTACGTCCGCCATCTCGCCGCCCACCGCGCCGCCGAGTTCCGCTCGAACGGCGTGGCGCCGGGCATGACCGACACCCCGCGCCTCGCGGGCTTCGCGAGCAGCGAGACCGGACAGCGCGTGCTCACCCGCATCCCCCTGAAGCGCATGGCCGCCCCCGACGACATCGCCTGGGCCACCCTGTTCCTGCTCTCCCCCCTGGCCGGCTACGTCAACGGCGTCTTCCTCCCGGTCGACGGCGGCTGGACGGTGACGCAGTGACGGCGGACGCCGAGCGGCCGATCCTGCACTCGCACACCACACGCCTGAGCTATGCCGACACCGACCCCGCGGGCATCCTCTACTACGCCGCCTGGTTCCCGAAGATGGAGGCGCTGCAGTCCGAGTTCCTCTTCCTGCAGGGCCTGCGGCAGGACACCCTGATCGAGCGCTTCGGCTGGTGGACGGTGTCCCGGGCGACCACCTGCGAGTACCTGGCGGCCGCCCGACTGTTCGACGAGGTGCGCATCGACCTGCGCATGGGCCGCATCGGCGCCTCCTCTTTCCGCTTCGCGTTCCGCATGACCCGCCTCGACGACGACGCCCTGGTCGCGCGCGCCGAGAACACCGTCGTGACCGTGTCACCGACGCAGGAGCCGGTGCGGATCCCCGCCGATCTGCGTGCCCACCTCGAGCGCTGGGCGGGAGCGGTGGCATGAGCACCGGCCTGCAGGCGATCGGCGACCGCCAGGAGATCGCGATGCTGCTCGCCCGCATCGCGCATCTCGCCGACGCCGGAGACCCCGAGGCGTACGTACGCTGCTTCACATCGGACGCGGTGTGGGACCTCACGGATGCCACGGACCTGCCGATGGACGTGCAGACCATCGCGGGGCGGGAGGCGCTGCTCGCCGGAGTGCACGAGCGGCGGGCGGCGGGCATCCAGGGCCCCGGCACGCACACGCGGCACGACGTGTCGAGCATCGCGGTCGAGGTCGACGGCGACACCGCCACGTCGCGCTCCTACTTCCGCTACTACCGGGGCACCGACGGCGTGCCGACCCTGGCGGCCATGGGCGTGTACGCCGACACGTTCGTGCGAGACGCCGACGGGTGGCGACTCCGGCACCGCGTGATCAGTCGAGGCTGAGGCGCCGCGGCTGATCCGTCGCGCGTCAGGCGTCGCGCGTGAGCCACTGCTGCGCGCGGCCGCTCCGCACGAGCTCTCGGTGCATCTCGGTCTGGCGCAGCGCCGAGTGCAGCCAGAAGCCGTCGAGGCCGTGCCACCCCGCGGTCCAGGTCAGCCGTCGCGCGTACTCCCAGACGGTGGCGTCGCCGAGCTCCTCGACGAGCGCGGCGACCTCGGCCGTGCGGCGCAGGTGGTGGGCGGCGATGCGCTCCCGCCGCGCGCGCAGCCCGGTGAAGCGGAACTCGTGACCCGGGAGCACGGTGTACTCGTCGAACGGCGCGAGGCGCTCCAGCGACGACAGCAGGTCCCCGAGCGGCTCATCCCCCGGCTGCACGCCGATGCCCACGCCCGAGTAGATGCGCGGCAGCACGTGGTCGCCGGTGAACAGCAGTCGCGCCGCCCGGTCGGCCAGGCACACGTGGCCGCCCGTGTGACCGGGGGTGGCCACGACCTCCAGCCGCCGCGCGCCGAGTTCGAGCACATCGCCGTCCGCCACGAGCACGTCGGGTTGCACGTCGCCGGTCAGCGACGGACGGGTGAAGGACGCCAGGAGCTCGGCTCGCCGGTCGTGCGGCACGCCCCACTGCTCGACGGTGGCCCGGTAGGCCTCGGGATCGGTCGCGGCGGGGTCGACCACGGCCGCCAGCGCGCGGCGCTCGTCGGCCGACATCACGATGCGCGCTCCGGAGTGCGCGCGCAGCCGGGCGGCGAGGCCGAGGTGGTCGGGGTGGTGGTGCGTGACGACGACGGTCGCGACCTCGTCGAGCGTGCGACCGGCGGCAGCGAGCGCCTCCGCGATGCGTGTGAGGTTCGCGGTGCCGTCCCATCCGGGGTCGATCAGGTGCACGCCGTCGTCGTCGAGCACGGCGTAGGCGAGGGTTCCGGGGAGGGTGCCCTCGGGGATCGCGACCGGGATGCACCAGAGCCCGTCGCCGAGGTCGCTCGGTGGCGGCAGCTCTCCGGCATCCCAGGCCCGCCGTTCGCCTTCGTCGACCGGGACGACCTCGTCCGTTCGGCTGCTCATGACCTCACCCTAGCAATCGCTTGTTCATTTGACGAGATCCCGCTAGCCTGACGCCAGGGACAGCGCGCCCGCGAGCGGAAACGGTGACAGTGAGGTCGGAACGAGAGCGCCACGAGCGCGCAGTGGTGGCGCTGCTCGCCGCGTGCGGGATGCTGACGTCCCTGCAGTTCACCCTCATCGTCCCCATCCTGCCGCTCATGCCGGCCCTGCTGCACACCACCGCAGCCGATGCGTCCTGGCTCATCACGGTCACGCTCCTGTCCGGCGTCGTCGGGACGCCCGTCGTGACACGTCTCGCGGATCTGCACGGACGCCGTCTGATGCTCCTCGTGTCGATGGGCCTCCTGGTGGCCGGGTCGGTCATCGCCGCCGTGGTCCCCGGGTTCGCCGCCGTGCTCGTGGGCCGCGCACTCCAGGGCTTCGGCACCGCGGTCGTGCCGATCGGCATCGGCCTGCTGAGCGCGCTGGTCTCCCGCCGTCGCGCCGTCCTCGGCATCGCTCTGATGAGCGGCACGCTCGGCATGGGCTCCGCGCTCGGGCTCGTGCTCGCAGGGCCGCTGCTGTCGTGGGGTGGGCTTCCCGCCGTGTTCTGGTGCTCCGCGATCGCCGGGGCGGTGTTCTGCATCCTGATCCGGCTGCGCATCGCGGAGGCCCCGACCGGGGCGCCGCGCGCCTTCGACATCCTCGGCGCCGTACTGCTCGCGGTGGGTCTGACCGCCCTCCTGCTGGCGGTGAGCCGCGGACAGTACTGGGGATGGCTCAGCGCACCGACGCTGGGGCTGGCCGCCCTGGCGATGATCGGGCTGATCACCTGGCTGCTGTGGGAGCGCCGGCACCCGGCGCCGCTGATCGATGTGCGGTCCTCGCTGCGCGCCCCGATTCTGCCGATCAACGTGGCCTCGTTCTTCGCCACCGCCGGCATGTACGCCAACCACCTGCTCACGACGCAGGAGGCGCTCGCCCCGACCGCGACCGGATACGGCCTCGCCGTGCCGACGGCCGCCGCCGGCCTCTTCCTGCTGCCGTCCGCACTCACCATGATCCTGCTGGCACCGCTCGCCGCCCGCGTCATCACGCGTTTCGGCGGGCAGCGCGCTCTGCTGCTGGGGTCCGCCCTGATGGCGGTCGCCTTCGTGGTGCGGATGCTGTTCCACGGCGGCGCCGTTCCCGTCCTCGCAGGATCGGCGCTCGTCGGCGCAGGGGTGGCGTTCGCGTTCGCAGCGATGCCGTCGCTCATCACCGCCTCGGTGCCCGCCGACGAGGTCGCGACCGCCAACGGCGTGAACTCGGTGATCCGCACGCTGTCCGGAGCGGTCGCCGCCGCCCTGTTCGCCTTCGCGATCACCGCCCTGCCCGCGTCCGCCGACCCCGCCTTCCTGTCCGAGCAGGCGCTCCTGCTCTGCTTCGGCGGCGCCGCCCTGTGCGGCGTCGTCACGGCCGTCCTGGCCGCCGTCCTCCGCCTGCCCCGCTCCCAGGAGTCCGCATGAGCCTCTTCTCACCCCTGACCCTGCGCGGCGTCACGCTCCCCAACCGCGTCGGCGTCTCCCCGATGTGCATGTACGCCTCCCGCGACGGACACGTCACCGACTTCCATGTCGCCCATCTGGGTCGCTTCGCGCTGGGCGGCGCCGGACTGGTGATCGCCGAGGCCACCGCCGTGCACCCGCGCGGCCGCATCTCGCCGTTCGACGCGGGGCTGTGGAGCGACGCCCACGTGCCGGCGTGGCAGCGCGTCGCTG
The DNA here is from genome assembly GCF_025143365.1 of Microbacterium sp. p3-SID336. Taxonomy (GTDB): domain Bacteria; phylum Actinomycetota; class Actinomycetes; order Actinomycetales; family Microbacteriaceae; genus Microbacterium. The sequence goes on along the minus strand of NZ_JALXPE010000005.1, from coordinate 82,555 downwards.
CGGTCGTGTCCGCCGCGGGCGCCGTGCCGGGAGTGCAGCTCGGTCATGCGGGACGGCGGGCGGCCGTGCGCGAGCCCTGGCGCGCCGGTGCGCCGCTCGACGCCGACGACGCCGCGGCGGGCCACGCCCCCTGGCCGCTGGATGCGCCGAGCGCCGTGGCGGCGGGCCCAGGGCACGCGCTGCCCGCCGCGCTCTCGGTCGACGACATCGCCCGGTCGGTGCAGGACTGGCACGACGCGGCCGTCCGGGCGGTGGCTGCCGGGTTCCGCTTCGTCGAGCTGCACGGCGCGCACGGCTACCTGCTGCACTCGTTCCTCTCGCCCGTGTCGAACCGTCGGACGGACGGCTACGGCGGGACCGCCGCGAACCGGCTGCGGTACCCGCGCGAGGTGGTCGCCGCCGTGCGCGCAGCGCTCGGACCGCAGATCCCGCTGTCGTTCCGGATCTCGGCGGTCGACGGAGCGGAGGGCGGCCTCGGCATCGACGACACCGTGGAGATCGCGCGCGTGCTGGCAGCTGAGGGCGTGGACCTGATCGACACGTCCTCCGGGGGCATCACCACGGACCGCTCGTCCGACACCCGGGTGCGCCGCGGTTTCGCGTTCCACGCCGACTTCTCCCGTCGCATCCGTCAGGAGGCGGGGGTGCCGACGGCGACCGTGGGGCTGATCCTCGACCCCGAGCAGGCCGACCGGCTGCTCGCGCACGGCGACGCCGACCTCGTGCTGCTCGGCCGCCAGGCGCTGGACGACCCGAACTGGCCGCACCACGCCAGGGTGGCCCTGGGCGATGACAGCCATGACTCCTGGGACGTGCGGTTCGGCAGCGCCCTCGGCCCGCGCGCGCGGACTCTCGCCCGCCTGGCCGCGGAGGGTGAGACCCCACTCACCCGCTTCGGCGGCTGAGCCGGGGGTCTCCGACTCAGGCGAGGAGCTCCCTGGCGGCAGCCGCGCCGTCGAGCAGCCGATTGCGGCGGTGGTGCACGCGCCAGCCGGCGGCCGTGCGCACGAGCTCCCAGCGGTTCGCGCTGACCCGCTCCGCGACCCAGGTCTCGCCGTCGCGCACCAGCACGACGGAGTGCGTGACCGCGACGGCCGTGTCTCCGTCGAGGTCGATGCGCGGCGCCGAGATCACGTGCGCGCATCCGCGGCGCAGGTACTCCTGATGGGTCGGGATCGTCACCAGGGTCGCGAGCGCGTCCGCATCGAGCACCGTGTCGTCGAACCGGTAGGTGCCGTCGGGCGTCCACAGCGCCGCGACCGCCTCGGCGTCGCCCGCATCCGCCGCGGGCCCGTAGCGGGCGATGAGATCGGCGATGGCGGCGCGGTCCTCCAGCGCCTGCAGCCGCTGGGCGAGCCCGTCGCTCACCAGTCCTGCCACGGGATGATCGTGCGGACCGGCGTGGACAGCAGCCGCTCGCCCGCGGAGGGGAATCGCTCCTCGACCTCGCGCAGCCCGGGAGCCACCGTGGCGGGGTCGTCCTCCAGGTAGACGACGCGCAGCCGGAGGCTCCCCGGCGGCTCGGCCGGGCTCTCGTCGAAGGGCAGCGAGGAGTGCCGCTGCGGGTGGCTGAAGGAGAACGTCCATGCCCCCGCGACGCCGTCCACGTCGAGCAGCTCCGGGATCACCTCCCGGTCCTCGCGACGGTGTGCCTCGTGCGCCTCCGTCCCGTGCGGCTCGGCGTAGCGCGTGGCCGTGAGGTGGATGCCCCGGTTCGGTCGATACGGCAGCACCGCGGGCGAGACGAGAGCGCGCGGGGCCGCATAGCCCTTCACCGGGCGGAAGAACGCCAGCAGCGGGCGGTGGATGCCGGGCAGCAGCGGCCCGCGACCCCACTGGAACGAGGCCTCGCCAAGTGCGTCCCACGCGGCCACCGCCTGGTCGACCGGCTCACGGAACCAGTACATGGCGACGAAGTCGACCTGCCCGGCCAGCGAGCCGTCGGCGAGGTCCGCGTACTCGGGCCGGACGTCCCAGCGGTCGCCCCACGCCACACCAGGAAGCGCGAGGTTCTCCGGCCGGTGGTCGAGCTGGTGCCAGCGGTTGTACTCCGCGTGCAGAGACGGGTCGTCGAGACGCACGAACGAGAAGAAGGCGAGGGGCGAGTCCACGCCCTCAGTCAAGCGTTTGCTTGGTTACCTGTCAACCGGCTCTCACAGATACCGGGTCAGCGGCCGGACACCTTCCCGAAGGCCTTCGCGATTGGCGCCAGCACGAGCGGCCGCGCGGCCACCCAGCCGATCGCGATCACCGCGAGCGAGAGCACGAACACCCAGAACCCGGTCCACGTGACCGCGTCCTGCGATGCGAACATGTGGTTCAGGTTTCGCAGGAACCCGGTGAGCATCACCAGCGCGACGTGCGCGATGATGAACGCCACGAAGTACAGCATGATCGGGAAGTGCAGCGCGCGGGCCCACTCCACCGGATACGCCTTCGACAGCCGCTCGGCCCTCTTCGGCCACAGCCCCGACATGCGGAACCCGGTGATCGCCGCGAGCGGTGCCGCGATGAACACGGTCGCGAAGTAGGCGAGCTGCTGCAGGCTGTTGTAGTTGTTCCAGCCGTTCTCGTGCGGCCAGTCGAACGACACGTACTGCAGTGCGGCCGAGAGCGCGTTCGGGAAGACCTCCCAGCTCGTCGGCACGATGCGCACCCAGTGCCCCGTGACGAACAGCAGCACCACGAAGATCACGCCGTTGACCAGCCACAGGATGTCGAGCGACTGGTGGAACCACAGCGCCAGGCTGATCTTGCCCTTGGGGTTGTGGCGCGGCGCCCAGAACACGGTCGGGCGCTTCTCGGTGCGCACCTGCAGACCGGAGCGGATGATCAGCACCATCAGGAACATGTTGAAGAAGTGCTGCCAGCCGATCCACGGCGCGAACCCGGGCTCGACCGCGATGGCCGGCGCATACTCCCCCGGGAACGCCGCGAGGAAGTCCTGCATGAACGGGAAGCTCAGCAGCGCCCGCACGAAGGCGACCGCGGCACCCGCGACCACGCCGAGCGCGGCGGCGCCGAACAGCACGGCGATCGCCTGCGTCCAGGTCGGGCGGCGGCGCGTCGGTTCGACGGCTGCGGTCACGTGGCGCGGTGCACGGCCGCTCCACACCGTGCGCGTCCAGGGCAGCGGCGCCGCGATATCCGCCGCGGGGACGACTGCTCCCGCCGCAGGGGCGGCGGTGGTTGCAGTGGCCGCGGGGGCGGGGTGATCCGTCGCCGTCATGGGGGCAGCGCCGGCCGCGGTGGCCGCGGGGGCGGCAGTGGCCGCGGGGGCGGGGTGATCCGTCGCCGCCGCGGGCGCAAACGCCGCCGGGGCCGCGCCCCCTTCGGGGACGACCTCGGCTGCGGCCGTCGGCTCGTTCGACGGAGCGCCTGCTACAGGCGCGGAGACGACGACGGGAACGGTGCCGGCGGGCGGCCAGGGCTCTCCCCCGGGCGTGCGGGGCAGACCTCGGCGCACGGCCGCTGCGCCCTGCGACGATGCGACACCCTGTGCGGACGAGACACCGGCCTGTCCCGACGTGACGCCCGGCGTGGACGCAGCGCCCTGTGCGGCTGCCGCTGCGGGGGCGGATGCGCCACCCTGTGCGGCCACCACGGCTGCGGGTGCAGCACCGCTGGCGATCGCTGCCTCGGGTGCTCCGCCGCGCGCGTGCGACGCCTCGACAGGCGCCGCAGCCACGTCGGCCCCCGCGGGGGCCACTGCGGCCGGCGGCCACGGCTCCCCTCCGGCGACGCGGGGAAGACCACGACGGATCCGCACGGCTGCGCCCGCGAAACCCGGACCACCGGATGCCGCAGAGGCTGCGCCCGCGTCCGCATCCACGGCCTGCTCGGCGCTCGACCCCACACTCACTCCGACCGCCGCGTTCGTCGCGGCGCCCGTGACACTCGACGCCTCAGCCGCCGCCTCAGCCTCACGCATCCCGGCCGCATCCGCGGCACTGGACGCCGCATCCGCATCCGCATGCATCCCGGCCGGATCCGCGGCACTCGGCGTACTCGATGCCGCAGAGACTCCGTCAGGAGCAGCGGCCGGCGCGCTCGCACCCGCGGTCTCCGCGGCACTCGAAGCCCCGGCACCCGAGGGCGCTGCATCCGCCGCAGCCGCAGAGGCCACGTCGGCGTCGGGAATCTCGACCGCGGCGTCCGCGGGGGGCCACGGGTCGCCGCCCGGCACACGCGGCAGACCGCGTCGCAGCATCCGCGTCGCCATGACTACTTCTTCCGCGCCTCGAGCGCGGCGATCACCTGCGGCACGATCGTGAACACGTCGCCCACGATGCCGAAGTCCGCGACATCGAAGATCGGCGCCTCGGGGTCCTTGTTGATCGCGACGATGTTCTTCGAGGTCTGCATGCCGGCCCGGTGCTGGATCGCGCCGGAGATGCCGAGTGCCACGTAGAGCTGCGGCGACACCGAGACCCCGGTCTGCCCGACCTGGTGCGACTGCGGGATGTACCCGGCGTCGACGGCTGCGCGCGAGGCGCCGACCGCGGCGCCCAGGGCATCGGCGAGCTCCTCCACGAGCACGAACTTCTCCTTCGACGCCAGGCCCCGCCCGCCGGAGACCACGCGGGTCGCACCGCGCAGCTCGGGGCGCGAGGACGTGGCCTCGACGGCCTCGACCGGACCGGCGGTCGCGGCGGCCGCGCCCGAGGGCGTGACCACGAGCTGCTCGACCTGCGGGGAGGCGACCGCCTCGGCCCTGGCGTCCACAGCTCCCTGCCGCACCGTGACCACGAGTGTGCCGTAGGTCGCGGCCGCGTCGACGAGGTACGCGCCGCCGTAGACCGAGTGATGCGCCACGACGCCCTCGTCATCGCGGGACACGCCGACCGCGTCCACGGCGAGCGCGCTCCGCGTGCGCACCGCGAAGCGTCCGGCGACGTCGCGCCCCGAGATCGAGTTCGAGATCAGCACCGCGTCAGGACGCACCTGTGCGGCCGCGGCCTGCAGGGCATCGACGATCGGCACCGTGAGCGCGGTGGCGTCGCCCTCGGCCGTGAGGACCACGGCCGCACCGGCGGCTGCCGCCTGGTCGACGGCGTCCGGTCCGCCTCCGACGACCAGGGCGACCGGCGTGCCGATGGCCGCAGCCGCGCCCATCAGGCCGGCCGTGCTGCTCGCCGCGTTGCCGGAGGGGTCGAGGTCGACCAGGACGAGGATCGGGTTCTCGGGAGAGCTCATCTCACACCAGCCTGTTCTGCACGAGGTAGTCGACGAGCTTGTCGGCGGCATCGCCCTCGTCGGTGATCTTCACTCCGGCCGCACGCGGCGGCTTCTCGGCCACCGCGGTCATGATGGTGCGCGGAGCGGCGGCGGGGTCGGCCGAGACGTCGAGGTCGGCCAGGGTGAGCACTTCCAGCGGCTTCTTCTTCGCCGCCATGATGCCCTTGAAGTTCGGGAACCGCGCGTCGGGGAGCGCCTCCGTGATGGAGATGACCGCGGGAAGGGGCGCGGACACCTGCTGTCCGCCGAAGTCGGCGCCGCGGGTGCCGGAGACGGAGTCCGCCGTGAGGTCGACGGTCGTCAGCGCGGTCGCCTGCGCCCAGCCGAGGTGCTCTGCGAGCATCGCCGGGATCACGCCGCCGGAGCCGTCGGTGGACAGGTTGCCGGTGATGACGAGGTCGGGGGCGCCGCGTCGGATGACCGCGGCGAGGACCTCGGCGGTGAGTCCGAGGTCGGCGCCGGTGAGCTGCTCGTCGGCGATGTGGATGGCGGAGGCGGCGCCGATCGCGAGGGCTCGTCGCACGGAGGCGGTCGACCCTTCCGGAGCCATGGACACGGCCACGACCTCGGTGCCGTCGTTCTTGTCGGCGTAGCTCAGCGCCACCTCGAGCGCGCGCTCCGTGATCTCGTCGAGGACCACATCGCCGGCCGCGCGATCCGCGAGCCCGGTCTCGAGATTCAGCTTGCGATCGCCATAGGTGTCCGGCACCTCTTTGACCAGGACGAAGATCTTCATCGAATGCTCCTCACGACACGCTGAGTCTATCGGCATGGTGGTCTATGTAGCCAAAAACCGAGGATTCACTGCCGCTGACGGTCATTTTCGCGCGTCAATGTATACATAACCGACAGGTGCGGCACGCTTCCGGCGTGCAAGGAGACCCGTCCCGTCGCCGGTACCGTAGAGACGTGGCCCGACCCCGTCCCCTTCCCGTGGATCCGCTCGCCGAGGCGAAGCGGCAGTGGGTCGCGCACGGATGGACAGACGCCGCCGACGGCATGACCGTCGTGACGTCCGTCATGCGTGCCCAGCAGCTGCTGCTCGCGCGAGTCGACGCCGCGCTCAAGCCGTTCGCGCTGAGCTTCGCCCGCTACGAGGTGCTGCGACTGCTGGCCTTCAGCCGCGCCGGCCGTCTGCCGCTGTCGAGCGTCGTCGCCCGCCTGCAGGTGCACGCGACCACCATCACGAGCACGGCCGAGCGGCTGGTGCGCGACGGTCTGGTGGTGCGGGAGCCCCATCCGCACGACGGGCGTGCCGCGCTGCTCTCCCTCACCCCGGCCGGGCGCGACCTCGTCGAGCGTGCGACGACGGCGCTCAACGCCGACGTGTTCGCCGACCCCGGCATCAGCGAGGACGACGCCGCCGAGCTCGTCGCCATCGTCGCGCGGCTGCGCAAGGGCGCCGGCGACTTCATCGACCCGCGACCGCTTCCCGAACCCCTGTGATGCCCGGCGTGAGTTCCCGAACAGCTGCGGCTTCCGGACGCGCTGTGATTCCCAGAACCACTGGGATTCCCCAAACCACTCTGGTTCCCTCACCCCTGTGATGTCCTCACCACTGTGATGCCCCGCTTCGTCCTCGAGACCGTGATCGCCGCCTCGCCGCGCGTGGTCTTCGAGGCCGCACTGGACCCGCAGCTGCATGTGCGCTCGATGGCCCGGTACGGCGAGACCATGATCGAGCCGCCGGCCGGCGGGGTGTTCTCCGAGGGCTCGACCGTCACCTGGCGCGCGCGGCACTTCGGCATCCCCTTCCGGCTGCGCTCCGTGGTGTTCGACATCGAGCCACCGCATCGGTTCTCCGATCGGCAGGTTGCGGGCCCGTTCCGCGCCTTCCGCCACGACCACGAGTTCCTGCCGCGCGACGGCGGCACGCTCATGCGCGACACGATCGAGTTCCGGTCCCCGCTCGGGCCGCTGGGCCGGCTGGTCGACGCGCTGGTCCTCGGGCGGTACCTGCGACGCCTCATCGCCGAGCGCAATGACGCGGTGGCTGCCGCGATCGAGGGCCGCGGGCGTACCCTTCCTGCATGAGCGAACTGCGCGTGCACACCGTCCTCACCGGTCGCGGTCCCGCGGCGGCCATCCTGCTCAGCGACGAACAGGTGGCGACGTTCGGTGCAGGCAAGGCCTTCCCGGTCGCCGTCACGATCGGCGGGCGGACGGCTCGACTGCGGCTGGCGCGGATGGGCGGCGAGAACATGATCGGCTTCAGCAAGGCCGTCCGTGCCGACCTCGGAGTCGACATCGGGCAGGAGGTGGACGCCGTGATCCGCCTGGACAGTGCGGAGCGCACGGTCGATGTGCCGCCCGCGCTGGCCGAGGCGCTGGACGCGGAGCCCGCGCTGCGCACCGCCTTCGATGCGCTCTCGTTCAGCGTGCGCAAGGAGCACGCGCGCGCGGTCGCCGAGGCCAAGCAGCCCGCGACCCGCGAGCGCCGCATCGCCAAGATCCTCGACGGCCTGCGCGGCTAGCGCGGCTTGGCGTTCACAACTCAGGAGAAACGCATTGCGCGGACGTCTGACCAGCGCCTGGTGCCGAGAATCCGCGGTCACTCCTGAGTTGTGAACGAGGTCCGCGGCTAGCGCGGCGTCCGGCGGGTCAGCGGTGCTGGAAGTCGGGCTGCCGCTTCTCGCGGAATGCGGCCATGCCCTCCTTCTGATCCTCCGTGTCGAACAGCGCGGCGAACGCCTGCTTCTCGTGGTCGAGGCCCTCGGACAGCGTGGTCTCCATCGCGGCGTCGAGGGCGGCCTTGGCGGCGTACACCGACGGCAGCGACTTCGCCGCGATGCCCTCGGCGAGCGCGGTGGCTTCGGCGAGCAGGTCGGCGGCGGGCACGACGCGCGACACGAGCCCGGCGCGCTCCGCCTCCTCCGCGCGCATGAACCGCCCGGACAGCACGAGTTCGGCCGCCTTGTAGTAGCCGACGGCGCGGATGAGACGCTGCGTGCCGCCCATGCCGGGGATCACGCCGAGGTTGATCTCGGGCTGCCCGAAGGTCGCGGTGTCTGCCGCGAGGATGATGTCGCACATCATCGCGAGCTCGCAGCCGCCGCCCAGGGCGAAGCCGGAGACGGCGGCGATCACCGGCGTGCGCACGGCCGCGAAGTCGCGCCACACGCCGAAGTGGTCGGTGTCCCGCATCTGCGCGGCCGACATGCCCTCCATCTCCTTGATGTCGGCGCCCGCGGCGAAGGCCTTCTCGGAGCCGGTGACCACGATCGCGCCGACGCCCTCGTCCGCATCGAACGCCATCGCCGCCGCCGTGACCTCGTCGGCGACGGTGCTGTTCAGGGCGTTGAGCGCCTGCGGCCGGTTGAGGGTGATCCACCCCACGCGTCCGCGCTGCTCCACCAGGATCGTCTCGTACTCGGTCATCGTCTCCCTCTCCGTCGCGGTCATCTCAGTATCGTGCTTCGCCCGTCGCGTCGCCGCGACCCCTGTGCCTTCGACGCGCCCCGCTCGCTCCGGAACCGGCGAAGGGCACGCAGGAGCCGCGTCGGCTAGACGCGGTCCTCGCGGATGTCGGTGATGATGCCGGAGAAGTCGCGCGTCGCCCCGTCGCCCGCCGCGAACGCGGCATAGATCTCCTGCGCCAGCCGGCCCATGCGCGCGTCGGTGGAGGTCTGCTCGATGGCCTGCAGCGCGAGCCCGAGGTCCTTCGCCATGAGCGCTCCGGCGAAACCGGGCTGATAGTCGCGGTTCGCGGGGCTCGTGGGAACCGGACCGGGCACGGGGCAGTTCGTCGTGATCGCCCAGCACTGCCCTGACGCCTGCGACACCACGTCGAACAGCGCCTGATGCTCCAGCCCCAGCCGCTCGCCCAGCACGAAGGCCTCGGCCACCGCGATCTGCGACACCGCGAGCACCATGTTGTTGCACACCTTCGCGGCCTGGCCGAGCCCCGGCCCGCCGCAGTGCACGATCCGCTTGCCCATGACCTCGAGCAGCGGGAGTGCCGCAGCGTAGTCCTCGTCGGAGCCGCCCACCATGAACGCGAGCGTTCCCGCTTCGGCGCCGACTACGCCGCCCGAGACCGGGGCGTCGACGTGGCGGTGTCCCGCCGCGATGGCGAGGGCGTGTGCGGCGCGGGCCTCATCGACCGCGATGGTGGACGACTCGATGAACAGGGTGCCGGGCCGCGCGGCCTCCAGGAGCTCGGTCCGGTACGCCTCGATCACATGCCGTCCGGCGGGGAACATGGTGATGACGACCTCCGCATCGGCCACCGCCTCCGCGCCGCTCCCCGCGACCGCGATGCCCGCCGCCTGCGCCGCCTCCACCGCGGCCGGCACGAGATCGAAGCCGTGCACCTCATGCCCCGCCGCGACGAGGTTCTTCGCCATCGGCAGGCCCATGTGCCCGAGGCCGAGGAAGGCCACCCGGGTCATGATGCGCTCCGCATCGAGGCCGAGCCCGCCGGGCGCAGCATCTCCCTGCCGACGATGAGCCGCATGATCTCGTTCGTCCCCTCCAGGATCTGGTGCACCCGGAGGTCGCGGACGATCTTCTCGATGCCGTAGTCCTGCAGGTAGCCGTATCCGCCGTGCAGCTGCAGGGCGCGATTGGCGACGTCGAAGCCCGCGTCCGTCGCGAACCGCTTGGCCATGGCGCAGCGCATGGTGGCGTCCGGCGCCTTCTCGTCGACGGCCTGCGCACCGTCACGGACCATGAGCCGCGCGGCCTGCAGGTCGGTGCGCATGTCGGCGATCGCGAAGAGGATCGACTGCTTCTCGGCGAGCGGCTCCCCGAACGCCACCCGCTCGTGCACGTACTGCACGGCCCGATCGAGGGCGGCCTGGGCGCCGCCGAGGGAGCACGCGGCGATGTTCAGCCGCCCGCCGTTGAGCGCCGACATCGCGATCGCGAATCCGCGCCCCTCCTCCCCGAGCATCGCCTCGGCAGGAACCCGCACGCCGTCGAGGATCACCTGCCGCGTGGGCTGCGCATGCCACCCCATCTTCTTCTCGGGTGCACCGAAGCTCACGCCCTCGGCATCGCCCGGGACCAGGAAGGCGCTGATGCCGCGCGCGCCGGGCTCGCCTGTCCGCGCCATCACCACGTACACGGCCGCCTCGCCCGCGCCGGAGATGAACTGCTTGACCCCGGTGAGCAGGTAGTCGTCGCCGTCGCGGACAGCGCTGGTCGCGACGTTCGCGGCATCCGATCCGACGCCCGGCTCCGTGAGGCAGTAGCCGCCGAACTCCTGCATGGACGTCAGTGCAGGAAGCCATCGGCCCCGCTGGGCGTCGTCGCCGTACGTGTCGATCATCCAAACGACCATGTTGTGGATGGAGATGTACGCGGCCACCGCGGGGTCGGCCTTGGCGAGCTCCTCGAAGATCGCGACGGTGTCGAGGCGGCTGAGCCCTGTCCCGCCGAACTCCTCGCGGACGTAGATGCCGCCGAGGCCGAGCTCGCCGCCGCGCTGCAGCGACTCGCGGGGGAACAGGTGCTTCTCGTCGCGCTCTGCCGCGTACGGGGCCAGCTCCGCATCCGCGAACTCGCGCACGGCGTCGAGGATGGCTTCGCGCTCCTCGTCGGTGGTGGTGACGGTCGTCATGGTCATGTCGATTCCTCGGGGCCTAGTGCATGGTGGGGATGACGAAGCTGGCACCGTCGCGGATGCCGGAGGGCCAGCGGCTCGTCACGGTCTTGGTCTTCGTGTAGAAGCGGAAGGCGTCGGCCCCGTGCTGGTTCAGGTCGCCGAAGCCGCTGCGCTTCCATCCGCCGAAGGTGTAGTACGCGATCGGCACGGGGATCGGCACGTTCACGCCGACCATGCCCACCTCGACCCTCGCGGCGAAGTCGCGGGCCGCGTCGCCGTCCCGCGTGAAGATCGCGACGCCGTTGCCGTACTCGTGCTCCGAGGCCATGCGCAGCGCCTCCTCGTAGTCGGCGGCGCGAGCGATCACGAGCACGGGGCCGAAGATCTCCTCGCGGTAGATCGCCATGTCCGTCGTGACGTGGTCGAACAGGGTCGGGCCCAGGTAGAACCCCTCCTCGTGCCCGGGCACGGTGAAGCCCCGCCCGTCGGCGAGGAGCGTCGCCCCCTCGTCCACACCCTGCTGGATGTATCCCGTGACGCGTGCGACGGCGTCACGCGTGACCAGCGGGCCGTAGTCCACGTCGGCCGCCAGCGACGGCCCGACGCGCAGCTTCCGGACCCGCTCGACCAGCTTCGCCGCCAGGGCGTCGGCGGTCTCCTGGCCCACGGGCACCGCCACCGAGATCGCCATGCAGCGCTCGCCCGCCGAGCCGTAGCCCGCACCGATCAGGGCGTCCACGGCCTGGTCGAGGTCGGCATCCGGCATCACGATCATGTGGTTCTTGGCGCCGCCGAAGCACTGCGCGCGCTTGCCGTGCGCCGCCGCCGTGGCGTAGATGTACTCGGCGATGGGCGTGGAGCCCACGAACCCGACGGCACGGATGCGGTCGTCGGTCAGCAGCGTGTCCACGGCCTCCTTGTCCCCGTGCACCACGTTGAGGACGCCGGCCGGCAGCCCGGCCTCCAGGAACAGTTCCGCGAGCCGCACCGGCACCGAGGGGTCGCGCTCGCTGGGCTTGAGGACGACCGCGTTACCCGCGGCGAGCGCCGGCCCGGCCTTCCACAGCGGGATCATCGCCGGGAAGTTGAAGGGCGTGATCGCGGCGACGACGCCGAGCGGCTGACGCATCGAGTACACGTCGATGCCGCCGCCCGCCCCCGTCGTGTACTCGCCTTTGAGCAGGTGCGGCGCCCCGGCGGAGAACTCGATCACCTCGAGGCCGCGCTGGATGTCGCCCTTCGCGTCGTCGACGGTCTTGCCGTGCTCGCTCGCGAGGAGTTCGGCGAGCGGGGTCATCTCCCGCTGCACGAGGTCGAGGAATCGCAGCAGCACGCGCGCCCGCTTCTGGGGGTTGGTCGCGGCCCACGCGACCTGCGCCTCCTCGGCGACGCCGATGACGCGGCGCACCTCGTCGGCGGAGGCCAGCGGCACGCGCGCCTGCACGGCGCCGGTGCTCGGGTCGAAGACGTCGGCGAACCGACCGTCGTCCGGGGTGAGAAGCGATCCGCCCACGAAGTGCGCGATAGTACGAGTCATTGTGCGACATCCCTCCGTGCCCTCTTTGGCACTTCGGACAGTTTACTTCGGGTTCCGTGGTTTTACTAGGACGTCCTTGTATTTGGGCAGATCGCTCGTCCCCACTCGGAGCGGAGCCGTTCGACCGTCGTTCACCCGCCCGTCACCTCCGCCGATTAGAACTGCAGATGCACGGACACAGACTCAGACCGGAACGGGTAGTCGCGTCTTCCGTGCTCACGGTGAGCACTCTCGCTCCCGTCGCGGCTCCCACGCCGCGAGACCCCCGCCGAATCGGGTCGGCGGGGGTCCTCTTCATGCGGGCGCCGCGCCGCGACCGGCGACATAGAATCGTCCAGGCGCCGCGACCCTGGCGCACCCACCCCGGCGTCCCACCCCCGATGCCCCCACCCGAGGACCGCACCATGTCCGCATCCGCCGTCTCCGAGCCCGTCACCGTCTCGATCCGCCGCGAGGTCGATCCCGAGCGCATCACCGAGGCCACCGCCTGGGTGCAGACCGGGGTGAACCTGGCCACGAAATACCCCGGGTTCCTCGGCTCCGGCTGGGTGCGCGCCGGCGAGGACTCCCAGGTGTGGCACATGCTCTATCGCTTTGCGAGCGAGGAGTCCCTCACCGCGTGGGAGCAGTCCGCGGAGCGCGCCTGGTGGCTGTCCATGGGCGAGGGCTTCGTGCGCAGCGAACGCTCCAAGCGACGCACCGGCATCGAGGGCTGGTTCGACGAGCCGACGACGGGGACCATCACCCTCCCCGCCGCGGACGGGGGCACGACCACGGTCGCGGTCGCCCCTGCCCCTCCGCGGTGGAAGCAGGCCACCTCGATCTGGCTCGGCTTCTTCCCCGTCAACCTCGCCTTCACCTACGCGCTGAGCCCGGTGCCGGGATGGGACGGGCTGCCGATCTGGCTGCGCGTGCTCGTGACCACGCTCGTGCTCACGCCGATCATGGCCTACTGGGTGCTGCCCTTCGTGACGCGCTCCCTGCGCGGCTGGTTGAACCGCTGAGCCGCGGTCACAGCCCCTGGGCGAGTCGGTGGTACGCCTGATTCCAGCGCACCTGCCTCTGGAAGTCCGGCAGTCTCGTATCGGCATCGATCACGAGCAGCTCCACCCCGACCATCTCGGCGAAGTCGCGGAACACCTCGACCCCGACCGCCGTGGACATCACCGTGTGGTGCGCCGCACCCGCGATCAGCCACGCCGCGGCGCTCGTGGGGAAGTCGGGCTGCGGCCGCCACACGGCGCGACCCACCGGGAGGTGCGGCAGCGCGGCCCGCGGCGGCACGTTCTCGACGACGTTCGCGGTGAGCCGGAACCGGTCGCGCAGATCGGTGAGGGCCACCACGACGGCAGGACCGGGGTCGGCCGTGAAGACCAGCCGCACCGGGTCGTCCTTGCCGCCGATGCCGAGCGGGTGGATCTCCAGCGTCGGCCTCGCGGTCGTCAGCGCGGGTGACACCTCGAGCATGTGCGCCCCGAGGATGAGCTCCTCGCCGGGGGTCAGGTCGTACGTGTAGTCCTCCATCAGGCTCGCCCCGCCCGGGAGCCCCGCCCCCATGACCGCGGCGAGGCGCACGAGGATCGCCGTCTTCCAGTCACCCTCGGCACCGAAGCCGTACCCCTCCGCCATCAGGCGCTGCACCGCGAGCCCCGGCAGCTGGGGCAGCGCGCCCAGGTCTTCGAACGACGTGGTGAACGCCCCGAAGCCGCCCTCCTCCAGGAACGCCCGCAGGCCGAGTTCGATCGCGGCGCCGTCTCGAAGGGACCGGTGCCGCTCGCCGCCCCTGCGCAGTTCCGGCACGACGTCGTACAGCTCTTCGTACTCGGCGACGAGCGCGGTGACCTCGTCACCGGGGACCGCCGCGACCGCCGCCGCCAGATCGTTCACCCCCCAGGTGTTCACCTGCACACCGAAGCGCAGCTCCGCCTCGGTCTTGTCACCCTCGGTCACCGCGACGAAGCGCATGTTGTCGCCGAAGCGCGCCACCTTCAGCGTGCGCGAGGCCGCCAGCGCCGCCGCCGCACGCTGCCAGACGCCGAGCTCCCGCTGCACGCGCGGGTCGGACGCGTGCCCGACGATCGTCTTCCGCGGGATACCGACCCGGGTCTGCACGTACCCGAACTCGCGGTCGCCGTGAGCGGCCTGATTCAGGTTCATGAAGTCGAAGTCGATGTCCGCCCACGGGAGCTCCACGTTCGCCTGGGTGTGCAGGTGCGCGAGCGGCTTCCGCAGGGCGTCGAGCCCGGCGATCCACATCTTCGCCGGACTGAACGTGTGCATCCAGGCGATCAGTCCGATCACGCGGTCGTCGGCGTTCGCCTCGCGGATGAGGCGCGTGATCGCCCCGGCCTCGGTCAGCACCGGCTTCCAGACCACCCGCACCGGCACCTCGTCGGCGGCATCGAGCAGCTGCGCGATCCGCTGCGACTGCGCCGCCACCGTCGCCAGGGTCTCCGGCCCGTACAGCTGCTGGCTGCCCGTGAGGAACCAGACCTCGAGGCCGTCGAACGAGGTGGCGAGCGGAGCGCGGGTCATGGCGTGCCTTTCAGCGGTCGGAGGGCGGAGACGGCGGCGGCCTCGATGGCCAGGCCCGCCCGGTAGCGGTCGAGGTAGTGCGAGAACCCGGCGACGTCGGCCGGGTCGGGCGCGGTCACGCGGAGAGGAGCCCGCGCGAACACCCGCTGGTCGAGGAAGGCGCGCAGCGAGAGGCCCTCGGCGTGCGCGAGGGACGAGGCGAGCACCGCGACGCCCCACGCTCCCCCCTCTGCCGCGCGCTCCCCCACCGCGACCGGCGCCTGAAGTGCCGCAGCGAGGAGGCGCTGCGCCACCCCGGCGGTGCGGAACATCCCTCCATGCGCGTGCATCCGCTCCAGCACCACCCCTTCCGACGTCAGCACCCTCATGCCGAGAGCCAGGGCGCTGAACACCCCGTAGAGCTGAGCCCGCGCGAAGTTCGCGAGCGTGAACGCACTGTCCGGTGTGCGGACCACGAGCGGCCGCCCCGCGTCGAGTCCGGCGATCGGCTCACCCGCGAGCTGGTTGTAGGCGAGGACGCCCCCGGCATCGGGCCTGCCGTCGAGCGCCTCACGGAACAGCACCTCGAACACCGCGTCCTCGTCGAGCGGGTGGGAGGCCGCCGCCGCGAACCGCCCGAACAGCCCCGCCCAGGCCGCGAGCTCGCTGGCGCCGTTGTTGCAGTGCACCATCGCCACCGGGTCGCCGGCCGGCGTCGTCACCAGGTCGATCTCCTCCGGGGCGGCGGTGAGGGGACGCTCCAGCACCACCATCGCGAAGACGCTGGTGCCCGCGCTCACGTTCCCGGTGCGCGGGGCGACCGCGTTCGTGGCCACCATGCCCGTTCCGGCGTCGCCCTCCGGTGGGCACAGCGGAATCCCGGGTCGGAGCGCGCCGGACGGGTCGAGCAGCCGGGCACCCTCCGCGGTGAGCACACCCCCGTGCTCACCGGCGACCCGGACCGCGGGAAGGAGCGTCAGCACCGCATGCGGCAGCCGCCCGGCCGCGACCGCATCGTAGGCGCGCACCATGCTCGCGTCGTAGTCGCGCGTCGCCGGGTCGATGGGGAAACATGCCGGAGGCGTCGCCGATGCCGAGCACCCGCTCCCCCGTGAGGCGCCAGTGGACGTAGCCGGCGAGCGTCGTGACGAACTGGATGCGGGCGAGGTGCGGCTCCGCGTCTCGCACCGCCTGATGCAGGTGCGCGATCGACCAGCGCAGCGGGATGTTCACACCGAACAGCGCGCTCAGCTCGGCGGCGGCCTCGACGGTGTTCGTGTTGCGCCAGGTGCGGAAGGGGACCAGCTGCTCCCCCGCCGCGTCGAACGCGAGATACCCGTGCATCATCGCGGAGATGCCGATCGCGCCGACGACCGCAGGGCGCACGCCGTGCAGGCGTTCGGCCTGGGCGGCGAGCTCGGCGTATGCGGCCTGCACCCCCGCCCACACCTCGTCGAGTCCGTAGGTCCACAGGCCGTCGACCAGGCGGTTCTCCCACGCGGAGGACCCGGTCGCGATCACCTCGGCGTCCGGTCCGATCAGGCAGGCCTTGATCCGGGTCGATCCGAGCTCGATGCCCAGGCTCGTGCGACCGGCGCGGAGGTGGGCGGCACCGCTCACCGGCGCGCGTCCTCGCGCTGGCCGTACACCGTCTGATACCGCCCGTACAGCTGGTCGATCGCCTGCTGCGGAAGCGGCGTCAGCGGTCCCGTCTGCCGCGCGATGTGCACCGTGCGGGCGACGTCTTCGAGCATGACCGCGGCCTTGACGGCGTCCGTCGCATCGACGCCGATCGTGAACGGGCCGTGGCCGCGCATGAGCACCGCCCGCGAGCGGTGGCCGGCCAGGGTCTCGACGATGCCGCGGCCGATCGCCTCGTCACCGATGAGCGCGAAGGGACCGACGGGGATCGGCCCGCCGAACTCGTCCGCGATCGCGGTGAGCACGCACGGGATCTCCTCGCCGCGAGCCGCCCAGGCCACCGCGTACGTCGAGTGCGTGTGCACCACACCGCCGACGTGCGGCAGATGCCGGTACACGTAGGCGTGCGCAGCGGTGTCGCTGGACGGAGCGCGGTGCGAGCCGACGGAACCCGGCACGACGACACCGTCGAGGTCGCACAGGATCAGGTCGTCGGGACCGAGGTCGTCGTACCGCACGCCCGACGGCTTGATGACGAACAGGTCGGTGCCGGGCACACGGCCGGAGACGTTGCCTCCCGTCCACACCACGAGTCCGGCGCGGACGAGCTCCGCGTGCAGCCGCGCGACCTCGCGGCGGACGGACGCGATGGCCTCGGCGGGGACGGGGACGGGTTCGGGCACGACGAGCACTCCACTTCTGTGACCCGCCACAGAAATGTGTCACGGCGACGGCGGCGCGTCGAGACCGGAGAGCGTGACAATCCCCGGTCCGCTCCGCCTCCGGCCCGCAGCACCGCGGCTCACGCGGGGCGGTCGGCTCCCGGCGTGACCCCCTTCTCGGCGGGTGACACGAGCGAGAGCGGATCCGCGATGTCCTCCAGCGATTTGCCGGCCGCGCTGACGCCGAAGACGCCGCACACGACACCGCCGAACATCATGATCGCGGCGCCCAGCACATAGCCCCAGAACAGCGGCCCGCGGTCGCCGGACTCCGCGCTCGCACCGATCAGCGAGCCATACAGCACCGGAGCGATCGCACCCACGAGCTGCCCGACCGAGAACACGTACGAGATGACCTGGCTGCGCAGTTCGAGCGGGAAGATCTCGCTCACCGTCAGGTAGGCGGCTGACGCCCCCGCCGAGGCGAAGAAGAACGATGCGCACCAGAACGCCGTGTGGGTGGCTGCGTTCAGCACGCCGGCGTTGAAGAGGAAGGCGCTGACGAGCAGGATCGCCCCCGCGAGCACATAGGTCGAGAACAGCATGCGGCGCCGGCCCCACGTGTCGAAGAAGTGGCCGAGGATCAGTGCTCCCGCCAGGTTGCCGACGGCGAACACGATGAAGTACTGCGAGGCCGAGGCCGGCGGGGTGTCGTAGAAGTTCTCCAGCACGAGGGCGTAGGTGAAGAAGATCGCGTTGTAGAGGAAGGACTGCGTCACCATCATCGTGATGCCGACCAGGGTCCGCCGCGGGTACTTCTTGAACAGCACCTTCGCGATCACCAGGAACGGCACGCTGCCGTACTCCTTGACCGTGATGGCCTTGCTCTCGTCCACGGGCTCGATCGTCTTGCCCTCCTTGCGGATGCGCTCCTCGATCGCGTCGACGTTGCGCTCCGCCTCCTCCTCGCGGCCGTGCGTCATCTGCCAGCGCGGGCTCTCCGGGATGTGCCGGCGCAGCCAGATGATGAGGATGCCGAGCACCGGTCCGACGAAGAAGCTCAGTCGCCAGCCGAGGTCGGCGGGGAGGATGTCGGTGTTCAGGAAGAACATGTTCGCCACCGCGCCCAGGGCCGCGCCGCCCCAGTAGGTGCCGTTGATGGCGATGTCGACCCTCCCGCGGTACTTCGCCGGGATGATCTCGTCGATGGCGGAGTTGATCGCCGCGTACTCGCCGCCGATGCCCGCGCCCGCCACGAAGCGCCAGATGTAGAAGAACCACGGCGCGAACGCGAGACCGGCCACCGCCGAGCCGACCAGATACACGGCCAGCGAGATGAGGAACAGGTTCTTCCGACCGAGACGGTCGGCCAGGCGACCGAACACGAGTGCTCCGAACACCTGCCCGAGCAGGTAGCACGTGCCGGCGAGACCGACCTCGGCCGGCCCCATGCCCAGGGTCTGCGCGTAGCCGTTCGCGGCCACGATCTGCACCTCGAGCCCGTCGAGGATCCACGAGAACCCGAGGCCGACGACGATCATCCAGTGGAAGCGCGACCACGGCAGCCGGTCCATGCGCGCGGGGACGAGCGACCGGACCTCCTTGACGGTGACCTCGGATGCAGACATGGAGCCTCCTTCATGCACGGGCGCGTTCGCCCCGCATCGGTTCTACTCCGCCCGAGAATTCGCTGCATCGCCTTGACCGCGAGGGGCCGGGCACGCTACAGCGCCGCCGAGACTCCTCGGCGGCGCTGTCGCATCAGGGCTCTCGCGAGCGTCAGCCGGCGGCCTCCTCCGGGCGCTCCTGCACCTCGATCGCCGCGGTGTCGGGCGCATAGCCCTCCACGTGCCGCTCCTCCACACCGTCGTAGGCGGAGAGCGGGCGGATCAGCGCGTTGGACGACTGCTGCTCCAGGATGTGCGCCGTCCACCCCGTCACTCGCGCCGCGACGAACAGCGGCGTGAACGTGAGGGTGTCGAATCCGATGAGGTTGTACGCGGGGCCCGAGGGGTAGTCGAGGTTGGGGTAGATGCCCTTGCGGCCGACGAACTCGCTCTCCAGCCGCTCGTACAGCTCGGCGACCTCGCGGCGGTCGTAGTGCACGACCAGGGTGTCCAGCGCGGCCTTCATGGTGGGCACGCGCGAGTCGCCGCGCTTGTACACGCGGTGGCCGAAGCCCATGATCTTCCGCTTCTCCGCCAGGGCCTTGTCGAGCCACTCCTCCACGCGGTCGGCCGTGCCGATCTCGTCGAAGATGTGCATCACGGCCTCGTTGGCGCCGCCGTGCAGCGGGCCCTTGAGGGCGCCGATCGCACCGACCACCGCGGAGTACAGGTCGCTGAGGGTCGAGGTGATGACGCGCGCCGTGAAGGTGGACGCGTTGAAGGAGTGCTCGGCATACAGGGTCATGGAGCGGTTGAAGGCGTCGACGACCACCGGGTCCTGCTCCTCGCCGAACGTCATCCACAGGAAGTTGGCCGCATAGTCGAGGTCGTCGCGCGGCTCGACCAGCGGCAGGTCCCGCCGACGCCGCTGCCCGTAGGCGACGATCGCCGGCAGCGCCGCGAACAGCCGCAGACTCCGCTCCAGGTTCACGTCGGGCGTGCCGACCGCGTCCAGGACGTTGCCGATGCCCGCGGTCTCGATCGCGCCGATGACGCTCACCGCGGTGCGGACCTCGTCCATGGGATGCGCATCCAGCGGAAGACGGTCGATCGCCTCCTTCACCTCGGGCGCGAGCGCGCGGTGCCGGCGCTCCTCCGCCCGGAACGCGGCCAGCTCGTCGCCCGTCGGCAGCTCGCCGTTCCACAGGAGGGAAGCCACGGCCTCGAACGGCTGCGTGGCCGCGAGCTCCTGCACGGGGTAGCCGCGGTACAGCAGGCTGTTCGTCTCGGGGTTGACCTTCGAGATCGCGGTCGTGTCGACGACGACGCCCGCGAGGCCCTTCTTGATGTCCGGCTCGGTCATGGTCACTCCTTCGTGATGGTGAAGTTGAAGACGCCCGAGTCGAAGCGGTTGTACGACTCGTAGTCGATCAGCTCGTAGAGGTCGGCGCGGTGCTGCATCTCGCCGAGCTTCGAGGTCAGATGCCCCTCCTCGTTCAGCGTATCGAGCGCGCGGTCTGCGGCGCCCATCGCGATGCGCAGCAGGGACACCGGCCAGATGGCGATCCGCACCCCGGCGTCCCGGAGCTGGTCGACGGAGAACAGCTCGCTCTTGCCGAACTCGGTCATGTTCGCCAGGATCGGCACGTCCAGCGCGTCCGCCATCGCCTCGAACTCGCCGAGCGTGCGCATGGCCTCGGGGAAGATCGCATCCGCCCCCGCGTCGACGAGGGCCTTCGCGCGGTCGATCGCCGCGTCGAGACCGTCGATCGCACGGATGTCGGTGCGGGCCATGATCAGGAAGTTCTCGTCGCGACGGGCGTCGGCGGCGGCACGGATCCGCTTGATCGCCGTGTCCTCGTCCACCACGCTCTTGCCGTCGAGGTGGCCGCACCGCTTGGGGTTGATCTGGTCCTCGATGTGGGTGCCGGCGAGCCCCGCATCCTCCAGCTCCTGGATCGTGCGGGCGACGTTCATCGGCTCGCCGAAGCCGGTGTCGGCGTCGACGATCGCGGGGAGATCGGTCATGCGCGCGATCTGCTTCGCGCGGCCCGCGACCTCGGTCAGCGTGGTCAGGCCGATGTCGGGCAGGCCCAGGTCGGCGGAGAGCACAGCGCCCGAGATGTAGACGCCGTCGAAGCCCTTCTGCGCGATGAGCCGGGCGCTCAGCGGGTTGAACGCGCCGGGGAACCGCAGCAGCTCGCCGGAGTCCAGCCGCTCCCGGAACAGCCGCCGCTTCTCCGCGGGCGACACGGTGGAGTACAGCATCAGTTGCTCTCCTCGGATCGGTGTTCACAACTCAGGAGAACTGCGGCGGGAACAGCCGCATGGGCGGTCAACCGACGGGTCCCGGGCCGATTCTCCTGAGTTGTGAACGGCGCGGGCATCAGAACAGTCCCCGCGGGGCCTCGGCGGCGTCGAGCAGCCCGGGCTTCGCGACGATCGAGAGCTCGGCGACCTCGTCCGCGGTGAGCTCGGGAAGGCGCTGCACGAGCTCCAGGAAGCGCTCGATCTCGGCCGGCTCGAGCACGGGCTCGGCGAGCAGGCGGAACTTGGCGACGTAGTTCTCACGGGCGAAGGGCCGGGCGCCGAGCGGGTGCGCATCGGCCACCGCGATCTCGTCGACCACGGTGCTGCCGTCCGTGAGACGGATCTCGACGCGGCCGCCGAAGGCCTTCTCGTCCGGGTCCTCCGAGTGGTAGCGGCGCGTCCACTCCGCGTCCTCCGCGGTGGTGATCTTGTGCCACAGGGCGACGGTGTCGACGCGGCCGGCGCGCTCGGGGGTGTAGGAGTCGACGTGGTGCCAGCCGCCGTCCTGCAGCGCGACGGCGAAGATGTAGGGCACCGAGTGGTCGAGGGTCTCGCGCGAGGCGGTGGGGTCGTACTTCTGCGGGTCGTTCGCGCCGGAGCCGATCACGTTGTGGGTGTGGTGGCTGGTGTGGATGACGATCGCGTCGATGTTCTCCGGGTCCCGCAGCGCGGGGTTCTCGGTGCCGAGTCGCCGGGCGAGGTCGATGAGCGCCTGCGCCTGGTACTCCGCGGAGTGCTCCTTCGTGTACGAGTCGAGGATCGCGCGCTTGGGCTCGCCCGCGGCAGGCAGCGGCACGTCGTAGGACGCGTCCTTCCCGTCGAGCATCCACGCGATCACGCCGTCTTCGCCTTCGTAGATCGGGGCGGGGCTGGTCTGTCCGCGCATCGCCCGGTCGACCGCCTCGACGGCCATCTTGCCCGCGAACGCCGGAGCGTGCGCCTTCCATGTGGAGATCTCGCCCTTGCGGCTCTGTCGGGTCGCGGTCGTGGTGTGCAGCGCCTGACCGACCGCCTGGTAGATGGTCTCCACGTCGAGGCCGAGCAGCGTGCCGATGCCGGCCGCTGCCGAGGGGCCGAGGTGGGCGACGTGGTCGATCTTGTGCTTGTGCAGGCAGATTGCGCGGACGAGGTCCATCTGGATCTCGTAGCCGGTGGCGATGCCGCGCACGAGCGCCCTGCCGTCCTTGCCCGCGTGCTGTGCGACCGCGAGGATCGGCGGGATGTTGTCGCCCGGGTGCGAGTACTCCGCGGCGAGGAACGTGTCGTGGTAGTCGAGCTCGCGCACGGCGACGCCGTTCGCCCAGGCCGCCCATTCGGGGCTGGTGCGGCGGTCGAGCGGAGTGCCGAACAGGTTCGCACCGGCGCCGCCCGTCGAGACGGGGTGGCTGAGAGCCTGGGCCCGCGCCGCGTTGATGGGCGCCCTGGTGAGCGAGGCGGCGGCGACCGCGGCGTTGTCGATGATGCGGTTGATGATCATGTCGACGACGTCCTGCTCGACCTCGACCTGGTCGACGGCGACCTCGGCGATCTTCCAGGCGAGCTGGTCCTGGCGCTCGAGGTTCTCGGAGCTGGCGTGCACGCGGACGTGGTGGGAGACGGTCATGAGTGTCCTTCGCTGTCGGGGAGGGAGTCGAGGATGCCGGTGAGCGCGTTGTGCAGGTGCACGTGCGTGGCGTGGGCGGCGAGGTCACCGTCGCGGGCGGCGAGCGCCTGGGCGATGGTCCGGTGCTCGCCCGCGGAGGCGGCGAGCCTGGCCGGTTTGTCGCGCGCCATGCGCCGCACGCGCACGAGGTGGGTGCGGACGGTGCGCAGCGCGGCGGCGATGTAGTCGTTGGCGACGGCCGCGTCGAGGGCGGCGTCGAAGCGGGCGATCAGGGCGTAGTACGCCTCGCGGCCCTCCGCGCCGGTGAGGTCGACGTGCGCGAACTCGTCGGCGAGGGCGGCGAAGAGTCCCGCGTCTCCCCGGGCGGCGGCGAGCCGGGCGGACATCTCCTCCAGCGCGCGACGGATCTCGAACAGGGAGCGGATGTCGTCGGCGTCGAGGTCGGCCACGACGGTGACCCGGGGCGACTGCTGCACGACGAGGCCGTCGGCGGCGAGGCGGCGCAGGGCTTCGCGCATGGGAGTGCGACTGATTCCCAGCCGCTCGGCCTGCTCGACCTCGCCCAGTACGTGACCTGCCGGCAGGTCGCCGGACTGGATGCCGTCCAGCAGCGCCGCGTAGGCGCGATCGCTCGCGGACGTGCGCTCGACAGGGAGGACCATGCCCTCAGTGTATACATAAAAGGCCGGATGCGGCATCTGACGCCGTATGCACCGCGCTCACGTATACATTCGAGAGCCGTCCGTCACGGTCGCGTCAGCGCGGGCCGGCGGTCACGCCGGGCTCCACGAACTCCGCGGCCTCGACCCTCGGCTCGCCGAGCTTGACCACCACGACCCCCGCCAGCACGAGCACGCCACCGAGCGCCTGCAGCAGGTCCGGCAGCTGGCCGAGCAGGAGCCATCCGAACAGCAGTGCGGCCACGACCTCGGCGAGCGCCACGAAGGACGCGAGTCGCGAGCCGAGCATGCGCGTCGACGCGATGCCCAGCAGGTAGGCGAGGGCCGTCGCGAGCACACCGATCGCGAGCACCGGGACGAACCACGGCACGGTGCCGAAGCGGTACGCGATGTCGTCCGTGGTCCAGGCGATCGGCACCACCCCCACGGCACCCGCGAGCGTGAGGCCGAGGGCGCCGAGCAGCAGCCCGCTGCCGGCGAGGGCGAGGGGCGGGAGGCCCGTGTCGGCGCGCGCGGACAGCACGAAGTAGCTCGCCGCGCCCACCATCGCCCCGAGCGCCCACAGGATGCCAGGCACGTTCACCTCGGACCCGGTGACCACGTCGAGCATGAGCACGAGGCCGGCGAACGCGATGACCGCCCCCAGGATGCTGCGCCGACTCGGCCGCTCGCCGTGGCGCACCCAGAGCCACAGCAGCACCGCGACCGGGGCGGTGTACTCGATGAGCAGGGCGATCCCGACGTCCATGACCGCGACGGCCTGGAAGTAGAACAGCTGGGTGGCGGCGACCGCGAGCAGCCCGTAGGCGCCGATCATGACCGCGTTCCGGCGCAGCAGATGCCAGCGACCCCGCAGCGCCAGGATCGTCGGCACGAGCAGCACGAGGGCGGCGACCCAGACGCGCACGGTGACGGCGGCACCCGGCGTCCATCCGGCATCGATCAGGCCGCGGGCCCAGGCGCCGGACATCCCGAAGGCGAAGGCGGCGCCGATCGCGAGGGCGAGACCCGCGCGTACGGTGGTCTTCGATTGCTTGTCATCGACCATGGCGCTCATGAGAAGTGACGCTACGCTCGCGACGAGTAAGCTGTCAACATGGTCTTCACGAATGACACGGAGGATGCCCTCCGCGCAGCCGTCTGGCTCGCGAACTCGGCGGAGGCACCGGACACGCTGGTCGACGATGCCGACGAGGAGTCGTTCCTCCAGGCCTTCCCCTACACCGGCCGCATCGACAGGGACGGCGTCGAGCTGGCCGACCTCCGCGCCCTGCGACCTCGGCTGCGCGCCATGCTGCTCGCCCCCAGGGACGACATGGCCGCCCACGTGAACGCCGCGCTGTCCGACGTGCGACTGCGCCCCCGGCTGGTGCGCCACGACGAGATCGACTGGCACCTGCACGCCCTCGCCGACGATCGCCCCCTGGCGGAGCGCGTGCTCATCGAGACCGCCATGGCGCTGATCGACGTGATCCGGGCCGACGAGGGCTCGCGCCTGTCGGTCTGCGCCGACGACGACTGCCAGGCCATCGCGCTGGACCTGTCGCGCAACCGTTCCAAGCGCTACTGCTCCACGACGTGTGCGAACCGCAACGCCGTCGCCGCCTACCGCGCCCGCCGCGCCGCGACCTGAGGCCGCCCGATGCTACAGGAGCCCTACGCCACCTGGTTCCTCGATGCCGCGTTCGACGGCTCGTACGGTCGCACCGAAGCCGAGCTGCGCGCCGTGGACCCCGTGCCGCCGCCCCCTGGCTTCGCGGAGCGCTGGCGGGCGTGGCGCACGGAGGCCGCGTCCGTCGATGCGGATCCCGCGGTGCTCTCGACCGAGGAGCGCGGCGGGCGGCGGGTGTCGCTGATCGAGCACTCGGGCGTGGACGGCACGAGGCTGCGCGCCTGGGCGGTCGTGCCGCGGGACGGGGCCGCGCGCCTCGGGGTGGTGCACGGCCACGGCTACGGCGGACGCGACGCGGTGCAGCTCGCCCGCGTGCCGCGTGATGCCGCCGCGATCTTCCCCGTGGCACGGGGTCTCGGCGCGCTGAACGCCGGTGTGGGCGCGCCCGAGCCGGTGCAGCAGCACGTGCTCGCCGGGATCGACGACCCCGACCGGTACGTGCTCGGGCTGTGTGCGCGCGACCTGTGGCTCGCCGCGGACGCGCTCGGGGCCCTCGCGGGAGAGCTGCCGCTGTACTACGTGGGCGAGAGCTTCGGCGGGGGCGTCGGCGCACTGGCACTGCCCTGGGACGACCGGTACCGCGGGGCGACACTGATCGTGCCGAGCTTCGGGCAGTACGACGAACGCCTGGCCCTGCGATGCCTGGGCAGCGGCGAGGCGGTGCGGCAGCACGTGCGCCGGCACCCGGAGGCGCGGGACGTGCTGCGCTGGTTCGACGCCTCGACGAGCATCGGCTTCGCGCCCGTGCCGGTGCGGGTGGAGGCGGCACTGTGGGATCAGTACGTGCCGCCGCCGGGGCAGTTCGCGATCGCGACAGGAGCTCGTGACGCGGAGCTCGCCGTCCTTCCGGCGGGTCATGCAGAGTTCCCGGGATGGCAGGCGGTGACGGCCGCCGCCGTGCGCGGCGGCCGCGCGCACCTGGAGCGGACTCTGGCGCGCTGACGCCTCGACTCGGTCCGCGGCGGTCGCCGTGCGTCGCCGGCCTGCCCTCCGCGGACGCGCGGGGCACTCTGCGCAGGCGAGCACTGGACGGCACCTGTCATAACAGGTACAGTGAGCCTGTCATTACAGGTTGCGCAGCGCCGCAGCATCCGTTCCGAGGAGCATTGATGCCCGAGTACCACACCCCGCCGATCTCCCCGATGGCGATCGCCTTCGACGCCGAGAAGCTCACGCTCTCCCCCGAAGGACCAACCCTGACGCGGCGGATGTCCGACCTCGACGGCCTGTTCCGCGACCGCGACGCCTGGGCCGCGGCGGCCGAGGGCGACGATCCGGTGGTGTACACCGTCGTCAGCTCTCCCGTTCCCGAGGTCGAGCGCGAGCTGCCGCAGTCGATCACCACGATCATGCCGGGCGACACCGCCGGGGAGCTGTGGATGACGAAGGGGCACCAGCACCCCGACCACCAGGGCGAGATCTACCTCGCACTCAAGGGCCGCGGCGGACTGCTCATGTTCGACGGCGAGCGCACCGAGTGGCTCGACATGCTGCCCGGGACCATCGGCTACATCCCGCCAGGGTGGGCGCACCGCTCCGTCAACACCGGCGACGAGCCGTACTCCTTCCTCGCGGTCTACCCCGGCGGCGCCGGACACGACTACGGATGGGTGCTGGAGCACGGCATGGGCGCCCGCGCCTACCGTGCGGCGGACGGCGTCGACCTCCGCCCGTACGCGGAATAGGCTCCGGCCATGCTCATCGCGCACGACCTCGGGACCACCGGGAACAAGGCGTCCCTGCATCACGACGACGGTCGCCTGGTGGCTGCGGTCACCGTGCCGTACCCGGCGCACTTCGCCGCCGGCGGGGTGGCCGAGCAGAACCCCGGGGACTGGTGGGATGCGGTGGTCGCCGCCACCCGCGAGCTCCTCGCGCGCACGGACACCGCGCCGACCGACGTCGCCGGACTCGTCGTCAGCGGACAGATGATGGGCGCCGTGCTGCTCGACGCCGAGGGCGAGCCCGCGCGACCCGCGATCATCTGGGCCGACACCCGGGCCGGCGCACAGCAGCGCGAACTGGAGGCCGCGATCGGCGCCGAGCGCGCCTACGCCATCCTCGGCCATCGCCTCAACCCCACGTACTCGGTCGAGAAGATCATGTGGGTGCGCGACAACGAGCCCGAGGTCTGGGCGCGCGTGCGGCGCGTGTGCGTCGCGAAGGACTTCATCGTGCTGCGGCTCACCGGGCGACTCGCCACGGACCGCTCCGACGCCTCCGGCACCAACGCCTACGACCAGCGGGCGGGCACCTGGTCCGAGGACGTGCTCTCGGCCGCACGGCTCGACCGCACCCTCTTCCCGGAGATCCTGGAGTCGACGCAGATCGCCGGCCCGCTCACCTCCGCCGCCGCGGAGGCACTGGGCCTGCACACGGGCGTGCGCGTGGTGATGGGCGGCGGGGACGGCCCGCTCGCAGCGGTCGGCTCCGGCGTCGTGGCCCCCGAGGACGGCGCCTACGTCTGCCTCGGCACGTCGTCGTGGATCTCGTTCGCGGCCGACAGCCCGCTGCACGACCCCGCGATGCGCACCTTCACGTTCGACAACGTGGTGCCCGCCTCCTACGTGCCGACCGCGACCATGCAGGCCGGCGGCGCGTCGGTGCAGTGGATCGCCGAGGCGCTCTCGCCCGATCCCGCACGCCCGGAGACCGGGCGGCTGACCGCAGAGGCCGCCGCCGACATCGACACAGACGACCTGTACTTCCTCCCGTACCTGCTCGGCGAGCGCTCCCCGCTGTGGGACCCCGACGCTCGCGGCGCCTTCGTCGGACTCGCGCGACACCACGGCAGGGCGCACCTGATGCGTGCCGTGCTGGAGGGAACCGCGTTCAACCTGCTCACCTGCATCCAGGCGTTCCGCGAGGCGGGCGCCGCGATCGACCGCATCGACGCGGTGGGCGGCGGCGCACAGAGCGACGTGTACCTCTCGGTCCTCGCCGATGTGTGGGGTGTGCCCGTGCGACGCCGCACGATCGTGGAGGAGGCGAACAGCCTCGGTGCCGCTGTGACATGCGCCGTGGGGCTCGGTCTCACCGACTTCTCCGCCGCACGAGCGCTGAGCGAGGTCACGGCCGAGTTCACACCCGACCCCGGGCGCCACGCGGTCTACGCCGAGCGGCACACCCGCTTCACCGACGCCTACACGGCCCTCGCGCCGTGGTTCGCCGGACGGCCGCGCTGATGGGCGTCATCCTCGTCACCAGCCGCTCCTTCTCGGACGGCGACCTCGACCTGGTCGCGCGCGCCGCACGGGCGGGCCACCGGATCCTGCGCGGCCCCGCGCACCACGACCTGGACGAGCTGCGGGTGCTGCTGCATGGCGCGGATGCCTGGATCGCCGGCACGGGCCCGGTGACCGACGCGCACCTCGCCGCCGCGCCGAAGCTCCGGGTCGTGGCGCGCTACGGCGTCGGCACGGAGGCGGTCGACGTGGCGGCCGCTCGCGAACGCGGCATCCCGGTCACAAACACCCCCGGCGCCAACGCCGACGCGGTCGCCGATCACACCCTCGGCCTGATGCTCGCGGCACTGCGTCGCATCCCGGACGGCGATCGCCGTGTGCGCGCGGGTGACTGGGGCGTGCGCCGCGGCCGCGAGCTGGGCGCCGCGACGGTCGGCATCGTCGGCTTCGGCCGGATCGGACAGGGTGTCGCGCGGCGGCTCAGCGGCTTCGGCCCGCGCGTGCTGGCCGCGGACCCGTTCCTTCCCGCCGATGTCGTGCGGGCGGGCGGGGCCGAGCCGGTCGCGCTCGACGAGCTGTTCGGCACCGCCGACGTCGTCACGCTGCATGCCCCGGGCGGACAGCGCCTCCTCGACGCCGAGCGGCTCGCGGGCATGCGCCGGGGCACCGTCGTCGTCAACACCGCGCGCGGCGACCTCGTCGACGAGCAGGCGGTGGCCGAAGCGCTCCGCGACGGCACCCTCGCGGGCTACGCCGCCGACACCCTCGACGGCGACACCGCCGCGCACGACAGTCCGCTGCTCGCCGCGGACCTGGCCGACCGGGTGATCGTCACGCCGCACCTCGGCGCGCAGACCACCCAGGCCGTCGACAACATGGGCTCCCTCTCGCTCGACGATGTGATCGCCGTGCTCGCCGGGGCCGAGCCCGCCCACCCCGTGCCCGTCCCTCAGGAGACCTCATGACCACCACCGCCGACGCCGTCTCCGCCGCTGACGCGGCCACCGCCGACTACATGGGTTTCGTCGGGGTCACCACCGCGTCCTCGTCGATCATGAAGGTCTTCCCGCTCTGGGCCGACATCCTCGGCCTGCCCACCCGCACCCTCGTCGGGCACGATCTGCCGATGGACGCCGACCCCGCGCAGTACCGGGCGATGGTGGAGCAGATCCGCGACGACCCGCACCACCGCGGGGCCCTGGTCACCACGCACAAGATGAATGTGTACGCCGCGGCGTCCGACCTGTTCGCCGAGCTCGATCCGTTCGCCGTGTCGTGCGCCGAGATCTCCAGCATCGCCAAGCGCGGAGGGCTCCTGTCCGGACGCGCGAAGGATCCGATCACGGTCGACCTCGCGTTGAACGACTTCCTCCCCGCCGACCACTTCTCGCGCACGGGGGCCGAGGTGGTCATCCTGGGCGCCGGCGGTTCCGGCACGGCACTCAGCTGGGCACTCGCGGAACGCGGCGACGCTCCCTCGCGGGTCACGGTGACGGCCCGCACGCAGGACAAGCTCGACCACCTGCGCGAGGTGCATCGCCAGCACGGCACTCCGGAAAACCTGATCCGCTACGTGGTGACGGAGACGCCGGAGCAGGCGGATGCCCTGGTCGCCGCCGCGCCCGCGGGCTCCGTCATCGCGAACGCCACCGGGCTCGGCAAGGACCGCCCCGGGTCGCCGCTGACCGACGCGGTCGTGTTCCCGGAGAGCGCGTACGCGTGGGAGTTCAACTACCGCGGCTCGCTGGAGTTCCTGCATCAGGCCGAGGCCCAGGCGGAATCCCGCGGGCTCCACGTGGTCGACGGCTGGCGCTACTTCATCCACGGGTGGTCGCAGGTGGTCGCCGACGTGTTCGAGCTCGACCTGACGCCCGAGGTCGTGGAGCAGCTCGCCGAAGCCGCGGAGACGGTGCGCTGATGGCGACCGTGCGCACGGTGCTCGGTGACATCGATCCGTCGGAGCTCGGGCGCGTGGACTACCACGAGCACCTGTTCCAGGTGTCGCCGCTGCTGCCGGGCGACGAGCTCGACGACGAGGCCGCGTCCGGCGAGGAGGCACGGCTGCTGCGCGAGAGCGGCTTCGACGCGATGGTCGACGCCACGCCATTCGGCCTCGGCAGGGACCCGGCGGCTCTGGCGCGGATCAGTGCGCGCACGGGCCTGCGGGTGGTCGCCGCGACCGGGCGGCATCGCGAGGCCCACTACGGCGCGGACCACCCGATGCGGGTGTGGGACGCGGAACGGCTGGCCGCGCTGTTCGTCGCCGACATCGAGCGTGGCATGCCCTCCGACGACGCGGCCGTGTTCGCGGCGCCCGACGTGCCGACCGCCGCGGCTCCGGACGGCTCCCCGGTGCGCGCAGGCCTGCTCAAGGGCGGCACCGACTACTGGCGCATCAGCGCGTTCGAGCGCACGACGCTGCTCGCTGTGGCCGCGGCCCACCGGGCCACCGGAGCCCCCGTGATGGTGCACCTGGAGTTCTGCACGGCGGCGCATGAGGTGCTCGACCTGCTCGCCGACGAGGGCGTGGCGTCCGACCGGGTGATGCTCGCGCACGCCGACCGCGACCCCGACCCCGGACTGCACGTCTCTCTCGCGGAGCGCGGCGCCCACCTCGGCTACGACGGCTTCGCCCGCCCGCGCACCCGGTCCGACGCGGAACTGCTGGCGCTCACGGCCGCCGTGGTGGAGCGCGGCGCGGGCGACCGCATCGTGCTGGGCGGGGATGTCGCACGACGTACGCGCTACAGCGCATACGGCGGCATGCCCGGACTCGCCTACCTCGGCGAGCGCTACCTCCCCCGCCTGCGCGAGGCGGTGGGCGAGGAAGCCGTGGAGCGTATGCTCGTGCACACGCCCGCACGACTGCTCACCCTCACCCGTTGAGACTCCGCCACCCGACACCGTCTCACTCCGCACCCGAGGAGCCCCCATGACCGAGCCCACCGTTCTGCATGCCATGTTCACCGCGCGACCCGGCGCGGCCGACCGCGTCGCCGCACTCCTGAGGGACTTCGCGGAGGTCGTGCGCGCCGAGGAGGGGAACATCGTGTTCGATGCGTCGCGTCTCGTCGATGACCCGGACCGCTTCTTCGTGTACGAGGTGTATCGCGACGAGGTCGCCTTCCAGGAGCACCTGTCCGCGTCCGCCGGAGTGCCGTTCAACGCGGCGCTCCAGGAGCTGATCGTGGAGCCCGCGTCGATCCTCACCTTCCTCCGCCGCGTCTGACCCTGCGCCCGCGCGGCCGGCCTGTGGACAACGCGGACGGACGGCCACGAGTTCGACGTACCGTGGCCCGGTGACTCGTCCCCACCCCTCCCTGGC
Source organism: Microbacterium sp. p3-SID336 (assembly GCF_025143365.1). Taxonomy (GTDB): domain Bacteria; phylum Actinomycetota; class Actinomycetes; order Actinomycetales; family Microbacteriaceae; genus Microbacterium. The sequence goes on along the minus strand of NZ_JALXPE010000005.1, from coordinate 51,033 downwards.
GTGCATCGCCGCCGCCCTCTTCGCCCTGCTCGGACTGACCGGCTGCTCCCCCGCCCCGCAGCCCACGCCCTCCCCCACGCCCACCCCGCTTTTCGCCTCGGAGGACGAGGCCTTCGCCGCCGCCGAGACCACCTACCGCGAATACAACGACGCCCTCAACCAGGTGGATCCGGCGGATCCGAAGACGTTCGAGAAGGTGTACGAGAAGACGACGGGCGATTTCGAGGACGTCGATCGCAAGAACCTCTCCGTCATGCATGCCGAAGAGGTGGTGATCACCGGTACGAACGTCGTGATCGGATTTCGACCGCTTGACACGACACCCACGTTCGACGAGATTCATGCCCGTGTGTGCATCGACGTGAGCAGCGTCCAGATTCTCGACAAGAACGGAGCGTCACTGGTCGATCCGGGGAGAACGCCCGTCTACGTCGCTGAAATCACCTTCGTCCGTGAGCGCGACGCCCTGGCGATCACCCACGCCACCCGATCCGCCGCACCATCATGCGACTGATCGTCGCTGCTGCCCTGAGCTGCTGCCTCTTCGCGTCAGGGGCCGGGCCGGACGACGGCCCGCCGGTCGCAGGAACGACATTCATGACGAGTTCCGGAAGCAGTAACGTTACGATCACCGCGAAGAAGACCACCCCCGGGTCGGGTGGCCCGCAGCGCACGTCACCCGATCCGGGCCCTCCTCGAGACACCGCCCTGCCGAAGAACTGCGTGGCTGACCGGATGGATCACTCGAGGTGCGCGTTCGAGGTCGTCCGCATCACCAGCCCCGCGGGCGGCCCGCTCACGATCTCCGACCTCACCGCGTTCGCGCCCGACCCGGTCGCCGCGACCAGCGACCCCGCAGGTGCCGGGGTCGCCGGACTCCCCACCAACTTCGTCGCCCCCGCCACCGTGCACACCCGCACCGGCACGCTCCTCGACCTGCCCGTCACCGTCCGCTTCACCCCCGTCGCCTTCGACTTCGACTACGGCGACGGCACCACCACGACCACCACCACCGCAGGGCAGACCTGGGCCGCCCTCCACCGACCCCAGTTCACCCCCACCGCCACCAGCCACACCTACCGTGACCGCGGCACCTACACCGCCCACGTCACGGTGCACTACGCCGCCGAAGTCGACCTCGGCAACGGCTGGTTCCCCGTCGACGGCGAACTCACCATCCCCGGCCCCGCCCAGACCCTCCGCATCTACGAGGCCACCACCGCCCTCGTCCAGCACACCTGCACCGAACAGCCCACCGCCCCCGGCTGCTGACTCCCCGGCCTGCTGACCTCGGACACAGCACCCCCACTGTCCTGAACACGACGAAGCCCCCCACCCGGAAGGCGAGGGGCTTCGTCGATCCTCAGGGGATCACTCGTAGAGCACCGCGGCGATCTTGTCGTCCTCGATGTTGTTCTTGTCGTACCAGTAGGAGCCGGTGTCGTAGAACTCCTCGACGTCCTCGCCGTTGGCCGCGTCGTACGCGGCCTGCACGACCTGGGCGCCGATGCCGATCGGGTCCTGGGTGATGGCGCCGGCCATGGTGCCGTCCTTGATCGCGTTGATCTGCGCGGCACCGGAGTCGAAGCCGACGATCGTGATCTTGCCCTTGTCGAGGCCCAGCTCGTTGACCGCGTTCACGACGCCGATGGCGGAGCCCTCGTTGGTGCCGTAGATGCCCTTGAGGTCGGGGTGCGCCGCGATCAGGGTCTTCGCGATGTCGGCCGACTTCAGGTGGTCGCCGTCGCCGTACTGGATGTCGACGATCTCGATGTCCGGGTAGTCCGCCTCGATCTTCTCGACGAAGCCGTCGCGACGCTCGACACCGGTCGAGTTGATCTGCGAGTGGCCGACGATCGCGACCTGGCCCTCGCCGCCGATGAGCTCCGCCATGTGCTCGGCCGCGAGCGCACCCGCGACCTTGCTGTCGGTGGCGGAGAGGCTGAGGCCCACATCGCCGTCGCACGGGGCGTCGAAGTAGACGACGGGGATGTCCTTCGACTTCGCCTGCTCGAGCGGGGCGACGCACGCCTCCGGGTCGAGCGCGGCGTACGCGATGGCATCCGGGTTCTTGTCGATCGCGGCGGTCAGCATCTCGAGCTGCTGGGCGATCTCGGTCTCCGCGGCGGGGCCCTCGAACGTGATCTTCACGCCGAGCTCTTCGGCCTTCTGCTCGGCGCCCTTCTTCACGGCCTGCCAGAACTGGTGCTGGAAGCCCTTCGAGACCATGGCGATGTACATCTCACCGTCGCCGCTGCCGCTGCCTCCGCCGGATCCTTCTTCGATCACGTCGCCGCCGCCGGCACAGCCGGCGAACACGAGCGCGGATGCGGCCACGAGCGCCGCGAAGGCGGTCTTCTTGCCGAATTTCATGGAAACTCCATTGTTCTGTGTGGGTGCCGGCGGGCCGGCGGTGGACATTCCTGGTGCCTGTGCGGATCGCTCCGCGGTCCGGCGGTGGCCGGGTGGACGACGGCGGGCACGGGATTCGCCGCCGTCCGTGTCTCAGGTGCGCTGACGGTTGCGCAGCGAGTCGAGGAACACGGCCAGCAGCACCACGATGCCGACCACGATGTTCTGCCACTCCGTCTGGATCGACATGATCCGCAGGCCGTTGACGAGCACGCTCATGATCAGCGCGCCGATCACGGTGCCGAGGATCGAGCCGCGTCCGCCGAGCAGCGAGGTGCCGCCGATGATCACGGCCGCGATGGCCTGCAACTCGTAGCCGGTGCCGATCTGCGGCTGGGCGGAGTCGAGGCGGGAGGCGATCACGATGCCCGCGATGCCGGTGAAGGCGCCGGCGAACATGTAGATGAGGATCGTCCAGCGACGGGTGTTGACGCCGGAGAGGCGGGTGGCCTCCTCGTTCGAGCCGATCGCGAACGTGTAGCGGCCGAGGAGGGTCTTCGACAGCACGAGGTACGCGACGATCGCGAGCGCGGCCGTGATCAGCACGGCGTTCGGGATGCCGGGGATGATGACGCCGAGCGCGATCTTCTTGAAGTCGGGCGCGGAGGTCGAGAAGTAAATCGGCGCGACGTTCGAGATCACGAGGGCGAGACCGCCCGCGATCATCATCATGGCGAGGGTCGCGATGAACGGGGGCAGCCGCAGGAACGTGATGTTGACCCCGTTGATGAGCCCCATCAGCACACCCGTCGCGATGCCGCCGATCACGCCGAGCCACACCGGCAGCCCGAGGTTCGTGACGATCACGCCCGTCATCACGGCGCACAGCGCCATGCCGGTGCCGATCGACAGGTCGATGCCGCCCGTGATGATGACGAACGTGGTGCCGAGGGCGAGGATGCCGATGACCGCGGTCGACAGCAGCACGGTCGCGATGTTGCTGAAGGTGAAGAAGTTCGGGCTGGCGATCGAGAAGAAGATCACCAGCACGATCAGCGTGCCGAACGCGAGGGACTGCTGGAACTGGCGCTTCAGGAACCCGGCGACGTCGCGCTTGTCGGTGTTCTCGTTCACCGCCGTCTGGATGATCGTCGTCGTCGACGATCCGGACTGCTGTGGGGTGCTCATCAGTCTTCCTCCCCGTGGGCTGCGAGTTGCATGATCTTCTCCTGGCTGGCTTCCTCGTTGCGGAGCGTCCCGGTGATGCGCCCGTTCGCGAACACGGCGATGCGGTTCGCGACACGGAGGATCTCGGGGAGCTCCGACGAGATGACGATGATGGACTTGCCCGCGTCGGCGAGCTGCTGCATGAGGCGGTAGATCTCCTCCTTCGCGCCGACGTCGATGCCTCGGGTCGGCTCGTCGAAGATGAGGATGTCGCAGTCGCGCATCAGCCACCGGGCGATGACGACCTTCTGCTGGTTCCCTCCGGAGAGGAGCTTGACGACCTGGTTCACCGACGGGGTCTTCACGCGCAGCTGCTGCACGTACTCCTTGGTGCGGTTCTTGGCCTTGCCGTCGCCCATCCAGCCGATGCCGTTCGCGTAGGAGCCGAGCGAGGCGAGCACGGTGTTGAATGTGACGTCCTGCTCCAGCATCAGGCCGAGCAGCTTGCGGTCTTCGGAGAGGTAGCCGACCCCGTGCTTGACCGCATCGGCGGGCTGGCCGATCCGCACCTGCCGTCCACCGATCGTGATGGTGCCGCCGTCGCGGTGGTCGGCGCCGATGACGGCTCGTGCGGTCTCGGTGCGACCGGCACCCATGAGCCCGGCGAAGCCCAGGATCTCGCCCTTGTGCAGCTGGAACGACACGTCCTTCAAGAGCGACTTGGTCGACAGTCCCTGCACGTCGAGGACGATGGGATCGTTGAGGTGCTCGCGGGCCTGGGGGCGCGTTCCCTCGTCGATCACACGGCCGACCATCATCTCGATGATCGTGGGGATCGTGATCTCGGACTTGTCGAGTGATCCGATGTATGTGCCATCGCGGAGCACAGTCACCCGGTCGGCGAGGCGGCGGAGCTCGTCCATGCGGTGGGAGATGTAGACGATGCCGGTGCCGCGCGCCTTGAGCTGCTCGATCAGCACGAACAGCGTCTCGACCTCGCTGTCGGTGAGGGCGGAGGTCGGCTCGTCCATGATCAGGACCTTGGCGTTGAAGGACAGCGCCTTCGCGATCTCGACCATCTGCTGCTCGGCCACCGTGAGCTCGCCCACGAGCTGACGCGGGTTGAGGTGGATGTCGAGGCGCTGCAGCAGCTCGGCGGTCTGCTTGTTGAGCTTGCGCTCCGACAGGAACGGCCCCGTGGTGGGCTCACGCCCCACGTAGATGTTCTGCGCCACGGTCAGATCCGGCATCAGGTTGAGCTCCTGATGGATGATCGTGATGCCGAGCTCCTGCGCCTGGAGGGGGCTGGTCAGCTCGACCTCTCGGCCCTCGAACGTGATCGTGCCCTCGTCCTTCGTGTAGATCCCGGAGAGGATCTTCATCAGCGTGGACTTGCCGGCGCCGTTCTCGCCCACGAGCACGAGCACCTCACCCTCGCGCACCTCGAGATGCACGTCCTTCAGCGCCTGCACGCCGGGGAATCCCTTGCTGATCCCCTCGACCCTGAGGATGGGTCCACTCATGCGCTCACCTGCTTCCTTGAAGGTCCTGTTGCGACGCCGACGGATCATTCCGCCGGAAACATCGGATCAATTCTGCGTCCTGCACCCGGGTCTGTGCAAGTTGTATCTAAATGTATCTAACGATCCATGACGACGGAAGACCTGTAATAACATCTTGATCTCAACCCGTCGCCGCCCTCTCAGTGCAGGCGGATCGAGTCCACGGCGACGAGCTTGTCGCGGATGTACGCGTTGGCATGCCCGCCCAGCTCGATGTTGTCGGTCCAGAGGTTCCGCCAGATGCCGAGCATGCGGCTGAGGTCGGGAGCCACCACCGCCGAGGAGAACGACTCGAACACGATCGGGCCGTCGTAGCCGATGCGACCGAGCGCCTTGAAGAACGTGTCGAAGTCGACCGTCCCGGTGCCGAGATAGCCGCGGTGACTCTCGCCGATGTGCACGTATCGCAGGGCCGGGGCCGCGTCGAGCACCGGCGCGAACATGTCCGACTCCTCGATGTTCATGTGGTACGTGTCGAGGTGGATGCCGAGGTTCGGGCGATCCACCTCAGCGAGGTATGCCAGCGCCTGGCGCGCGGTGTTGAGGACGTTGGTCTCGTAGCGGTTCACGACCTCGAGGGAGACGGCGACCCCGCGCGCGGCCGCGTGGTCGGCGACGCGGGCGATCGTGCGGCGGCTGCTCGCGAGCCCCTCCGGCGTGACCGGATCCATGTACTTCTTCATGGCGCTGTAGATCACGCCGCAGAAGTGCGTGCCGCCGAGCTCGGCCAGCACGTCCACGGCCCGGAGCAGCAGCGCCTCCCCCGCGGCGACCACCGTCGGGTCGGCGCTCGTGATGTCGGTCTCGTCGGAGAGGCCGAGGGAGGCGGAGACCGCGAGACCGTGCTCGGCCAGAGCCTCCTTCGCCGCCGCCACGTCGAAGGAGAACGGGTCCATGAGCGGGAACTCGATCAGGTCGAACCCCGCCTGCTTCGTCTTCTCCACCGCCAGACGGATGCCGTCGGCGTCGAAGCTCCCGGTCCAGACGAGTCCGTGGCAGCCGATGTTCATGGGACCTCTCCCGGCGGGTGTGCGGCACCGTCGCCGTGCGGACTTGGCACGTTCCAATTCCGATGTGCGTGCCACGCTACGTCGGCCCGCGGGGCGAGTCAAGAACTTTCTTGGCACGTTCCAAGTCCTCGGCTAGCCTGGTCCCGCGACGCTGCGACCCACGCCGTCGCCCGCCGACGAAGGAGACCGATGCCCGCCAGCGTGAAAGACGTGGCCGCACTCGCCGGCGTCTCCTCGTCCACCGTCTCGAACTACCTGAACCACCCGCACGTGCTCGGCGCCGCCAGCCGCGAGAAGGTGCGCGCCGCGATCGAACAGCTCGGCTTCGTCCCGAACGAGTCGGCGCGGCAGCTGCGTGCGGGATCGAGCAAGGCGCTCGCGCTCATCCTGCTCGACGCATGGCTGCCGTACTTCCACGACCTGTCCCGCGGCGTCGACGACGTGGCGCGCGAGCGCGGATGGTCGCTCTTCTTCAGCAACAGCGATCGCGACCGCGACCGCGAGCGCCACAACATCGACATGTTCGAGGCGCACCGCGTGCAGGGCATCGTCATCTATCCGCTCGGCGACGTGGTGCCGCGGCTGGAGCAGCTCGCCGACCGCGGCATCCGCTCCGTCGTGATCGGCCCGATCCGCGAATCCCCCACCGTCGCCTCGGTCACGTTCGACGACCACGGCGGAGGCCGGCTGGCGGGCGAACACCTGCTGTCGCTCGGTCGCCGTCGCCTGCTGTTCCTCGGCACTCCCGCGGTGACCGAATCGAACAACCGGCTGGCCGGGCTGCGTGAGGCCGTCGCGGGCACCGACGCCACGGTGTCGGTCACGGACGTGGACCACCTCACGACCGAGGACGGCCTCCGCGCGGGCGCACGCATCGCCGCGCTCCCGCCCCACGAGCGCCCCGACGCCGTGTTCGCCGCGAACGACATGGTCGCGCTCGGGGTGCTGACCCCGCTGCTGCGACACGGCATCCGGGTGCCGGAGGAGATCGCGCTGATCGGCTTCGACGACGTGGCCGAGGCCCACCAGAGCGTGGTGCCGCTCACGAGCGTGCGACAGCCCGGCTACGAGATCGGCCGCGCCGCGGGGACCGCCCTGCTGCAGCAGCTCGCCGACCCCACGGCCCGTCCGCCCGCGACGACCCCGTTCCCCGCCGAGCTCGTGGTGCGCGAGTCCACGCGGGGCCGCTGATCCCCGTTCGGACCGGTTCACAACTCAGGAGAATCGGCGCGTGCGGCGGTGGGGGACCCGGCCGCGGATGAGATCCGCGCAGATCTCCTGAGTTATGAACCGCCGATCACGCGGAGAGGTGACCGACGACGCCCTTGCGGAGCAGGGCGTTGCCGTACTTGCGGGTCTCGCCCGTGCGCACCATCAGGTACGCCCCCGTTGCGACGTCGTAGTACGCGAAGCGCTCCACGAAGCGAGTCGTGTCGAGCTCGGTGCCGGCGGCCGCCATGAGCTCCCGCTGCACGTCGAGCACGGCGCCGTCGGCGGAGGTCATCAGGTCGATGCCGGGGGCGTCGTCGAGGGGAAGCACGCTGCGGATGGCTGCCACCACCTCCGGGGTCGTCGTGCCGGGCAGGTCGACCACGCGGGCACCGAGGGCCCACGCGGGGAAGTGCGCGTCGGCGACGACCACCGCGTCCGAGTGGCCCATCCGGTCAAGATGCAGCAGCAGCTCGCCCGTCAGCAGCGGGTTGATTCCTTCGAGCACGACGGCTCCTCTCGGTCGGGTGTCGCGAGCGTCAGGCCGCGGGGATGAGGCCCTCGGCGGCCAGGTCCTCCCACAGCGCCGCGGGGATCTCCAGGGCAGCGTACTCGGCGTTCTGCTGCAGCTGCGCGGGGCGACTGCCGCCCACGACGACCGAGCGCACCACGTCGGACTGCAGCGGGAACTGGATCGCAGCCGCCGGCAACGGCACCCCATGGTCAGCGCACACCCGGGCGATGCGGACAAGGCGGTCCCACAGCTCGTCGGGGAGCTGCCCGTACTCGTAGCGTCCGTCGCGACGCGGCTCATCCGCCGCCAGCAGTCCGGAGTTGAACACCGAGGCCGCGACGATCCCCGTCCCGTTCTCCCGGCACGCGGGCAGCACGTCGACGGCGGCGGGCTGCTCCAGCAGTGTGTACCGCCCGGCGACCATCACCAGGTCCAGGTCGGCGGAGCGCACCGAGGCCGCGAGGGCCTCCGACACCATCGAGCCGATGCCGATCGCGGCGACCTCGCCGTCCGCGCGCAGCTGCTCCAGGGCGGGCAGGGCCTCCGCGAGCGCGAGGTCGAGGTCGTGCCGCTCCGGGTCGTGCAGGTAGAGCAGGTCGATGCGCTCGATGCCGAGCCGCTCGCGCGATTCGTCGAGGCTCGCACGGATGCCCTCGGCCGACAAGTCCCACACGCGCCGCAGGTCGTCCGGCACGTGGAAGTCGTTCGCGGTGTCGAGGCCGCCGGGCGCGTGGTCAGGGTTCGCGCGCAGCAGCCGGCCGACCTTGGTGGACAGGACGTACTCGTCGCGCGGCTTGGTCTGCAGGAACGCGCCGAGCCGCCGCTCCGACAGGCCGAGCCCGTAATGGGGCGCCGTGTCGTAGAAGCGGATGCCGCTCTCCCACGCCGCGTCGAGCACGGCCCAGGCGTCGTCGTCGGACAGCTCGCGGAAGAGGTTGCCGACGTTCGCGGCGCCGTAGCCGAGGGTCGGGACGGCGAGGCGGTCAGGCGTGGACATGCGCACCCTTCCAGGTGTACTCCGCGATGCTGTCCGCCTTCATCTCCATGCCCGTGCCCGGCGCGGTCGGAGCCATGTACGCACCGCCCTGGATGTCGGTCGGCACAACGAAGTGCTCGTGCAGGTGGTCGACGAACTCGATCAGCCGCCCCTCGCGGGTGCCGGAGACGGCGATGAAGTCGAACATCGAGAGGTGCTGCACGGCCTCGCACAGCCCGACGCCGCCCGCGTGCGGGCACACGGGCACATCGAACTTCGCCGCGAGCAGGAGGTTGGCGATGTTCTCGTTGACGCCGGCGACGCGCACCGCGTCGATCTGCATGACGGAGATGGCCTCGGCCTGCAGCAGCTGCTTGAAGATCATCCGGTTCTGCGCGTGCTCGCCGGTGGCGACGCGGATCGGAGCGACGCCGCGCGCGATCTCGGCGTGACCGAGGATGTCATCCGGGCTCGTGGGCTCCTCGATCCAGGCGGGGCGGAACTCGGCGAGCGCGTTCACCCAGTCGATCGCCTCCGACACCTCCCAGCGCTGGTTCGCGTCGATCGCGATGGGGAAGTCGGGCCCGCACACCTCGCGGGCCTTGCGGAAGCGGCGGATGTCGTCCTGCAGGTCGGCGCCGACCTTGAGCTTGATCTGCGTGAAGCCGTCGGCCATGGCCTCGCGGGCGAGCCGCTCCAGCTTCTCGTCGGAGTACCCGAGCCAGCCGGGGCTGGTGGTGTAGCCGGGGTAGCCCGTGGCCAGCAGCTGCTGCTCGCGCTCGGCGCGGCCCGGCTCGGCGGCGCGCAGGATCTGCAGCGCCTCGTCCCGGGTGAGCGCGTTGGTCAGGTAGCGGAAGTCGACCAGGTCGACCAGCTCCTCCGGGGTCATCCGGGCGAGCAGCTGCCACAGCGGCAGCCCGGCGCGCTTGGCCTTGATGTCCCACAGGGCGTTGATCACGGCGCCGATGGCCATGTGCATGACGCCCTTCTCGGGACCGAGCCAGCGCAGCTGCGAGTCGCCGATGATCTCGCGGAAGGTGCCGCCCATGTCGTCGAGCAGGGGCTCGATCTCACGGCCGACCAGGTGCCCGGCGAGCGCATCGATCGCCGCGACCTGCACGTCGTTGCCCCGACCGATCGTGAACACGAACGCGTGGCCCTCGATGCCGTCGCCGGCGTCCGTGCGGACAATCACGTACGCGGCGGAGTAGTCGGGGTCGGGGTTCATGGCATCCGACCCGTCGAGGCTCAGCGACGTGGGGAAGCGGATGTCGGTGGTGTCGAGGGCGACGATACGGCTCACGGGATTCCTCTCCATGCACGGCTCTGTCTTCCGTGCGGATCCCTTGGAGTGTAAACATCCGATGTCTATACTGTCAACGAGACCGGCCGCCGCAGAGCGGCTTCCCGAACGATCAGGAGAATCATGAAGTTCGCGCGGCTCGGCACCCCCGGGGCGGAGATCCCCGTCCTCATTGAGGGTGACCGCTACCTCGACCTCCGCCCACTGACATCCGATGTCAACGGTGAGTTCCTCGCCGGTGACTTCCGCGCCCGCGTGGCCGCCGCCCGCGACGCCGGCGAGCTGCCCGAGCTGCCCGGCGCCGCCGACCTGCGCATCGGCGCGCCCATCGCCCGACCCAGCGCCGTGATCTGCATCGGCATGAACTACGCCGCCCACGCGGCCGAGTCCGGGTCCGAGCCGCCGACCATCCCGATCATCTTCCTGAAAACGCCGAACACCGTCGTCGGTCCGAACGACGCCGTGACCATCCCGCGCGGCAGCGAGAAGACCGACTGGGAGGTCGAGCTCGGCATCGTGATCGGCACCCGCACCGCCTATCTGGACTCGCCCGAGGAGTCGATGGCGCACGTGGCCGGCTTCGTCGCGGCGAACGACGTCTCGGAGCGCGACTTCCAGCTGGCGGTCTCCGGCGGGCAGTGGTCGAAGGGCAAGATCGCGTTCGGCTTCAACCCCACCGGCCCGTGGCTGGTCACCCCCGACGAGGTCGACCATCAGGCGCTCGGCCTGCGGAGCTTCGTCAACGGCGAGCCTCGACAGGACTCGAACACCAGCGACATGATCTTCTCGGTGGAGCAGATCGTGCACCACCTGTCGCAGTACGTCACCCTCGAGCCGGGCGACCTGATCCTCACCGGCACCCCGCAGGGCGTGGCCCTGTCCGGCAAGTACCCCTACCTGGCCGCGGGCGACGTGGTCGAGATCGAGATCGACGGTCTCGGGCGCCAGCGCCAGGACTTCATCGCCTGGGAGGAGCAGAAGTGAGCGCAACGATGGAAGGACTGGTCGCGATCGTCACGGGAGGGGCGTCCGGCATCGGCGCCGCGATCGCGCGACGGCTGCACGAGGACGGCGCGACGATCGCCGTGCTCGACCGCGACACCGCGAACGCCGACGAGCGCTTCGCCGCCTTCACGGCCGACGTGTCCGACCGCGCCAGCGTGGAGGCCGCCGTGGCCGCCGTCGCGGAGCGCTTCGGTCGCATCGACGTCGTGGTCAACAACGCCGGCGTCGGCGCGCAGGGCGACATCACGGCGAACGACGACGATGAGTGGGCACGGGTGCTGTCCATCAACGTGACGGGCATCGCGCGCGTGACCGCCGCCGCCCTCCCGTGGCTGCGGAAGTCCCCCGCCGCCGCGGTGTGCAACACGGCTTCCATCGCCTCGAGCACCGGACTCCCCCAGCGCGCGCTGTACTCCGCGTCCAAGGGCGCCGTGTCGGCCCTCACCCGCGCGATGGCCGCCGACCACCTGCGCGAGGGGATCCGCGTCAATGCGGTCAACCCCGGCACCGCCGACACCCCCTGGGTCGGCCGACTGCTCGACTCCGCGGCGGACCCGGAGGCCGAGCGCGCCGCCCTCGAAGCACGGCAGCCGCACGGACGGCTCGTGAGCCCGGACGAGGTCGCCGCGGCCGTGGCCTACCTGGTGAGCCCCGCGGCGGGCTCGACCACGGGCACCTTCATCGAGGTGGACGGCGGCATGGCGCAGCTGCGGCTCCGTCCGGAATGACGCGGCCGCCTTCGTGAAGGCCCGGTTCCCTCGCGGGGCCGGGCCTTTCCGCGTGTACAGCCCCGGGAGCGAGGGCGCGCGGGCCGCGAGGGTGCCGCGGTCAGAGGCGGTAGAACACGGCAGCGGTGTCGTGGAAGAGGGCCTGCTGATCGATGCCGCGGGACTGCGCCCACTCCGCGACCGCCTCCGCCCAGCGACGGCGGGCGTCCGGCTGATATGTCGCGGCGCCGGAGGCGGCAGGCCCGACGGCGGACACCGGCCAGTCCGTCCCCCACATCAGCCGCTCGGGCCCGAAGAGATCGGCCGCGACATCGAGGAACGGCTCCAGCTGGGCGAGGCTCCAGTCGCCCCCGGCCTCCGCAGGCAGGCCCGACACCTTGCAGTGCACCTGGGGATGGCGGGCGAGCTCGGCGAGGTCCCGCTCCCACTCCACGGTCGGCGCGAGCGGCGAACCCGCCGTCCCCACGGCCGGCTTGCCGAGGTGATCGAGCACGATCCGCAGCTCGGGGATCGCGCCGGAGAGCCGCGCCACGTCGGGAAGCTGCTCCGCCCGGACGCACGCGTCGAAGCTCCAGCCCCGTGCGGCGACCTCACGCGCGCCCGTGATGAAGGCCGAGGACAGCGCCACCGCGTCGGCCTCGTCCTGCAGCAGGTGTCGCACGCCGACCACGAGCGGTTCCGCCGAAAGACTCTCCAGGTGCACGGTGGTGTCGGTGCCGCGGTCGAGCCGGGCCCCCGCGACGATGCCGACCACGCCGAGGTGCGAGGCCCGCGCGGCGACCCACTGCACCTCGGCCAGGAAGTCGTCCTCGGTGGTCTCGGCCTGCACGAAGACCGCACGCTCCTCCGTGGCGCTGTCCACCCGTACGGCGTCCAGCTCCGGGTCCGCGAACCGCCCCGCGAGGGGGCCGTCCAGCCACGCGTACGTCAGGGCGTCCGGATCCCACAGGTGCAGGTGCGAGTCGAGGGTGCGCATGCCCCCATCTTGCCGCAGACATCCGATCACTGTGCGAGGATGACGCCATGGCTGTCACTGACGAGGCGATCGAGAAGATCAAGGCGATGATCGTGTCGGGCGAGCTCGCCCCCGGGGATCGCCTGCCCCCGGAGAAGGAGCTGTCCGAGCGGCTCGGCCTGTCCCGCAACTCGATGCGCGAGGCCGTCAAGGCGCTCGAGGTGATCCGCGTGCTCGACGTGCGCCGCGGCGACGGCACCTACGTCACGAGCCTGGAGCCGCATCTGCTGCTGGAGGCCATCGCTTTCGTGGTGGACATGCACGACGACGACTCCATGCTGGAGATGTTCGCGGTGCGGCGCATGCTCGAGTCTCAGGCCACGGGACTCGCGGCGACGCTGGGCTCGGACGAGGCGATCGCTGCCGTGCAGGAGGAAGTGGACGGCATCGATGCCTCGGTCGGGATCGAGGAGCTGGTGGAGCACGACATCCGCTTCCACCGGGAGATCGTGGGAATGGCGGGCAACGCCTACCTCGCGAGCCTGATCGAGCACCTGAGCAGCCAGACCGTGCGGGCGCGCGTGTGGCGCGGGCTCACGGAGGGCGGCGCGGTCGAGCGCACGCTGTCGGAGCACCGTGCCATCGCCGATGCCATCGCCCAGCGCGACTCCGCCCTGGCGACCTCGCTCGCCACGGCTCACATCGCCGGCGTCGAGCGCTGGCTCCGGCAGGCCGCGTCGGCCTGAGCAGCCGCACACAACTCCTCAGAATCGCTCGCACAACCGCCCGATATCGGCGCGTGGGCGCGCCCCCGCGCGATTCTCGAGGAGTTGCGGACGAGCGGTCAGGCGCCCAGGCGCCCCATCGCGGCGTCGAAGTCGGTCGCGGAGCTGTCGCTGACCTCGTGGAACAGCAGCTGCTCGATCACGTCCGGCGCGGCGGTGAAGAAGGGGATGCCGGCGGCGCGCAGCCCCGTGATGTCGTCGGCGGAGCGGAGGGAGGCGGCGAGCACGTTCGATCCGCTGCCCGCGCACATCTCCTGCATCCGGGCGATCACGGCGTCGCCGTCCATCCCCGCGTCGCGCATGCGCCCGAGGTACGGGGCGATGTACTGCGCGCCGATGGCTGCGCATGCGAGCGCCTGTCCCACGGAGTACACGGCGGTGACGAGCACGGTCGCCCCGTCGCGGACGAGGGCCGAGGCCGCGGCGAAGCCGGCGGCGGTGGCGGGGACCTTCACGGCCACCCGGTCTCCGAGAGCGCGGATCCCCTCGGCGTTGCGCAGGAAGGACGCGGTGTCGCCGCCCCAGGTCTGGAAGAACACCTCGCGCGCGCCCTCATCGGTCCACCGCGCGTACAGGTCGGGGATCTCGGCCGCCGTGCGTCCCCCACGCTCGAGGATCGTCGGGTTCGTGGTCACGCCGTGCACGACGCCCGCGGCGAGCAGTCGGGAGACGCGGTCGGTGTCGGCGCTGTCGACGTACAGGCGGGGCGCGATCGGGGTCATCGGGGTCTCCTCGCGGACAACCTGTCGTTACAGGTGGGGACTCGGCTAATGTAATGACAGCTCCCGATCCTTGTCAAAGACACGGGAGCGCCCCGCGCTGTCGAGGAGGATCAGGAGCGAGATGACCCCCGCACACCCCGGCGACCGCTCCGGCGTCGTCATCGTCGGCAGTGTCACGGCCGACGTCACGACCTTCTCCGGGCGGCTGCCCGCGCGCGGAGAGACCATCCTCGGCGATCAGTTCACCCTGATGCTCGGCGGCAAGGGCGCGAACCAGGCGGTCGCCGCCGGGCGCTCCGGCGCACGTACGAGCTTCGTGGGCTGCGTCGGAGACGACCTGTTCCACGACCTCGTGGTCGACGGGCTCACCGCGGCGGGCGTCGACCTCGCCCACCTGCGCACCGTACCGGGCCCGACCGGGATCGCGCACATCCGGGTCGACGCCTCGGCCCAGAACGACATCGTCATGGTGCCGCTCGCCAACGCGGCGCTGAGCACCGAACAGATCGACGAGGCCCTGGCGGCGCTCGCGCCCACCACGTCGGTGCTGCTCACGCAGCTGGAGACGCCGTCCGCACTCACGGCCCACATCACCGGGCAGGGCCGCGCACACGGGATGACCGTGATCCTCGACCCGGCCCCCGCCGCCGAGCTGGAGCCTGCGATCTGGCGCAGCATCGACATCGTCACGCCCAACGAGACGGAGGCCTCGCTCATCAGCGGCATCGAGGTGACGGATGCCGCTTCCGCGGAGCGCGCAGGGCGCTGGTTCCTGGAGCAGGGCGTCGGGGCCGCGGTCATCACGCTCGCGGGTCAGGGCTCGTGCGTGGTGACGCCGGAGGGCGCCACGGTCGTCCCGCCCTTCCCCGTCGAGGCCGTGGACACCACCGCCGCCGGCGACGCCTACGCGGGCTACCTCGGCGCCGCGCTCGCGAGCGGAGCGACGCTGACGGACGCGGTGCGCCTGGCGACGGCCGCCGGAGCCCTCACCGTCACGAAGCAGGGGGCGTCTCCGAGCCTCCCCCACCGCGCCGACGTCGAGGCCTTCCTCGCGGAGCGCACCACCGCCGCCGTCCCGAACTGAACCCAGGAGCACCGATGCGCAAGACGTCGACCACGATCAACCCCGCCCTGTCGCGGGTCATCAGCGAGACCGGGCACACCGACATGCTCGTCGTGACCGACGCCGGCCTGCCGATCCCGCCCGGCGCCGAGCGCATCGACCTCGCCTACCGGCCCGGCGCCCCGGCGTTCCTCGACGTGCTCGACACCGTGCTCGCCGAGCTCGTGGTGGAGGGGGCGACGGTCTCCGCCGAGATCGCCGAGCAGAGCCCCGAGATGCTGGAGGCGCTGCGCGAGCGGTTCGCCGGCATGGGCTTCGAGATCGTGATGGTGCCGCATGTCGCGTTCAAGGAGCGCACGCATGCGGCCCGGGCCTTCGTGCGCTCCGGCGAGTACACGCCCTACGCCAACGTGATCCTGCACGCGGGGGTGGCGTACTGATGACCACCGTCGAGGATGCGATCGACCGCCACTCCGCTGCCCCCATGTACGACCAGCTGCGCCAGCTGATCATCGACGGCATCGCCAGGGACGGACTGCAGCCGGGCGACCCCCTGCCCGGCGAGCACCGCCTGTGCGAGCGCTACGGCATCTCCCGCACGGTCGTGCGGCAGGCCCTCGCGCAGCTCGAGCACGAGGGCCTCGTCGAGCGCGTGAAGGGCAAGGGCACCTTCGTCTCCCGCCCCCGCACGAGCGAGAGTCTCGTGCACACGCTCGTCGGCCTGTACGACGACGTGGAGCGCCGTGGCGGGCACGTGCACAGCGACGTGCTGCGGCACGAGCAGACCGTGGCGGATGAGGAGGTCGCGCTGGCGCTGGAGGTGCCGGTCGGCTCGCCCGTCGTCGCGCTGGAGCGGCTGCGCCACGTGGACGGCGAGCCGTGGTCCCTGTCGACCACGTGGATGCCGGAGGCGGTCGGCGGCGTGACCCTCGGTGCCGACCTCACCGAGGCGTCGCTGTACCGGCTGCTCGCAGAGCACGGCATCGTCGCGACGCACGGCGTGCGCTCCGCGGAGGCGACCGTGGCCACGCACGACCAGGCGCAGCACCTCGGCATCAGCGCCGGGTCGGCCCTGCTCCGCCTGCGCAGTGTCAGCCGCAGCGAGGACGGCGTGCCCATCGAGTACTTCATCGCGTATCACCGCGGCGACCGCTCCCGCTTCGAGTTCCAGCTGCAGCAGGAGCAGTCACAGGCCTCGCTGCTGCATCTCGACGGATCGGGCGGCGCCTCCCCCGCCGGCACCGTCGGCTGAGCACCCCGCTACGCTCGAAGGCATGAGCGACTGGACCAGCACCGCGATCGCCCTGCTGGAAGCCGACGCGAACCGCAGCGCCGACACGCACCTGCACCTGTTCCCGCTGCCGGCCGAGTGGGGCATCGACCTGTACCTGAAGGACGAGTCGGTGCACCCCACCGGGTCGTTGAAGCACCGTCTGGCGCGCTCGCTCATCCTGTACGGCCTGGTGAACGGCCGCATCCGCGAGGGCACGACGCTCGTGGAGTCGTCGAGCGGCTCGACCGCCGTATCCGAGGCGTACTTCGCCCGCATGCTCGGCCTCACCTTCATCACCGTCGTGCCGCGGTCTACCGTGCAGGAGAAGATCGACCTGATCGAGTTCTACGGCGGCACCTGCCACTTCGTGGATCGGGCGGAGGACATGTCACCCGAGGCGCAGCGGCTCGCGGCCGGGTGCCAGGGCCACTACCTCGACCAGTTCACGTTCGCCGAGCGGGCGACCGACTGGCGCGGCAACAACAACATCGCCGAGAGCGTGTTCAGCCAGCTCGCCCAGGAGCGGCACCCCATCCCGAGGTGGATCGTCACCGGCGCGGGCACCGGCGGCACGAGCGCGACCTTCGGCCGGTACGTGACCTACCGCCGGCATGAGACCCGGATCGCGGTGGTCGACCCCGAGGGCTCGGCCTTCTACGACGGATGGGCCGGCACGGTCGACCCGCCCGCCGGTCGCCCGAGCCGCATCGAGGGCATCGGGCGCCCCCGCGTGGAGGCCTCGTTCGTGCCGACCGTGATCGACGAGATGATCCAGGTGCCGGACGCGGGCTCCATCGCCGCGATCCGCCTGCTCCGCGAGCGCACCCTGCACTGGGCCGGCGGCTCCACGGGCACGAACCTGTACGGCGCCTTCCAGCTCATCGCCCGGATGCGGGCCGCGGGCGAGACCGGCAGCGTCGTGACGCTGATCTGCGACAGCGGTGTGCGCTACGCCAACACGTACTACTCCGACGACTGGGTCGCACAGCAGGGGTGGGACCTCGCCCCGCACCGCGCCCGCCTGGAGCACTTCCTGGAGTCGGGGGTCTGGGCGGTCTGACCCCGGGCTACGCTGAGGCCATGACCACACTCATCCTCACTGTCGCGGGTGCCGACCGGCCGGGACTCGTCGCCGCGGTCGCCGATGTCGTCGACGCCCACGGCGGCAACTGGGAGAACAGCTCCCTGGCCGAGCTCGCCGGAACCTTCGCGGGCGTGATCGAGGTGTCGATCCCCACCGAGCGGGCGGGCGAGCTGGAGACCGCGCTGCGCGCGATCCAGGGCCAGGGACTGCTGACCCTGTCGGTGCTGACCGGGACGCCGCAGCAGGCGGAGGCCGAGGAGCAGCTGCTGGTGATGCAGGTGCTGGGCAACGACCGCCCCGGCATCATCCGGGAGGTGTCGGCCGTGCTGAACGCGCACGCTCTGAGCATCGAGGAGCTCGCGACCGAGACCCGCGATGCGGCGATGGCGGGCGGGCGGCTGTTCGAGGCATCGGTGATCGCGAAGGTCCCGGCGACCGTCGACCTCGACGCGCTGCGCGCCGACCTGGAGCGCCTCGCCACGGAGATCCAGGTCGACATCACCCTCGGCTGACGCCGGCGTCCCGTGCGGAGTCGACGGGGGTCAGCGATCGCGCGAGCTGCTGGCTGCCGAAACGTCCGCCACCTGCGAAGACCCCCTCCACCGTCACCGGCGCGAGGGGGTCTTCGCTTCGGCCGGGTCAGACCAGGCGGCTCTTCGGGGAGACGGAGTAGGTGTGCTCCGGGTCCCGGTTGACCGTGTCGCCCAGGGCCTCGTCGATCGCGGAGAGCGTGTCGGCGTCGAGCGTCACGCCCGAGGCCTTGACGGTGTCGGCGAGCTGCTCCGGACGGGAGGCGCCCACGAGGGCCGCCGCGACGTTCGGGTTCTGCAGCACCCACGCGATCGCGAGCTGCGGCATCGACAGCCCCGCCTGCTCGGCGATCGGCTTCAGACGCTGCACCGCGGTGAGGATGTCGTCCTGCAGGAAGCTCTTGATGAACCCGGCGCCCGAGTTCTGGTCGGTCGCGCGCGACCCCTCCGGCACCGGCTGCCCCGGCAGGTACTTGCCGCTCAGCACGCCCTGCGCCATGGGCGACCAGACGATCTGGGAGATCCCGAGCTCCTCCGACGCGGGCACGACCTTGCCCTCGATGACCCGCCACAGCATCGAGTACTGCGGCTGGTTCGAGATGAGCTGGATGCCGAGCTGCTTCGCCAGGGCGTGACCGTCGCGGAGCTGCTCCGCCGTCCACTCCGAGACGCCGATGTAGAGCGCCTTGCCCTGACGGACGACGTCGGCGAAGGCCTGGAACGTCTCCTCCAGCGGGGTCTCGTAGTCGAAGCGGTGCGCCTGATACAGATCCACGTAGTCGGTGCCGAGTCGCTTCAGCGAGCCGTTGATCGACTCCATGATGTGCTTGCGGCTCAAGCCGGTGTCGTTCGGGCCCTTCGGGCCGGTCGGGAAGTAGACCTTCGTGAAGATCTCCAGCCCCTCGCGCCGCTGCCCCTCCAGCGCCCTGCCGAGCACGACCTCGGCGGCCGTGTTGGCGTAGGTGTCTGCGGTGTCGAACGTGGTGATGCCGGCGTCGAGAGCGGCATGCACGGTCTTCACGGCCGCGTCGTCTTCCACCTGCGAAGCGTGCGTGACCCAGTTGCCGTAGGTGATCTCCGAGACCTTGAGACCGCTGTTGCCGAGATAGCGATAGTTGACCATGGATCAACGCTAGTCCCGGCGGCGGACGCTCAGGCCGGACGGTCGAGGGATTCCCGGTATTCGCGCCAGGCGGCACCCAGGCGACGGACGCCCTCCGCGAGCACGTCGTCGGGCGCGGTGAAGGGAAGGCGCACGTGGTCGTCCGGAGCGGCCGAGGCGGCGAACGCAGCCGTGCCTGCGATCGACACTCCGTGCGCGGCCGCCACCCTGGCCAGCGCGGTGGCGGAGCCGCGGGGCAGCGCTGCCCACAGCGACAGCCCGCCGCGCGGCGCGTCATACGTCCAGTCCGGAAGGTGCTCCGCCATCAGCTGCTCCAGCAGCCGCAGCCGCTCCTGGTGGACGCGGCTGTTGGCCAGCCGCAGCTCATCGGCGTGGGCGATGAGGTCGAGCGCGAGCAGCTGCCCCGGCACGCTCGTGGACTGGTCGGCGAGCTGCCGGGCTCCGCGCAGCCGCCGCACCAGCACGGGGTCGGCGCGCAGCCACCCGATCCGCAGCCCGGCCCAGGCCCACTTCGACACGGACTCCACGACCATCATCGGGGCATCGACCCGCTCGGCGGCGAGCGTCGGCGGCACCACGCCGTCGAAGGAGATGCCCGCCACCACCCTGTCCTCGATCACGGGCACTCCGTACTGCGCGGCGAGCTCGGCCACGCGGTGCCGCGCCGCGGCGGGCAGACGCGTCCCGGTGGGATTCTGATGGTGCGGATTCAGTGCGACGAGCACGGGTCGGAGCCGCGCCATCGCCTGCTCCAGCGCGACCACGTCCAGCCCGTCCGCGCCCATCGGCACCCCGTGCACGGTCCCGCCGCGCAGCCCCACGCTGTCCGTCACCCCCGGCCACGTGATCTCCTCGGCGAGCACGATGTCTCCGGGTCCGACCAGCGCGTTCACCACGAGGCTGATCGCCTGCTGGGCGCCATGCGTCACCAGGATCTGCTCCGGAGTGGTGGGCGTGCCCTCCGCCCGGTACATGTCGGCGATCAGCTCGCGGAGCGCGGGGAGCCCCGCCGGGTCGGTCTCCGGCAGCAGTGCCAGGTCGAGGCGCGGCTGATGGTCGCGGATCAGCTGCACACCCAGCTCGGGGATCTGCGGCACGGTGCGCAGCAGATCGATCGTGTTGGGCACGGCCGAGAACAGCGCCTCGCCGCGGCCGGGACGCGCGACCGGAGCCCCCGACGCGGCGCCGGACACCCGCGTGCCGCTGCCCTGTCGACGCTCG
The DNA here is from genome assembly GCF_025143365.1 of Microbacterium sp. p3-SID336. GTDB lineage: Bacteria > Actinomycetota > Actinomycetes > Actinomycetales > Microbacteriaceae > Microbacterium. The sequence continues at coordinate 30,451 of NZ_JALXPE010000005.1, read as the reverse complement.
ACGAGCCCCTGTTCGGCGAGCGCGGCGTAGGCCGAGACCACCGTGCCGCGCGACACCGAGACCACGGTGGCGAGGGCGCGCTCCGCGGGCAGCCGGTCCCCCGCGCGCAGCTCACCGCCCGCGATCAGGGCGGCCAGCGCCCGCGAGAGCCGGAGGGCGAGGGTGCCGTCGCCGTGCGTCCACCGACCGAGCCGGGCAGCGAGACCGGCGGCCGACGCCTCCCCCGCCTGCACCAGAGGCTCCGCCGTGGCGACGGGAGGGGCGGCAGGCACGCGGGTCGAGTCCACCGTGGCCGATCCCTGGTCCACTGGCAGGGCATTGGCCCTGTGCTGCGTGCTCATGAGATCCGATTCTGGACCAATGGACACCGCGATCACCACCGAACTGCTCGATCTCGGACCAATCGACACGAATTGGACCATCGAGCAGCTGCTGGATCACCTCACTGACGACAGCGCTGTCGGCGATCCCGCGCTCGCGCCCGCGCTGCGCCAGGTCGAGGCCGCCGTCACCGCCGTCGACTGGACGAGGACGCCCTCCGTCGTCGCCCTCATCCGCTCTCTCGCCCTCGCCGTCGCCGCCGACCCGGAGCTCCGGCCCCGGACGCTCGCCGACCTGCTCCGCACCGCCTCACCGGCGACGCGCCCCGCAGCCGCCGCCACCCCGCACACGGCGACGCGAGCGCGCGGCGTCGAGGCGGGCCTCCTCACCCTCGCGCTCGGACCGGGCGAGCGCTCCGACCGCGCACGCCCCCCGGACCGCGCAGCAGCGCGCGTACCTCAGTCCGCCTGAGTGCCGAGCGCGACCCGCGCCCGCGCTCAGCCTGCCTGATCCCATACTCGGCCGCCTGAACGCCGAGAAGCGGCCCCCGGAACTAGCCCCGGTCCGCTTGCGTCCGACCCGGGCCGCCTGCGTCCGACCCGATCCGCCTGAACGCAAAGGGGCGGCGCGCCGGAGCCGTCCCCGATCTGCCGGAGCCCCAACTCGGGTCCGCTTGCGCCCGACCCGATCCGCCTGATCCCCACTCAGTCCGCCTGCGTCCGACGTGGTCCGCCTGCGCCCCGGGTCCTGCGGCGCCCGGGACTCAGGTGGCTTGCGCCCCCGGCGTCGTCACGATCTCGGCGCGGTCGCGGAAGCCCTCCGCGGTCACCCTGTCGAGGGCGACCTGCTTGCGGATCGCGAGCGCCTTCTCGTAGAGACTCGGGTCGCCGTAGCTCGTCAGCACCTTCACCAGCACCGGAAGCAGCTCGATCATGAAGAACAGCGCGGCGATCAGGATGTGCGCCCACAGGATCGCGGGCTCCTTCTCGCTCAGACGGTTGAGTCCGCTGATCTGGCTGAGCAGGCCCACCGCTCCCGCGTTGCCCTGCGCCACCGCGTCGGCCCTGGCGTTGTAGGCGGCGAGCGCCTGGTCGTAGGTGTCGCGCGCAGCGGGCAGCTCGTCCTTCGCCTGTTCGCGGTTCTGCGACTCGGAGGCGGACGTGTTCTCCTTCGCGGCGGAGCCCGCGGCCGCGAGCTCCTCGTTCGCCGTCCGCAGCTGTGCGGCCAGCGCGTCGTAGGTCTGCTGCGCCTCGTTGAGCTGTGCCTGGGCTGCCTGCGAGCTCGCGCCCTCGCCGTTCACGCCCGTGCAGCCGGGGACCGTGCCGGCGCCCTCACCCGTCAGTTCGCACTGGTACAGCACGCGCGCCTGGTCGATCACGGCCTGCTGTGCGGTCATCTTCGCGGTGAGGTCGTCCACCGTGGCCTGCGCGGCCGACTCGGTGGCCGAGGAGGACTCGGTGCCCGCGACGATGCCGGTCGCCGCCTGATTCTCGAGTGCAGCGACCCGGTCGGACGCGGCGTCGAGCGCCTTCCGCTCCGGTCCGGACTCCAGCGCCTCCTGATCGGACTGCGCCTGCACGATGTTGGTCGCCGCGACCTCGCGGGAGATGTCGTTGTGGAAGATCTGCAGCACGAGCGGCTCCGCCACGACGAAGCCGATGATGGCCGCCATGATCACGCGCGGGATCGCCAGGCCGATCAGCTTCCACACGTTCCTCGTCGACGTCATGGTCGAGGTGAGGAACCGGTCGAGGTTGAAGATGATGAGCGCCCACACGACCGCGAGCGGCACGGCGAGCCAGATCGCGGCCTGCACCCCGGTGGTCAGCGCGAACAGCATGGAGATCGCGGACACCAGCGCGGTGCCGGCGAGCACGAAGAACATCTGCACGAAGCGCGGCGTCTCGCCGGGAACCCGGTCGAGGATCTCGCCTTCGGCGCCGCCGAGGATCGCCAGGGCGCGCAGGCGCTCTGCCGCGGTGCGACGGCGGCGCGGGCGGCGGGGTCGGCGCACGCGCTCGGGCTTCTGCGCAGCGGCGTCGTCCTCGACGGCCTCGGTCACGGGCGCGGAAGGCTCCGGCACCTCGGTCGCGGGCGCGGGGCGATCCGCGGCGTCGGTCAGCGGGGCGGTCGCTGACCGATCGGACGCGTCGACGAAGGGATCGTTCTCGGGTCCCGTCGGCTCGAAATCGCGCAGGAAGTCGAGGTCATCCGTCTCGGCATTCGGGTCGCCGTCGAGGATGATCCGACCCTGCGAGTCGAAGCGACCCGGGCGATGGGCGGAATAGGGCATCCCGACAATCTACGAAATGCCGTCTGTGCGTCCCATGGAAGACTCCTCCGAGCCGCTCCCAGGATCAGGTGCCGAGCAGCCGTTCCACGGCGGCACGGTAGGCCGCCAGGGCGTCGTCGAGCGTGAAGTGCCCGGCGGCGGCGAGCGTGCCGAGGCCGTGGACGAGACCCCACAGCGCGGTGACGTCGGCCGGACGGTCGAGCCCCGCCGCGGCCGCGGCCTCGGCGAGCACCCTCTCCAGACCCTCGATCAGGGGGGCCATGGTCGGCGTCGGCGCCCCGGGGACGCACACGGTGGGGTCGTACACCGCGTCGAAGGCGTGCGGGTGCTCCACCGCGAAGCGCACATAGGCCGACCCGCCGGCAACGAGCGCGGTCCGCGGGGTGCGCGCCCCGGCGACGGCTTCCCGCACGCGGGCGAGCAGGTCGGCCATGCTGCGCTCGGCGATGGCCTTGAGCAGCCCGCGCCGGTCGGCGAAGTGGTGATACGGCGCGTTGTGGCTGACGTTCGCGGCCCGTGCGACCTCGCGCAGGCTGATCTCCCCGGCGGGCATGCGCTCCAGGAGCTGCATGGCGGCGTCCTCCAGCGCGCGGGCCAGGTCGCCGTGGTGATAGGCCGTCTTCGAACTTGACATGCGCAACATTCTCTCCTATCTTGACACTGTCCAGCTAGTTGACAGTGTCCAGATAGGAACCCGCATGACCGCTCTCGTGATCGATGGCCACCCCGATCCGCAGTCCCTGACCGCCGCGATCGCCCGGCACTACGCGGAGGGGCACGGCGACGCGCGCGTGCTGGCCCTGCGCGACCTCGACTTCGACCCGCACCTCCGCTTCGGCTACCGGGAGCGGATGACGCTGGAGCCCGCCCTCGTCGACGCCAAGCGCGCGTTGCACGAGGCGACGAGCATCGCCGTCGCGACGCCGCTTTGGTGGGGCTCGGTCCCCGCGGTGCTCAAGGGATTCTTCGACCGCGCGCTCCTCCCGCAGCAGGAGTACCGCTACACCGCGCTGGGGCTTCCGCAAGGACTGCTCCCCGCCCGGCAGGGTCGATTGCTGCTGCTCGCCGACACCCCCTGGTACGCGGCGCCCTTCACGGGGCTGCCAGCGCAGACCCAGGTCGCCAGGAACACGCTGCGTCTGTGCGGAGTGCGCACCGTGCGACGCACCCGGATGCTCGGCGTGAAAGGCGCCGACGCGAGCACCATCGCACGGTGGCTCGACCGCGCAGAGCGCCTCGGCGCGGCTGACGCCCGCCGCGAGCGGACGCCTCAGGCCATCGCTGCGGCGGCGGCCTCGTCCTCCGTCGTGGCGACCAGCTGACCGCAGGCCCCGTCGATCTCCTTGCCGCGGGTGTCGCGAAGGGTCGTCGGGATGCCGGCGTCGTTCAGGCGGCGCACGAACTCATCCGTCACGTCCTTCTCGGACGAGGTCCAGATCGACCCGGGCGTCGGGTTCAGCGGGATCGGGTTGACGTGCACCCATCCGCGCCCGCGCTGATTCAGCTTCTCGGCCAGCAGGTCGGCGCGCCAGGCGTGGTCGTTCATGTCCTTGATGAGCGCGTACTCGATCGACACGCGGCGACCCGTCTTGGCGTAGTAGTCGTAGGCCGCGTCGAGCGCCTCGTCGACCTTCCAGCGGGAGTTCACCGGGATCAGCTCGTCGCGCAGGTGGTCGTCCGGCGCGTGCAGCGACAGCGCGAACGTCACCGGGATGTTCTCGTCGGCCAGCTTCCTGATGGCGGGCACGAGGCCGACCGTGGACACCGTGATGCCGCGCGCGCTCATGCCGAGCCCGTCGGGCTGCGGGGCGACCATGGTGCGCACCGCATCCATGACCCGCTTGTAGTTCGCGAGCGGCTCGCCCATCCCCATGAAGACGATGTTCGACACGCGCTCCATGCTGTGGTCGTCGCGCTTCTTGCCGCCCAGCTCGCCGTTCGCGATGGCGCGGTTCGCGCGCACGATCTGCTCGATGATCTCCGCGGTCGACATGTTGCGCGTGAGACCCGCCTGACCCGTCGCGCAGAACGGGCAGTTCATGCCGCAGCCGGCCTGACTCGACACGCACAGGGTGATGCGGCCGGGGTACCGCATGAGCACCGACTCGACGAGCGCGCCGTCGTGCAGCCGCCACAGGAACTTGATCGTGTCGCCGCGGTCGGTCTCCAGGCGGCGCACCTCGGTCATCAGCGGCGGGAGCATGCCCGCGACCAGGTCGTCGCGGATGCCCGCCGGGAGGTCGGTCATCTCCGCCGGGTCCGACGTGTAGTGGCGGAAGTAGTGCGTGGCGAGCTGCTTGGCGCGGAACCCGGGAAGGCCCAGCTCCTTCACCTTCTCGATCCGCTCGGCCGGAGTGAGGTCGGCGAGGTGCACGGGCGGCTTGCCGCGCTTCGGGCTCGCGAACTGCAGTAGCGGGCGACCCTCGGCATCCTTCTGCTGCGTCCAGCCCTCGGTCTTCGGGCGGACCTGCGGGGCGCGGGTCTCGCGGATCGCCCCCGAGCGGGACGACGCGGGCGCTGCCTGGGGCCGCGTCTCACGCGTGCGGGGGTTCTCGGTCATCCCTCCAGGGTACCGGGGCCCCGGTGGGAGGCGCCTGGGGCGGTCAGCCGAGGAGCGGGCGCTGTACCGTGCGCTGCTGCTCATAGGCGGCGCGGGCCTCGCGGGCGGAGGCGGTGGTCGCGACCTCGGCCACCGGCACGTCCCACCAGCCCTCGCCGTCCGGGGCGTACGCGGTCGGGTCGCTCTCCACGTGGATGAGGGTCGTGTGCGCGGCGGCCTTCGCGGCGCGGACAGCCGCCCGCAGCTCCTCCACGACGGCGGGCCCCGGCGCCACCTCGATCACGTCGACGCCGTAGCTGCGGGCGTTCATCGCGAGGTCCACCGGCAGCACGTCCCCGTGCTGGAAGCTGCGCGTCTCGGCGTCGTAGCGGCGGTACTTCGTGCCGAAGCGCTCAGAGCCGACCGTCTCGGACAGGTGGCCGATGGACGCGAAGCCCTGGTTCTGGATCAACACCACGATGATCTTGATGCCCTCCGCCACCGCGGTCGCGAGCTCGGAGCTCAGCATCAGGTACGAGCCGTCGCCCACCATCACCACCACGTCGCGGTCATCACCCGCGGCCTCCAGCCCGCGCTTGACACCGAGGCCGCCCGCGATCTCGTAGCCCATGGTGGAGAAGGCGTACTCCACGTGGTACCCGAGCGGGTCGCTGACGCGCCACAGCTTGTGCAGATCGCCGGGCAGCGAGCCCGCGGCCTGCACGATCACATCCCGTTCCGCCACTTCGGCCCGCACCGCGCCAATGATCTCGGGCTGACCGGGAAGCTCGCGGCCGGTGGGGGCGAGCGCCTCGTCGACCGTCGCGTCCCACTCCTGCTTCTGCCGCGTGATCTCGGCGGCCAGCTCGGTGCGCACACGCGTGCCGCCGAGCGCTGCCGTCAGCGCCTCGAGCGCCTCGCGCGCGTCCGCGATCAGGGGCAGCTGCGTGCCGTGCTTGTACGCGTCGAACGGGGCGACGTTCACGTTGACGAAAACGGCATCCGGGTGCTGGAACGCCGTGCGCGAGGCGGTCGTGAAGTCGCTGTACCTGGTCCCCACGCCGACGATCACGTCGGCCTCCGCGGCCAGGCGGTTGGCCGCCGTCGACCCGGTGGCGCCCACGCCGCCCAGGTACTGCGGGTGGTCCCAGGGCAGCGCGCCGCCGCCCGCCTGCGTGGTGCCCACGGGGATGCCGGTGGCCTCGACGAAGGCCCGGAGCTCCGCCTCCGCCTCGGAGTAGATCACGCCGCCGCCCGCCACCAGGAACGGACGCTCCGCGCCGCGGATGGCCTCGACGGCGCGCGCGAGCGGCCCGCGCTCCGGCAGCGGTCGACGCAGGTGCCACTCCCGCTCCTGCAGGAACTCCTCCGGCACGTCGAGCGCCTCGGCCTGCACGTCCTCGGGCAGCGCGATCGTGACGGCGCCCGTCTCCGCGGGGTCCGTGAGCACGCGCATCGCGGCGAGCGCCACGGAGAACAGCTGCTCCGGCCGCTGCACCCGGTCGAAGAACACCGACACCGGGCGGAACGCGTCATTGACCGTGAGCCCGATGTCGTGCGGCCTCTCCAGCTGCTGCAGCACCGGGTCGGCGACGCGCGTGGCGAAGGTGTCGCTCGGCAGCAGCAGCGCGGGCAGCCGGTTGGTCGTGGCGAGTGCGGCGCCGGTCAGCATGTTCGTGGCGCCGGGGCCTACCGAGGCCGTGCTGGCGAACGTGGCGCGGCGGCGGTGCATGCGGGCGAAGCCCACGGCCTGATGCACCATCGCCTGCTCGTTGCGGGCCTGGTGGTACGGCATGAGGTCGGGCTGCTCCGCGTTGTACTGCTGCAGCGCCTGCCCGAGCCCCGCCACGTTGCCGTGCCCGAAGATGCCGAACATGCCCGGGATCGTGCGCTCGCGGTGCGCGCCGTCGACCGTCCACTGGCGCGACAGGAACTCCACCAGCGCCTGTCCGACCGTCATCCGCCTCGTCCGCATCAGCGCTCTCCTTCTGCTCGGTAGGGAAGCCGGGGGTCGATGTCCTGCCCGGTCCAGCTGTCGCGCACCCAGGCGTGCGCGGGGTCGTCGGTGATGAGCCAGGCCCGCTCGCGGTCGGGGCCCGCCATCACGTTCAGGTAGTACAGGTCGTACCCCGGCGCGGCGACGGCGGGGCCGTGGAAGCCGTAGGGCACGAGTGCGATGTCGCCCGTGCGCACCATCGCGGAGATGTCGATGTCGCCCGCGTCGGAGGAGTACGTGGCGAACAGGCCGAACGCGTCGCCCTCGGCCGCGGCCGCTCCGCCCGCCCGCGTGGGCGCGGCCTCGAAGTAGTAGATCTCCTCCAGGCGCGACTCCCGTCCCGGCACGTGCTGGTCGTGCTTGTGCGGCGGGTAGGACGACCAGTTCTCCGCGGGCGTGACGACCTCGCACACGATGAGGCGCTCCGCGTCGAGCGCGTCCGGGGTGCCGAAGTTGTGCACCTGACGGCTCGACCGTCCCGCGCCGCGCAGCTCGACCGGGGTCTCCTCCGCACGGATGAGTCGGGTGGGATGCACGGCCCCGGTCGGTGAGGACGCCACGGCGACCCGCCCGCTGCCGCGCAAGACCGCGGTGGACGCGGCCGACAGGTACAGCACGTCCGTGGGGCCGTGGAACACCGAGGCGCGTCCGGCGAGCACGGTCTCGGAGACCTCGCCGCCCTCCGTATGCTGCACCGTGAAGGAGCCCGCGAGGGGCACGACGATGCGCTCCACCCCGGTCTCCGCGAGCTCCAGCGCCTCCCCGTCGCCGAGCACGCCGACGCGCAACCCGGTGTGCTCCCAGCCGGGTGTGCGCTCGTCGACCACGCTCTCCCAGCCGTCGCGCCCGAGGGCACCCCGGCGGTGGAACCACTGCTCGTCCGCGGACATGGCGCCTCCTGTCGGCTCGGTCAGCTGTGCTGCGGGAAGCCGAGGTCGATGCCGCCGTGGGTGGCGGGGTCGAGCCAGCGGCTGGTGATCGCCTTCTCGCGGGTGAAGAAGTCGAACCCGTGCACACCGTACGCCTTCGCGTCGCCGAACAGCGACGCCTTCCACCCGCCGAACGAGTGGTAGGCGACGGGCACGGGGATCGGCACGTTGATGCCGATCATGCCGACCTGCACCTCGTGCTGGAAGCGCCGCGCGGCTCCCCCGTCGTTCGTGAAGATCGCGGTGCCGTTGCCGAAGCGGCCGGAGTTGATGAGGTCGACGCCCTCCTGGAACGTCTGCACCCGGACGATCGACAGCACCGGGCCGAAGATCTCATCACGGTACGCGCGCGAGTCGGTGGGGATCGCGTCGATGAGCGTCGGGCCGAAGAAGAAGCCCTCCTCCAGGCCGTCCACCGCGAGATCCCGGCCGTCCACGACGATGCGCGCGCCGTCGGCTTCGGCGATGTCGACGTAGCCGGCGACCTTCGCTCGATGCTCCGCACTGATCAGCGGACCCATGTCGGGCTCGCCCGCACCGTCGCCGGCCCCGTCGCCGATGCGCAGGCGGCCCATGCGGTCGGCGATCTTCTCGATCAGGGCGTCCGCCACGGGCTCCACCGCGAGCACGACCGACACCGCCATGCAGCGCTCGCCCGCCGCGCCGAAGCCCGCGTTCACCGCCTGGTCGGCGACGAGGTCGAGGTCGGCGTCCGGCAGCACCAGCATGTGGTTCTTCGCGCCGCCGAGCGCCTGCACACGCTTGCCGTTCCGGGACGCGGTCTCGTAGATGTACTGCGCGATCGGGGTCGACCCGACGAACGAGATCGAGGCCACGTCGTCGCTCTCCAGCAGACCGTCCACCGCCTGCTTGTCGCCCTGCAGCACCGTGAAGACCCCGGCGGGCAGCCCCGCCTCCGCCCACAGCCGCGCGAGCCACAGCGCCGCCGACGGATCCTTCTCGCTGGGCTTCAGCACCACGGCGTTACCGGCCGCGATCGCGATGGGGAAGAACCACATCGGCACCATGGCCGGGAAGTTGAACGGGGAGATGATGCCGACCACGCCGAGGGGCTGCTTGAGCGAGTACACGTCGATGCCGGTCGACACGTTCTCGGAGTAGGCGCCCTTGATCAGATGCGGGAACCCGGTGGCGAGCTCGACGACCTCCTGCCCGCGCAGGATCTCGCCCATGGCGTCGGACAGCACCTTGCCGTGCTCGGCGGTGATGATCGCGGCAAGCTCGCCCTTGCGCGCATGCAGCAGCTCCCGGAACGCGAACAGCACCCCCTGCCGCTTCGCGATCGACCAGCCGCTCCACTCCTCGTACCCGCGCCGCGCGGAGGCGATGGCGGCCGCGATCTCGGCGTCGTCGGCGAGCGCCACCCGTCCGGACTCGGCACCCGTCGCCGGGTTGAAGACGGGAGCCGTGCGGCCGCTCGCCGAAGCGCGCGGAGCGCCGTCGATCCAGTGGCCGATGACGGGGGTGTCGGAGGTCATGCGTGTCCTTCGGAGTCAGGCCGAGAGGCCGGGGTGGACGAGGGAGGCGGCGACGTCGATGGCCGCGGCCACATCGATGTCGGACGAGTACAGCAGCGTGCGGCCGACCGTGAGTCCGCGCACACCGGGAAGGGACAGGGCGTCCTCCCACGAGGAGAACGTGTCATCAGGGTCGGCGCCCGCATCGCCGCCCAGCAGCAGCACGGGGAGCGTGGTCGCGGCGAGGACGCGCTCCATGTCGTCGACCACGGGCAGCTTGAGCCACGTGCTCGCACTGCTCGCGCCCAGGCCGCTCGCGATCGCGATGGACAGCATCACCGCGTCCGGGCTCAGGTCGTTCACGATGCGGCCGTCCACGCGGCGGCTCAGGAACGGCTCGAGCATGATCGGCAGATCCGCCCTGGCCGCCGCGGTCACCGCGTCCGCCGTGGAGGCGAGAGTCGGGGCCGTGCCGTCGTCGTCGAGGTTCACGCGCAGCAGGGCCTTGGCGAAGTCGATGCCCGAGTCGACCATGGCGGGCACGTCGTAGCCCGTGTAGCGGTCGTCCATCTCGAAGCTCGCGCCGCGCAGTCCGCCGCGGTTCATCGAGCCGACCACGATCTTGTCGTCGAGCAGGCCCAGCACCGCGAGGTCGTCGATGATGTCCGGGGTGCCGAGCACGCCGTCCACCCCGGGGTGCCGCAGCGCGATCGCGAGCCGGTCGAGCAGCTCGTAGCGGTCGGCCATGGCGTAGGGCTCTCCGCCGACGGCGAGCGCGCCGCGGGCGGGGTGGTCGGCGGCGATGATGAACAGCCGCCCGTCGCCGCGGATGATGTCGCGGCGGCGCCGGGCCGCCAGCAGCTCGCGGATCGACCGCGGGGACTCGGCGCGCACCGTGCGGAGCCGCTGGAAGTCCTCTTCCGTCAGTGCTGTCATGTCACGCATCTCCGTTCACGACCTCCGCGACCTCGCGCTCGGTGGGCATCGCCGTCGAGCACTCGCGACGGCCGGCGACGATGCCGCCCGCCGCGTTGGCGTAGGTCAGGGTCTTCTCCAGCGGCCATCCGGCGAGCAGTCCGTGGCACAGCGCGCCGCCGAACGCGTCGCCCGCGCCGAGGCCGTTGACGACCTCGACCTGACGCGCCGGGATCTCGATCCGCTCGGACCGGGTCTTCGCGAGCACACCGCGGGGTCCCTGCTTCACGATCGCGAGCTCGACGCCCCGGTCGAGCAGCGCGTCAGCCGCCCGCTCCGGGTCGATCTCGCCCACCGCGACCTCGCACTCCTCGCGGTTGCCCACGGCCACCGTGGCTCCGTCGAGGGCGCGCTGCACCCAGGTGCGGGCCTCGCCGGGCGACTCCCAGAACATGGGGCGGTAGTCGAGGTCGAACACGGTGTGCGCCCTGCGCCCGCGCAGCGCGAGCAGGTCGAGGTGCGTCGTGCGACTCGGCTCCTCGCTCAGCCCGGTCGCGGTGAACCAGAGCAGCGCCGCGTCGCGGACGGTGTCGGCGTCGACGTCGTCCGTGCGGATCTGCAGGTCGGGCGCCGACGGCTCCCGGTAGAAGTAGAGCGGGAAGTCGTCCGGCGGGAAGATCTCGCAGAACGTGATCGGGGTCTTGTAGGTGGGGTCAGTGGCGACGAAGCGGGCCGAGACCGACAGCCGCTCCAGCTCGCCGCGCAGGTACTCCCCGAACGGGTCGTCGCCGACGCGGGAGAGCAGCGCGGTGGTGTGGCCGTAGCGCGCGGCGGCGACGGCGACGTTGGCGGCGCTGCCGCCGAGGTACTTGCCGAAGCTGGTGACCTCGCCGAGTCCGACGCCGTCCTGCAGCGGGTAGAGGTCGACGCCCAGTCGACCCATGCTCAGGATCTCCGTCATCGCCCCTCCTTCGTTCGCTCCATTTGTTCTGACATTAGCACTAACCGCCCCACTCAGTCGAGCGGGCGTCGCAGGCTCAGCACGCCGCCGCCGGCCGCGCGCTCCGTCACGGCGTCCACGGCCTGCTCCTGCACCTCGCCGCGCAGGTCCACGCGAGCCCACGAGCCGTCCGCCGTCAGTGCCAGCTCGCGGTCACGGTCGAGGTAGTTCACGAAGCGCAGCTCCGCCTCCGCGCCTACGCGTCGCGCCGACTCCAGCACCACGTCACCCGTCAGCTCCACGCGGAAGGCGGGCTCAGGGACGGGGCCGTCCACCGCGCCGGTGCCGCGCACCACGAGCGGGTCGTGCCGGAACAGATCGGCCGCACGGACGACGGACTCCTCCGCGACGCCCACCATGATCGCGAGCTCCGTGTGCACGGCTACACCCAGGTACTGCGCGCCCGGCACCGGGATCTCCGACCCGGCCGGCTCGTCGCGCAGCGGGTGCACGTTCACGCTCATCATGCCCACCGAGCGGGACAGCGTGATCGCGAGCGCATCCTGCGCGCCCGGTGCCGACACCAGCTCGTACTCCGAGAGCTTCTGCACGAGCACGGCCGTCGAGCCGGCCGCCGCGAAACGGTAGGCGGGGTAGGTCGGCAGCGGGAACTCGCCCCAGCCGCCCTCGGCCTCGCGCCCGCGCACCGTCGTGCCGTACTGCCCCGCGCTGCGCGAGGCGTCCAGCCCCGAGGCGCCGGCCGGCACGAGCACCCGCAGCCGGTGGTCCGATGCGGTGTTCACGTACTCGATGCCGACGCGGAGGAAGTCCTCGCCCTCTCGGAGCTCGACCGTGGTCTCGGTGACCAGCGGCACCGTGCGTGCGCTGCGGGTGCGGTCCGCGTCCAGGCGCTCCGGCACGTCGTACACCCGGCGGATCAGCAGGCGACCGCGCAGCGGACCCTCCTCGACCACCGTCACCTCGACCGACGAGGGCGCCGTGACCGTCGATGCGGCATCCACGGGGCCGTAGTTGTAGGAGTCGCCGCAGTCGCCCTCGTCGACCAGCGCCAGGGCGCCGTCCACGACCTCGCCGTTCGCGCTCTCGATGCGCACCGTGCCGTCGGGGTTGACGGTCGCGGTCAGCGCCGCATTGGCGAGGGAGTCCGCGGTCACGCGCACCGGGTCAACGGGCGCGGGCGCCGTGGTCTCGGAGACCGGTGCGAGCGCCACGCCGTCGAGGTCGACCGCGAGCAGGGCACGGTGCCGCGCGTCGGCGATGGTCTCCACGTGCCACAGGTCGTCGCCCGCGGGGTCGGCGGCCACGCGCTCCTCCAGCTCGACCGTGAACGCCGCCAGGTCCCAGACCCCGCGGGGGCTCTCGGCCACCTCGAAGCGCAGCGACTGCTCGCCCCACGCGTAGCCGTTGATCTGCTGCCCGAACAGCTCCCGTCCGTGGATGCGGCGGAGGATCTTCGGCAGATCGGCCGTGCGCATCCGCTCGTCGCCGAGCACGGTCGGCAGCGGGTCGAGCAGCTGCACGCCGGGGGCGAGGGCGGCCGGGTCCACGCCGTGCAGGGTGACCTCGATCTGCGCACGACGAGCGAACCCGGACGGATTGAACGCCAGGTGCGTGGCCGGGGTCACGGCGGTCGCGACGTCCCGCAGCACGCTGTCGATCACGCCACGGGCGATGTGTCCGGCGGTGTGGATGCGGGTGCCCACCTGCTCCGCGGTCGTGTCGACGCCGCAGCCGGTGACCGAGTCGTGCGCGGTGCTCTCCACCAGGCGGTACCAGGCCGTGTCGAAGAAGGCGCGGTGGTCGCGGCTGCCGTACAGCAGGTCCAGGCGCTCGGCGGCGGTCAGCGCCTGCTCCGAGCGGGCCATCTCCCGCTTGAGGTTCGTGCGGATCGAGAACACCCCGGGCAGCAGGTTGCCGCGGGCGTGCGAGCGCATCTCCCCGCGCACCTGCGGCAGCGCCGCGAGCGCCTCGGCGTCGGTGGCGTAGCGGGACAGGTGCTCGTCGAGGGTCGCGATCGACAGGTGCGGCTCCCGGCCGCCCGCGTCGTAGTCGCGGATGACCTCCGCGAGATCCTCCGGCGGGGCGGAGTGGTCGGTGCCCAGCATCGCCAGCACCGGGTCCTCGCCGTACCAGGAGGCGGTGCGGGCGGCGTAGTCGGGCGCGAGCTCGGGCAGCTGGCCGGGCAGCGCGAACATGTCGAGGCCGTTGCCGTAGCCGTCGAACAGGTACTCGCAGCGCACCGCGTCCCCGTTCGGGGCGACCCAGGAGAACGCGTGCTCCTGCACGTCGGCGGGCACACCGCGCCACAGAGCGCTGTGCCGGATGCCGAAGCCGGCGAGGATCTGCGGCATCTGCGCCGCGTGGCCGAACATGTCCGGCAGATAGCCGACCGGCATCGTGCGGCCCAGGCGCGCGCTCGCGGCGCGGCCGAGCTCCAGGTTGCGGATGATCGTCTCGCCGTCGCAGCCGAACTCGTCCAGCAGGATGAGGAACGGACCGATGCTGAGCTGCCCGCTCTCCACGAGCGCGACCACCCGATCCCGCATCTCCGGCCGCATCTCCAGGTAGTCCTCGATGGCCGCGGCCTGCCCGTCGAGCGTGAACCGGTACGACGGCTCGCCTTCGAGGATGCCGATCAGCCGGTCGAGCATGTGCACGAGCCGGAGGCGGAACACATCGTGCGGCTCGTACCACTCGCGGTCCCAGTGGGTGTGGGGGACGACGACGATCTCACTGCTCACGGGCGGGGACTCCTGTATCTCTGATGGGTCGTTCGGTGCGCTCAGGCGCAGAGGGCGGCGATGCTGCGGTCGGGGTGCAGCAGGTAGTACGGGCCGGCGGCGGGGTCGCCGGAGAAGGAGGCTCTGGCGCCGTGCACGGAGCGACGCTCGCCCGCGCCGTCCACGAGGATCAGCCCGTCGGCGTCGATCGCGAGCAGCTCGCCGTCGATGCGCAGCAGCACGGGGGCGGTGAACAGCTCGGGCGTGCTGAGGCCGTCGCGCACGGTGACGCCGCCCATGATCGCGGTGCGGCCCGCCGCGACACCCGCGAGGATCGCCTCGGCCGAGTCGTCCTCTGCCGCGACCCACGTGGTCGGGGTGCCGGGGCCGACGCCCTGGCTCCGCATGTGGAAGTCGGCCCCGCCGAGCAGCACCGCACTCTTGTCCCACCGCTCGTGGAACGCCAGGGGCGAGGTCGCGATCAGCTCGCGGTACCAGGTCGAGTGCCACAGCTCGATCGCCCGCGGGGTGCGGTCGAGCGGATGCAGCCACGAGCAGTCGCCCGAGATCGGGTGGTTCACGCTGAGCACGCCGCCGCGGCGCTCCACCTCGTCGACCCACTCCTGCGCGGGGCGCCGGAAGTCGATCCAGCCGATGTCGCCGAAGGCGTTCGCGTGACCCCGGTGCGTGGTCACCTCCTGGCCGGGCAGCAGCGTGATGCCCTGCGCGGCGCCCACACCCGGCAGATGCGCGTGGTGGCTCGTGGTGTTGTGGTCGGTCACGGCCAGGAAGTCCAGCCCCGCCCGCACCCCGAGGGACGCGAGCCCCGCGATGCTCTCCTGCCCGTCCGAGTGCACGGTGTGGGCGTGGAAGTCGCCCGCGTACCACCGCAAGCCCTGCGCCGCCGGGAGGTTCCTGCTGCTCCCCCGCGGCACCCCGGTCACCGGCGCGGGCACGGGCCCGTGGTCGATGCCCGACTCCGCGGGCAGCAGCACCTCGACGGTCACGTCGGCGCCGCCCGCGCTCAGCCGGTGCACGCCGAGGATCACGTTCCACTCCCCCTCCTCGAGCGGACCGGGGAGGTAGCCGGGGGTGGCGTCGTCGCTGCGGATCACGTAGTCGTGGCGCGCACCGCCGGACCAGCCGCGCCACCCCGCAGCGCCTTCGCAGCCGAGGTCGATCACGGCCGCCTCGGTGTCGTAGGAGATGCGCACCTCCAGCGAGTCCGTGCCGCGGGGCACGTCGAACGGCACCCGCACGTAGCGGTCCGCGTTCTGGATCTCGTGGGTGAGGTGGAGGGTGGTGCGGGTGGCGGTCATCAGCCGATGCGCTCCGTGGTCTCGGTGTCGAACAGCAGCGCGCGGCCCAGCTGCGGCACGATCCAGCCGCGGTCGCCCGCGGCGGGCTCCTGCTCCTCGGGCACGACGACCTGCAGCTTGTGCTCGCCCGCGCTCACCAGCACCAGGCTGGTCGCGCCGAGCGTCTCGGTCACGACGACCTCCGCCGCGATGCCGCCCTCGACGGGCTCGGTCGACCAGCGCAGGTACTCGGGGCGGATGCCCCAGCTCACGGACTGGCCCTCGCGGACGGCAGCGGTAGCCTCGGCGGGCACGGGCACGTCGGCGTCGCCGATGCGCACGCGGCCACCCGTGACCGTGGTCTCCAGCAGATTCATCGGCACCGAGCCGATGAAGCCGGCGACGAAGGTGTTGTTCGGCCGATGGAAGATCTCGCGGGGAGAGCCGATCTGCTGCAGCTTGCCCGCCTTCATGACCGCGATCCGGTCGGCGAGCGCGAGCGCCTCGGCCTGGTCGTGGGTCACGAACACGGTGGTGACACCGAGGTCGCGCTGCAGCTCCTTGAGGAACGTCCGCGCTTCGAGCCGCAGCCGGGCGTCGAGGTTCGACAGCGGCTCGTCCAGGAGCAGCACGTCCGGCCGGGTCGCCACCGCGCGGGCGAGCGCCACACGCTGCTGCTGTCCGCCGGAGAGCTGCCCGGGGCGGCGCTCGATGAGGCCGTTCAGCGAGAGGCCGTTCGCGACGGACTCGGCCGTGGCGCGGCGCTCGTTCTTGGCGACACGACGGATCCGCAGCGGGTAGGCGATGTTGTCGGCGACGTCCATGTGCGGGAACAGCGCGTAGTCCTGGAAGACCATGGCCACGCCGCGCTCGCCGGGCTCGGCGTTCGTGACGTCCTTCTCGCCGATCGTGAGCTTCCCGGAGGTGATGCTCTCCAGGCCCGCGATCGAGCGGAGCAGCGTGGTCTTCCCGCAGCCGGAGGGACCGAGGAGGGCGAAGAACTCGCCGTCGGCGATCTCGACGTCGACGCTGTCGACGCCGCGCACCCCACCGGGGTACTCCTTGACGAGTTCTGTTGCGATGATGGCGGCCATCAGGACTTGATCCCTCCGTGGAAGCGGAAGCCGTAGCGGCGGTTGACGAAGAAGTAGATGAGGAGGACGGGCACCGAGAAGACCAGCGAGAACGCGGAGATGAGCCGCAGGTCGGCCTGACCGCTCTCGGTGTAGAAGGTGTACATGAGCACGGCGGCCGGCTGCATGTCGGGCGTGCGCAGCAGCAGGAACGGCACCAGGAAGTTGCCCCACACCTGCACGATGGTCCAGATCGCGATGAACGCCAGCCCCGGCCGGGCGATCGGCACCACCACGTCCTTCAGGATGCGGAAGGGCCCGGCGCCGTACAGGCGCGCCGACTCCTCGTACGACTTCGGGATCGAGTCCATGAAGTCCTTGAGGATGAAGATCACCGTGGGCAGGATGCCGCCGGCGAGCACGAGGATCACACCGACGTGCGTGTTGATCAGCTGCAGCTGGTTGATGAGCTGGAAGGTGGGCACCATGGCCGCGGTCCCGGTCACGATCGACGACAGCAGCAGCAGCCCGTAGAGGATGCCGTCGCGCCCGGGGATGTTGATGCGGCTCATGGCGTACGACGCCAGCGCGCCGAGCACGATCACCAGCGCCATGGTCCCGATGCCGAGGATCAGCGAGTTCAGGATCGACTTCATCGCGTACGGGTTCTCCACCAGCCGCGCGAAGTTGTCCAGCGTCCAGTCCGGCCAGGACACCGTGAGCGACGGCGTCGCGTCGAACGGAGCGAGGATCAGCCACACCATCGGCAGCGCGAAGAACAGCGACACCAGCACGAGCACGAGCGTGAAGAGGATCCGCGAGACGAAGTGCGTCACCGAGCGGTCGCGCGCCACGGTCTTGATGGTGGTCATCATGAGCGCACCTTCTTCTTCTTGGTGCTCCGGCCCCGCGAGACCCGCGTGTACATGAGCGCGATCACGAGGTTGATGAGGAGCATGATGAGCGAGATCGCCGCACCGAGACCCAGCTGCCCGCCCGGGATGGCGGTCTGGTAGATGTACACCGAGAGGATGTCGGTCTGCCCGTTGGGTCCGCCCGCGGTGAGCAGGTACGGCGTGAAGGTGTTGAAGGTCCACAGCGTGATCAGCAGGGTGTTGGTCAGCAGGTGGCCCTTGATGTTCGGCAGGATCACGTCGCGCAGCTGCTGCCAGGTGTTGGCGCCGACCATGCGGGCGCTCTCCAGCTGGGACGGCGGGACGGCGCTGATCGCCGAGGAGAACAGCTGCATCGAGAACGCGGTCCCGACCCAGATGTTGAAGATGATGATGCACTCCATGGGGTGCTCGATCAGCCAGGCCGCGCCCTCGGTGCCGAGCAGGGCGTTGAGGGTGCCGCTGCGGCGGTCGAGCAGGGCGAGCCACAGGAACGAGGCCACGGAGGCGGGGATGACCCAGGCGGCGAGAACAAGGGTCTCGACGAACGTCTTCACGCCGGGGCGGACGTTGCGGAGCATCCACGCCAGCGCGAACCCGAGCACGGTCTGCCCGATGATGCCCGACACGAGCACGAACACCAGCGTCAGCCACAGCGAGTTCCAGAACCGCGGGTCATTGAGCGCGGTGGAGAAGTTCTCCAGTCCGACGAACTCCGGGTTGGCGGCGGCGAACCCGGTCAGACGGTAGTTCGTCATCCCGAGGTAGACGGTCCAGATCGCCGGGAAGAGGAGGAACAGGCCGATCAGGAGGAGGCCGGGCGCCGCGAACAGCGTCGCCCTGGCGCGCCCGAGGCCCGCCACATCCTCCGCGCGGCGCCGGCGGGGAGCGGTGACGCTCCCCGCCGGCATCGTTGCTTGCGTCATGGTCACTCGGAGATCGCGTCCGGACCCACGACGCCTTCGAGACCACGGACGTAGGTCTGCAGGGCGTCGTCCACCGAGGTGCCGGTGGCGACGTCGAGCGTGGCCTGCTGCAGCAGCACGGACACCTGCGGGTAGGCGGCCAGACCCGGGCGGTACGCCGTGATCGGCAGCACCTCCTGGCTCACGAACGTCAGCATCGGGTCGGAGGAGAGCAGCTTCTCGTTCACGTCGTCACGCGGCGAGATCGCGAGGGTGCCGGCGGCACGGGCCTCGTACGCCTCGGGCGAGTTCATGAACGCGAGCAGCTCCCACGCCAGCTCGGGGTTCTTCGAGTTGGGGTTGAGCACGCGACCGGTGCCGCCCGACATCGAGACGTAGTCCTGGTCCTTGATGCCCTCGCCCGGCTCGATCGCGGGGATCTTGGCGTAGCCAACGACCTCGTCGCGGTCGGCCATGGGCGCGGTGCCCACGCCCTCGGCGGGGTTGATGACCGAGCGCCAGAAGTAGTCGCCCTCCAGCAGGATGCCGATCTTGCCCTCGGCGAAGAGCTGGAACGAGGTGTCGCGGCCGGAGGCCTCCTGCTGCAGCACCGGGTCGCCCAGGCCCTCGTCGACGTAGATGGTCTTGTAGAGGTCGAGGACCTCCTTCATCCCGTCGGTCGCGCCGACCCACTTGTCGTCCTCGTACACCTGCTCGCCGGTGCCGACGAGCATCGGCAGCAGGCCCTGCATGGTGGTGGCCTCACCCATCGCGGTGCCCGCGTTGAGCTGGATCGGGGTCACCCCGTCGAGCTGCTTGAGGTCCTTCGCCGCGTCCAGGATGTCGTCCCAGCTCTCCGGCGCCCACTCCTCGTCGAGGCCGGCCTGCGCGAACAGGTCCTTGTTGTAGTAGAGCACCCGGCCGTCGGCGCCCTGCGGCACGCCGTAGCGGTCGCCGTCGAACGACAGCGCGCTCTGCACGGCGTCGGGGATCTGCGCCCAGCCGTCCCAGTCGTCCACGGCGTCTCCGCCGACCTCGGCGAGCGGCTTGATGTAGCCGGCCTCGGCGAACTCGCCGACCCAGATGCCGTCCATGCCGATGATGTCGGCGCCCTTGCCGGACTGCAGGTCGAGGGCGATCTTCGTCTTGTAGTCCTCGTCGTCCACGCCCTGCGGCTGGAACTCGACGGTGACGTCCTTGCCGTCCTCCTTCATGGCCTTCTCGAACTCGGGGACGACCCAGTCCGCGATCCAGTCGGCCTCGGCGGCGTTCTTGCCGCCGGTGATGGAGTTGGTGGTGAGGGTCAGGGTGACGGGCCCCGACGACTCCTCCGTCTCGGGCTCCGATCCTCCGGAGCAGCCGGCCAGGACGACCGCACCGACGGTGGTGAGGGCGAACGCCGCGATGAGGCGGCGCTTTCCATACGTGACCATTTCCGACCTTTCTGTGTCGCTGATCCCCGAGCTGAGGCGCTCGGATTCGGGTGTTGCGGGTGTCTACTGCGCGGCTTCGGCGCTCGGTGCGAGTGCGAAGCCCTTCGAGAGCGCGAGCGCGCGGATCATCCGCTGCCCGACACGCACGTCGGCGATGGACTCCTCGACGCTCGCCCCGTTGGGGCGCTCGCCGCGGACCAGGGCCGCGAGTGCGTACAGCTCGTTCTCGAAAGCCTCTTGCTGCATCCACCGCGATTCGCTCACGCGGATGCCCAGCTCCGGGTGGCTCTCGGTCACGCGGAGGATCGTGGGGAGGTTCGTCACATACGGCACCCCGAAGACGAGCTCGACGGACCCGGTCTCGTGGTGGAAGGTGACGGTCTCCTGGTAGTCGGGGTACCCGTCGATGTAGTGCCAGTCGACGGTCCACGGCGTCTCGTCGCGGGCCAGAGTGCCGCGCAGGTGCACGGAGCCGGGCATCTTCGGCCCCCAGTGCTGCGCGAAGGCCACGTCGCCGAGTCCGCCGACCAGCTCCCGCAGCAGTCCCACGTCGTGCACGATCGAGCCGAGCACGACGTTGGTGTAGAGCGTGCGGAGGTCGCCGGGGAGGTCGCTGCCGACGGCCCCGTCCACGACCGAGGCGGTCGCGGCGAGCAGCGGCTCGACGGCCTCGCGCGACACGTCGCCGGTGGGGGCCGCGAGGCGGGCGTAGGCGAGCTGCGAGCCGTCGAGCGGATGCATGACCTGCACGCCGACCGCCCGCAGGTTCTTGTCCGCGAGGAGCTCCTTCGCGCGCTGCGACGCGGTGTCGTACTCCTTCATGTAGCCGACGCGCACCCAGTCGCGCAGGTCGATGCCGGCCTCCTGGCCGTACGCGGTGAGGGCGTCGAGCTCGGCGACCGAGTATGCGAGCGGCTTCTCGGCCAGCACGCGGATGCCGGCGCGGATCAGCCGGAGGGTGTCTCCGGCGTGCGAGCCCGTGGTCGCGAGGATGGCCGCATCCACGTCGAGGTCGCCGGCGGCCTTCGCGGCGACGAGGTCGTCCACCGAGGTGAACAGCTGCGTGGAGGGAACGCCGTAGCGCGCGCCCATGTCGGCCGTGCGGGCGGCGGAGAGGTCGACGAGGGCGGCGATCGCGAACGCCTCGGCGTTGCGACGCAGCAGCGGCAGGTGCACGCTCTGGCTGATGGCGCCGAGACCGATCACGGCGACGCGGGTGACGGTCACGCGAACCACCGCCGCAGGGCCTCGCGGTTGGCGACCTGGTCGGCCTGGGCGCGCTCCACGTCCTCGGCGGAGCGCGGCACCACGTCCTGCTCCACGATGAGCCAGCCCGCGTAGCCGCTCGCGACGATCTCGTCGAGCAGTGCATCGACGGCGAGGTCCCCCTCCCCGAGGGGCACGAACACGCGCTTCTCCCACACGGAGCGCATGGGGTCGTCGGCCGTGAGCGCCTCGTGGAGGATCGCCGTGCGGGCGTCCTTGAGGTGCAGGTGGTTCACCCGGTCGCGCCAGCGGCGGAAGTCCGGCAGCGGGTCACCGCCGCCGATGAGCAGGTGGCCGGAGTCGTAGGTCAGATCCACCTCGGTTGTCGCGAGCAGCGCGTCGACCTCCTCCGGGGTCTCGACGTAGGTGCAGGCGTGGTGGTGGAACGTGGGCTCCAGGCCACGGTCGCGCACGCGCGCGGCGGCGACGTTGACGCGGTCGGCGAAGCGGGACCAGTCGTCTCCGCGCAGGGTCAGCTCGGGGGCACCGCCGGGGTGCGCCTTGCGCTCGGGGCTGCCGGAGTCGGCGAGCGTGGGCAGCGGCGCGAGCTCCTGCCCGCGCTCGGCGGCGGTGACGAAGACGTCGAGGGTGGCGTCGAGTCCGGAGAGGGCCGCGGCGAACCGCTCCTCGTCGCCCGCGAACGGAAGGTCGATCCAGCCTCCGGCCAGGTCGAGGCCGTGTCGGTCGAGGCGCTCGCTGAGCGCGGAGCCGGTGCCGAGGAGTCCGACGGGCCCCAGATCGATTCCCTGGTACCCCGCGTCGCTGATCCAGCGGGCGAGCTCCTCCCCCTCCGGGAGTGCCACGAGATCGGGCCGAGCCAACTCGAAGACCCCGTAGCTCACCGGCGCGTTCGCGATGCGGATCACGCGTGTTCCTTTCTCCATCGAATGGTCGGACCCCAGGTCCGTCTCGAATGTTAGCAGGTCATGACATATGCATCAATCGTCTTCGGCGAAGCCCTGGACGACCACCGAGCGCACCCCGTCGAGCCGGGCGATCGCGTCGATGAGCTCGGACCGCGAGTCGGGCGCGGCCTCGGCGAACTCGAGCGTCGCGCGCATGTCGGACTCCCCGTGGATCCGCGCGGCACCGAGCAGCGTCGCCGGCAGGCCCCGGCGCTCGGCGGCGGCCATCACCTCGCGCAGCGCACCCCGGTCGGCGGCGTACTGCAGCGTCACGCGCAGCCGCTCGGGCTCAGGGCGCACCCGGTCGCGCAGTCGGGACAGCGGCCCGACCGTCAGCAGATGCAGGCCCGTGCCGGCGATCGCGAGCAATGGCATGTTCGCCCCGCAGGCCATGCCGATCGCCGCGACCACCCAGATGGTCGCCGCCGAGGTGAGACCCGATACCGCGTTGTTGCGCACGAAGATCACGCCCGCCCCGAGGAATCCGATGCCGGACACCACCTGGGCGGCGATGCGCGAGGGATCGACGGCCACGTCGGGGCCGAGCACGCCCTCGAATCCGTAGGCCGAGATGAGGGTGAAGATCGCCGATCCGAGCCCGACGAGCACGTGCGTGCGCAGCCCCGCATTCTTCAGCTTGCGGGACCTCTCGACGCCCACGGCGAGGGAGAGCACGAACGCGAGAGCGAGGAGACCGAGCTCGACGAACAGGTGGGGATCCCACAGGAAGCTCACGCTGCTCCAATCATGTCAGCACAATAGCACTTTAAGCATGCACGGCTACGGACTCGGTGCCGGGTGCCTGCGGAGGGTCGTGCAGGCGCGAAATATCGCGGAGAATGTGCATCTGGAGTCGATCGTCTGATTGTCGCTACAATGTGACTCCCTGACAGAGAGCGGAGCTTCCATGGCCGAAGTCGTCACCCCGTGGCCCCACGAGCTCTTCGCGGACATCGACCGCACCGGGCCCGTGCCCCTGTACTTCCAGGTGTCGACGCGGCTGCAGAGCGCCATCCAGTCCGGGGCCATCCCGGCCGGAGCCCGGCTCGAGAACGAGGTGTCGATCGCCGAGCAGCTCGGGCTCTCGCGCCCGACGATCCGCCGCGCGATCCAAGAGCTCGTCGACAAGGGCCTGCTCGTGCGCCGCCGCGGCATCGGCACGCAGGTCGTGCAGGGCTCCGTCACCCGCCAGGTCGAGCTGACCAGCCTGTACGAAGACCTGCAGAGCGCCAACCACGAGCCGGGCACGCAGGTGCTCGCGCGCGAGGTGATCCCCGCGAGCGACGAGGTCGCGGCCGCGCTCGGCCTGGATCCGGGCACCGAGGTGCTGCACCTGCGACGGCGGCGCAGCACCGACGGCGTCGCTGTGGCTGTGCTCGAGAACTACCTCCCGCGCGAACTCGCCGACATCACGACCGAGCAGCTCGAGTCGCGCGGGCTCTACCAGGTGCTGCGTGCACGCGGCGTGGCGATCCGCATCGCGAAGCAGAAGATCGGGGCACGCCGCGCCGAGGCAGACGAGCCCGAGCTGCTCGAGATCGACGCGGGCGGACCCGTGCTCACGATGGAGCGCATCTCGTTCGATCAGTCGGGCGCCGCGATCGAGTTCGGCCACCACTGCTACCGCCCCGACCTCTACAGCTTCGAGACCACCCTGGTCGCGAAGTAGCACAGCTTGTAGTGACAAGTTGTCGTCGGTGACAATGGAGTGACCCCTCGATCAAGGAGCCCCATGTCCGACCGTCTCGACCGTGCCCGCACCACCGGGATCCTCGCCGTCCTCCGCGCCCCGTCGCCCGAGCTCGCCCTGGAGGCGTCCGAGGCGCTCATCCGCGGCGGCGTGACCGGCATCGAGGTCACGTACTCCACGCCAGATGCCCCCGCCGTCATCCGCGAGCTGATCGCCCGCCACGGCGAGGCGGCCTACGTGGGGGCGGGCACCGTCACGACGCCCGAGCAGGCGACGCAGGCCGCGGAGGCGGGTGCCGAGTTCCTCGTCAGCCCTGGCACCCTTCCCGACCTGACCCGCGCCATGCTCGACACGGGTCGCGTCGTCATGACGGGCGCCATGACGCCCACCGAGGTCATGGGCGCCCTGGAGCTCGGCGTCGACGTGGTGAAGATCTTCCCCGCCTCGCTCGGCGGACCGTCGTACCTCGGCGCCCTGCGCGGTCCCTTCCCCGACGCCCCGCTCATGCCCACCGGCGGCGTGAAGCCCGACAACCTCGCTGCCTGGTTCGCCGCGGGCGCCGTGGCCGTCGGCGCGGGCGGCGACCTCGCCAACAGCGCCTCGATCCAGGCCGCCGACTGGGCCGACCTGGAGCAGCGGGCCGTGCGCTTCACGGAGGCGCTGCGCGCCGTGCGGGGCTGAGCCCTCCCCGCCTTTCAGCACCGTTTGGTATACCAGAGGGATGCGGAAGCGACCGGTCCTGCTCTCGGCCGCCCTGGCGGGGGTGCTGCTTCTCGCCTCGGCGTGCACGGCCGCCCCCGCTCCCCGTCCGTCCGCACCGACCACGGAGGCCACGATGTCCGACGCCACGACCGCCCTGTTCGACGCCGCGACTGCGGGTGATGCGGAGGCCGTGCGTGCCGCCCTCGACGCGGGCGCCGACATCGAGGCCAGAGGCGACGGCGGCATGACCGCCCTGGTCGCCGCGACCAAACAGAACCACATCGACGCCGCCACGGTGCTGATCGACGCCGGAGCCGACGTCAACGCCAAGGACGACATCCAGGACTCGGCCTACCTCTACGCCGGAGCCCGGGGCCACGACGAGATCCTGCGTCTGACGCTCGCCAACGGCGCCGACCTCACGAGCACGAACCGCTTCGGCGGCACCGCTCTGATCCCCGCCTCCGAGCGCGGGCTCCTCTCCACGGTGCGCATCCTCCTCGACGCGGGCGTCGACCCCGACCACGTGAACAACCTCGGCTGGACGGCCCTGCACGAGGCGATCGTGCTCGGGGACGGCTCGCAGGCCTACGTGGACGTGGTGCGTGCGCTGCTCGACGGCGGTGCCGACCCCACTCTCCGCGACGGAGACGGTGTGCTCCCCCTCGACCTCGCCCAGGACCGCGGGTACGACGCGATCGTGGCAGAGCTCCGCCGGTGATCGCACTCGACCCCTGGGCCTGGGCACTGCTCGGCCTGGCGGCGGTCGTGATCGGCATCTCCAAGACCGCGCTTCCCGGCGGCAGCATCCTGGCCATCGCGCTGTTCGCCGCGGTGCTGCCCGCGCGCACCTCCACAGCTGCCACGCTGCTGCTGCTGATGGTGGGCGACGTGTTCGCGCTGATCGCCTACCGTCGCCACGCGCACTGGCCGACCCTGCTGAGGCTGGCCCCCGCCGTGATCGCCGGGCTGCTGCTCGGGTTCGCGTTCCTCGCACTGACGGGCGACGACGTGGTGCGGCGGGCGATCGGCGTGATCCTGCTGCTGATGATCGCGGTCACCCTGTGGCGGCGATGGCGGCAACGGCGTGAGGAGGCCGCGGCGGCGGCGCGCGGCGGGGTGCTGTTGGCCGGGGTCTACGGCACGCTCGGCGGCTTCACCACGATGGTCGCGAACGCCGGCGGGCCCGTGATGTCGATGTACTTCCTGGCGACGCGCACCCCCGTGCAGGTGTTCCTGGGCACGTCCGCGTGGTTCTTCGCCATCATTAACGTCATCAAGGTGCCGTTCCTGGCAGGCATCGGGCTGTTCACCGCCCCCGTGCTGCTGACGGATGCCGTGCTCGCGCCGCTCGTGGTGCTGGGCGCCCTGCTCGGGCTCCGCGTCGCGCGGCGCCTGAACCAGCGCGTGTTCGACCGCATCGTGATCGCGCTGACCGTGGTCGGGGCGATCTATCTGCTGTTCTGAGCCGTCTGTGTCGGTCGAGCCTTCCGACGACCCGTTCATAACTCAGGAGATTCGCCGCCCGATCGCGCGCGACGGGACGCGGCGGGCGCTTTGAGACCCCGCGCTCCTGAGTTGTGAACGGCGACTCTTGCGTCAGTCCAGGAAGATGTCCGGGAACAGGGCGCTGTCCGGGGTGCCGGGCACGGCCGCGTAGCGCGAGAAGTCGGTCACTCCGTCGGCCTCCAGCACGTCCTCCACGATGAGCGACTGGCCTGTGTAGCCCGCGGCGGGCTTGCACAGCACGGAGTATGCCGCGTCGGCGTAGATGTCCGCGGTCCGGCTCGCCGCCATGACCTTGTCCCCGCCGAGCAGGTTCTGCACGGCCGCGGTCGCGATGGTCGTTCGCGGCCAGAGCGTGTTCGCCGCGATGCCGTCGCGCGCGAACTCGGCTGCGAGCCCGAGCGTGACCATGGTCATGCCGAACTTCGCGAGCGTGTAACCGGTGTGGGCGCCGAGCCACTTCGGGCTCGGGTTCAGGGGCGGCGAGAGGGACAGGATGTGCGGGTTCTCCGCATCCCTGAGGATCGGAACGGCCGCCCGCGACAGCATGAACGTGCCGCGCACGTTCACGTCCTGCATCAGGTCGTACTTCTTGGCGGGGAGGTCGAGGGAGCGGGACAGGTCGATCACGCTGGCGTTGTTCACGACGATGTCGATGCCGCCGAACTCGCCCTGCGTCTTCATGACCGCCTCGGTGATGTCGTCGTCGTCGCGCACGTCGCCGACGATCGGGAGCGCCTGCCCGCCCGCGGCCCTGATCTGCTCGGCAGCCGTGTGCACGGTGCCCTCGAGCTTCGGGTGCGGAGTGTCGGTCTTGGCGAGCATGGCGATGTTGGCGCCGTCGGCGGCGGCGCGCAGCGCGATCGCGAGGCCGATGCCGCGGCTGCCGCCCGACATCAGGATGGTCTTGCCGGCGAGTGACATGGGTTCTCCTTCGGGGCGGGGGTCAGCGCGGGGCCATGCGGATGGCGCCGTCGAGGCGGATGGTCTCGCCGTTGAGGTAGCCGTTCTCGACGATCTGCTGCACGAGGGCCGCGTACTCGTCGGGGCGACCGAGGCGCGCGGGGAACGGCACCTGCTGGCCGAGCGAGTCCTGAGCCTCCTGCGGCAGCCCCATCAGCATCGGGGTCTCCATGATGCCGGGGGCGATGGTGCAGACGCGGATGGCATGACGGGCGAGCTCGCGTGCGACCGGCAGGGTCATGGCGTGCACGCCGCCCTTGGAGGCGGAGTACGCCGGCTGCCCGATCTGCCCGTCGAACGCTGCCACGCTCGCGGTGTTGACGATGACGCCGCGCTCCTCGTCGTGCAGCTCGTTCTTCGCGACGACGGCTGCGGCCTGCGCGATGACGTTGAACGTGCCGATCAGGTTGATGCGGACGATGCGCTCGAAGTCGGCGAGGACTGCGGGATTGCCCTCGCGGTCGAGCACCTTGGCGGGCGGGGCGATGCCGGCGCAGTTCACGACGACGCGGAGGGGGGCCGCGGCCTGCGCGGTCGCGACGGCGGCCTGCACCTCCTCGGCGCTGGTCACATCGGCGGGGGCGAAGACGCCGCCCAGCTCCTCCGCGACCTCCGTCCCCTTCGAGTTCGGCAGGTCGATGATGGTCACGTGCGCGCCGGCGGCAGCGAGGCGGCGCGCGGTCGCGAGGCCGAGTCCGGAGGCGCCGCCGGTGATGAGGGCGCCCTGTCCGCTGATCTGCATCTGAAGTTCTCCTTCGAACGTCGTCGTGCGACTGAGTCCCAGCCTACGTGGTTCCTGGTCCCACCACGATCCGTGATGAGGGGCGACCGCGCACCGGGGAAGCCGGACGCAGGAAGCTGCGTCGCCTGCGAGCCTACGTCACGCCTCCCCGACGACGGCGTCCCCAGGCCGGACGGCGTCCGACGACGCGGAGCCCGCTCCGCCGGGGTACGGCAGGATGGAGCGGGTGAGCATCCCTACCGAGTCCGTCGTCATCCCCGCGCAGGTCGATCTCCTCTCCCGAGGGGCGGATCTCGTCTGCGTGTGGCGCAATGAGGACGACGGTCTCACGTTCCGCGCGACCGGCGTCGGCGACCCGTTCTACATCAAGTGGACACCGCGCGTCCTCGAATCCTCTCTGCTCGACGAGGCGGAGCGGATGCGCTGGGCGTCCCGCTGGATCACCGTCCCCGTCGTGCTCGACGCCGGCGCCGACGAGACCCACGAGTGGCTGGTCACGGCGGCTCTCGACGGCTCCAGCGCCGTCGACCCCCGCTGGTCCGACGATCCCGCGACCGCCGTGCGCGCGGTCGGCGAGGGCCTGCGGGCGATGCACGACGCCCTGCCGGTCGAGGACTGCCCCTGGGACTGGGGTGTGCCGTCGCGGATCGCGAACGCCGAGCGCCGCGGCATCGTCGTCCCCGCGTCGCTGCGCACCCCGCCGCCCGTCGACACGCTCGTCGTGGCCCACGGCGACGCCTGCCTGCCGAACACCCTGCTCGCCGCCGACGGCCGTTGGCTCGCACACGTCGACCTCGCCGCGCTCGGCGTCGCCGACCGCTGGGCCGACATCGCCGTGGCCTCGATGAGCACCGAGTGGAACTGCGGCCCCGGGTGGGAGGACGCGCTCATCGAGGCCTACGGCCTGGAGCCCGACCGCGAGCGCCTGGCCTACTACCGCGACCTGTGGAACGCCACCTGAGCGACCGCTAGTCCGTCACCGGCCCTCGACGGACACTGTTCACCAGCACGGCCAGCAGCACCACCACGCCCTGCACGGCGAGCTGTGCGGAGCTGCCCACCCCGTACAGCACCAGCGCGTTGCCGAGCACGGTCACGAAGAGCACGCCGAGGATCGATCCGAGGATGCTGCCCCGGCCGCCGGCGAGACTCGTCCCGCCGATGATCACGGCCGCGATGACGTTGAACTCCAGGCCGTTGCCCACGGTCGACGTCCCGACGCCGATCCGCGCGGTCGTGAGGATCCCGGTGATCGCGGCGAGCACGCCCGTGAGCGCGAACAGGATCACCCTGACCCTGGCCACCGGGATGCCGGCGAGTCGTGCGGCATGGGCATTGCCTCCGATCGCATACACCGACCGGCCGAACACCGTCCGGGTGCTGACCCACCAGAAGACCGCGGCCACCGCGCCGAACACCCACACCGGGAACGGGACGCCGAGGTAGGAGGCGTTGAGCGCGTCGAGCACCTCCGAGGAGATCGGGATGCTGCGGGTCTCCGTGATCATCTCGGCCAGCCCGCGCAAGGTCAGGAACAGCGCGAGGGTGGTGATGAACGAGGGGATGCCGAATCGGGCACGGAACATCCCGGCCACGGCGCCGATCGCCGCACCCAGCACCACGGTGACGGCGATGGCGGCCCCGATGTTCCAGCCCGCCTCGAAGAGCACGCCCATGAGGCCGCAGGAGAACGCGACCGCCGAGCCCACGCTGATGTCGATCTCCCCGGCGACGATCACGAGCGTCATCCCCATCGCGATGATGCCGGCGAAGGCCGCCTGGCGCAGGATGTTCTCGATGTTCAGCGCCGAGAGGAAGTTCGGGGCCGTCGCCGAGAACACGGCCACGGTGAGCGCGAGGATGGCCAGGAGTCCGAGCTGCTGCAGCAGCATCGGATCGCGGAAGCGTGTCAGCCCCCTCGGCGGACGGGTCGCGGGCGCGCCCGCGGGGTGGACGGCGGAGGCGGTCATAGCGTGTGCTCCTTCATCATCTCGGCGAGCAGCCGATCGAGCGTGAGGTCGGGGACGGGCGGGGCCGGGCGGGACCTGCCGTCGGTCAGCACGACGATGCGGTCGGCCAGCAGCAGCAGCTCCTCGTACTCAGAGGAGGCGAACACGACGGCGTTGCCTGCGTCGGCGAGCGAGCGGATGACCTCGTAGATCTGCTGCTTGGCCCGCACGTCTACTCCGCGCGTCGGCTCGTCGAGGAGATAGATGCTCGCCCCGGCGACCAGACAGCGCCCGATCACGGCTTTCTGCTGATTGCCGCCGGACAGCGTCCCGACCGGAACGGCCACGTCGTCGACCTTGATGTCGAGGTCGGATCGCATGCGCTCGGCGGCGCGACGACGTGCACCGCGACGGACGACGCCCGCGGTCGAGAGCCGCGAGAAGGACGACATCGCGATGTTCTCCTCGACCGAGAGCCCGAGCACGAGTCCGTCGCGTTTGCGGTCCTCCGGTACGAGCGCGACGCCGCGGGCGAGCGCCCGCGCGGGGGTCAGCCGCCCGGCCGCACGACCCCCGATGCGGATCGTGCCGCCCGTGGATCGGCGGAGTCCGGCGATCACCTCCAGAGTCTCCGTGCGGCCCGAGCTGAGCAGCCCGGCGAGCCCCACGATCTCTCCGGGGGCGACGTCGAAGCTCACGTCGCGCACAGCTGCGGCGTCGGCCAGCCCGATGACGGACAGTGCCGGTTCGAGGTCCGTCGTCGAGACCGGCGCGGTGCGGCGGGCTCCCGACTCGTCGGCGGCGGCCGGCTCGCCGACCATGGCCTCGGTGACGACGGCGACGTCGGCGTCTGCCACGGGCAGCGTGCGCACGACCTGGCCGTCGCGCAGGACCGTGACGACATCGGCGACCTGGGCGATCTCGTTCATGCGGTGCGACACGTACATCACCGCGACGCCGTTGGCGACGAGCCG
>NZ_JALXPE010000049.1 GCF_025143365.1 Microbacterium sp. p3-SID336 | reverse complement strand
CAACATCTTCGCCAAGCTCGGCCTCGCCTCGTCCGACAGCGGTCACCGTCGCGGGGGGGGGGGGGGGGGCCGCGCCCCCCCCCCCCCCCCGTCTCCATGGAAAGGCAGCGGGTCATGTCGACACCGATTCTGCAGATGCGGGCGATCGAGAAGGGCTTCCCCGGGGTCAAGGCCCTCCAGGGCGTCGACCTCGAGGTCCGTACCGGCGAGATCCACGCGATCTGCGGCGAGAACGGCGCGGGGAAGTCCACGCTCATGAAGGTGCTCTCCGGGGTGCACCCGCACGGCAGCTACGACGGCGAGATCCGGTACGACGGCGCGGAGATGCGCTTCGGCTCGATCTCCGACTCGGAGCGCGTCGGCATCGTCATCATCCACCAGGAGCTCGCGCTCATCCCGTATCTGAGCGTCGCCGAGAACATCTTCCTCGGCAACGAGCGGCGCGCGGCGAACCGCCTCATCGACTGGGACCGCACCAACGCGGAAGCCGCGCGGCTGCTCGCTCAGGTCGGCCTCGACGAGAACCCGGCCACCCCGGTCGGCCAGCTCGGCGTCGGCAAGCAGCAGCTGGTCGAGATCGCGAAGGCCCTGTCGAAGAACGTCCGGCTGCTCATCCTCGACGAGCCGACGGCGGCGCTGAACGACACCGACTCCGCGCACCTGCTCGACCTGCTCCGGCGCCTCCGCGACGACGGGATGACGTCGATCATCATCTCCCACAAGCTCAACGAGATCGCCGCGATCGCCGACCGCACCACGATCATCCGCGACGGGAAGACGATCGAGACGCTCGACATGCACGACCCCGCGTCGACGCAGGAGAGGATCATCCGCGGGATGGTCGGCCGCGACCTGTCCCACCGCTACCCTCCGCGTATCCCCGCGATCGGCGACGAGGTGCTGCGCATCGAGGACTGGACCGTGATGCACCCCACCCAGCCGGGGCGGATCGTGGTCGATCACGCGTCGCTCGACGTGCGCGCCGGTGAGGTCGTCGGCATCGCCGGGCTCATGGGGGCCGGACGCACCGAGCTCGCGATGAGCGTCTTCGGCCGCGCCTACGGGCGCCGGACCGCCGGGCGCGTGCTGGTCCGCGGTGCCGAGGTCGACACGTCCACGACCAGCGCGGCGATCCGCGCCGGGATCGCCTACGTCACCGAGGACCGCAAGAAGTACGGCCTGAACCTGATCGACGACATCCGGCACAACATCTCGCTCGCCTCGCTCCGCCTGATCAGCCCGG
Source organism: Microbacterium sp. p3-SID336 (assembly GCF_025143365.1). Taxonomy (GTDB): domain Bacteria; phylum Actinomycetota; class Actinomycetes; order Actinomycetales; family Microbacteriaceae; genus Microbacterium. The sequence continues at coordinate 27,892 of NZ_JALXPE010000049.1, read as the reverse complement.
GCGGCTGGATCGACGCGAACCGTGAGCTCCAGGTGGCCGAGCGCTACCGGGCCGAGATGAACATCAAGTCCCCCACCGTGCTGCAGCTGGTCGGGAACCTCTCCGGAGGCAACCAGCAGAAGGTCGTGCTCAGCAAGTGGATGCAGACCGACCCGGACGTGCTGATCCTCGACGAGCCGACCCGCGGCATCGACGTGGGCGCCAAGTACGAGATCTACACCCTCATCAACCGGCTCGCCGCCGAGGGGAAGGGTGTGCTCGTGATCTCCTCCGAGCTGCCCGAGCTGCTCGGCATATGCGACCGGATCTACACCCTCGCGTTCGGCAGGATCACGGGGCAGATCGCCACCGCCGACGCCACCCAGGAGAAGCTCATGCACCTCATGACCGCCGAAAGGACGACCGAACGATGAACGGCGTCAGCACCCTGTCGACCTTCCTCACGCGCAACCTCCGTCAGAGCGGCATCTTCGTCGCGTTCGTGGCGATCGCCGCACTGTTCGCCGTGCTGAACCCGGCGTTCCTGTCGCCGGGCAATCTCACGAACATCGTGCTGCAGTACTCGTACATCCTGATCCTCGCGATCGGCATGGTCATCATCATCATCGCCGGCCACATCGACCTGTCGGTCGGGGCGGTCGTCGCCCTCACCGGCGCCACCGCCGCCGTGCTGGTGATCCGCATGCAGCAGCCGTGGTGGGTGGGCGTGCTCGCCGCACTCGCCGTGGGCGTGCTCGTCGGCGCGTGGCAGGGGTTCTGGGTGGCGTACGTGGGCATCCCCGCCTTCATCGTGACCCTGGCGGGGATGCTGCTCTTCCGCGGGCTCACATTCCTCGTGCTGAGCAACGTGTCGCTCTCGCCGTTCGGAGGCGGCTACTACGCCATCGCGAACGGCTTCTTCAACGGGGTGCTCGGCGGGTACGGCATCGACGTCTTCACGCTCGTGGTGTTCGGCCTCGGCGTGGTCGGCTACACGGTCGCCCAGGTACGGGCCCGGCGCGGTGCGCAGGCTCACGCGCAGACCGTGGAGGCGCTGCCGTGGTTCCTGACGAAGCTGCTCGTCATCGCGGCGGTCGTGATGTGGTTCGGCGCGCAGCTCGCGCAGAGCAGGGGACTGCCGTTCGTGCTGATCCTGCTGGCCGTGCTCGTCATCGCCTACGGCGTGATCACCCAGCGCAGCGTGTTCGGTCGGCACGTGTACGCGATCGGCGGCAACCTGCACGCGGCGCTGCTCAGCGGCGTGAACGTGCGGAAGGTGAACTTCTGGATCTTCGTGAACATGGGCTTCCTGGCCGCGGTCGCCGGCGTGGTCTTCTCCTCGCGCACGAACGGCGCCCAGCCCGGCGCGGGCAACATGTTCGAGCTGGATGCGATCGCGGCGTGCTTCATCGGCGGCGCCGCGGTGACCGGAGGAGTCGGCCGGGTCAGCGGCGCGATCGTGGGTGGACTCATCATGGCCGTGATGAGCAACGGGATGCAGCTGATGGGCCTCGAGCAGTCCACGCAGCAGGTGGTGAAGGGTCTCGTGCTGCTCGTCGCCGTGGCCTTCGACGTCTGGAACAAGCGGAGGGCGGGCGCCGCGCGCTGACCGTTCTAGCCAGGATTCCGGTGATCCGGCCCGCGGCGGGTAGCGTCGGAGCGCAACGTCGACGACGACCGGAGGAGAGTGGCGTGACCAGGGAAGACACGGGGGCGATCGGGAAGGCAGCGGCACCGGCCGAGGGCGAGGAGCATCTGCGGCGGGCGCTGAGCAACCGTCACATCCAGCTGCTCGCGATCGGCGGGGCCATCGGCACGGGGCTGTTCATGGGCAGCGGGAAGACCATCTCGGTGGCGGGGCCGTCGGTGATCTTCGTGTACATGATCATCGGCTTCATGCTGTTCTTCGTCATGCGGGCGATGGGCGAGCTGCTGCTGTCCAACCTCAAGTACAAGTCGTTCAGCGACTTCGCGAGCGACCTGCTCGGCCCGTGGGCGGGCTTCTTCACCGGCTGGACCTACTGGTTCTGCTGGGTCGTCACCGGCGTGGCCGACGTCATCGCGATCGCCGGCTACACGGACGCGCTGATCCCGGGCATCCCGCTGTGGATCCCCGGGCTGCTCGTGGTCGTGATCCTGCTCGCCCTCAACCTGCCCACCGTGGCCGCGTTCGGCGAGATGGAGTTCTGGTTCGCGCTGATCAAGATCGTGGCCATCGTCGCGCTCATCATCACCGGCCTGGTGATGATCTTCACCGGTTTCCAGCACGACGCCGGCACCGCCAGCTTCGCGAACCTCTGGAACCACGGCGGCATGTTCCCGCACGGGTTCCTCGGCTTCGTCGCGGGGTTCCAGATCGCCGTGTTCGCGTTCGTCGGCATCGAGCTCGTCGGCACCGCCGCCGCCGAGACGAAGGACCCGAAGCGCAACCTCCCCAAGGCCATCAACGCCATCCCGATCCGCGTGCTGCTGTTCTACGTCGGTGCGCTGATCGTGCTGATGGCGGTCACCCCGTGGACCGAGTACGTGGCCGGCGAGAGCCCGTTCATCGCGATGTTCGCCCTCGCGGGGCTCGGCATCGCGGCGACCGTCGTGAACCTCGTGGTGCTGACCTCGGCCATGTCCAGCGCGAACTCGGGCATCTACTCGACCTCGCGGATGGTGTTCGGGCTGGCGCAGGACGGCGATGCCCCGAAGCTGTTCGGACGGCTCTCGAAGCGCCGGGTGCCGCAGAACGCCCTGTTCCTGTCGTGCATCCTGCTGCTGTCCGGCGTCGTGCTGCTCTACGCGGGCAAGGACATCGGCACCGCGTTCGACATGGTCACCACGGTGTCCGCCGTGTGCTTCATGTTCGTGTGGACGATCTTCCTCTGCAGCTACCTCGTGTACCGGCGCACGCGACCGGAGAAGGCCGCGGCCTCGGCGTTCAAGATGCCGGGCGGCGTGTTCATGGTGTTCGTGGTGCTCGCGTTCTTCGTGTTCATCCTGTGGGCGCTGACCACCCAGCCGGACACGCTGACCGCGCTGCTGGTGACGCCGATCTGGTTCGCGATCCTGATCGTGGCGTGGCTGTTCGTGCGGAAGTCGCCGCATCACCTCTCCCGCCACGCGGCCCACATCGCGTACCTGCGCGACGACTCGGTGGAAGCCGACTGATCCGTCCGCGCACGACGCCGTTCACAACTCAGGAGATCCGTCGGCCCTCCGCGCCCGATCCGCCGGGTTCGGGTGCGGTGGGGCCGCTTCTCCTGAGTTGTGAACGGCGCAGAGCGTCAGGCCGTGGTGGGGGCGAGCTCGGCGGGGGCGGCGTTCGCGGCAGGGAGGCGCGTGCGCAGGGCCAGGAACAGCAGGACCATGCCCGCCGCGAGCAGCATGTGCCCGAGCCCGGCGATGCCCGCGATCATCTTCGTCGACTCGAGCCCCATCACGGTCAGCGAGCCGTGCCAGAGGAGCATCGCCGAGGTCAGCACGAGCCCGGCGGTGTAGAGCCAGAAGAACCAGCCGAACAGGCGGCTCGCCGAGAGCGTGAAGGCCTTCTCCAGCAGCATCACGACGAGGTACACGACGAAGCCGAGCACGAGCAGGTGCGTGTGGACGAGACCGAGCTGCGTGGGGGCGCCCTCGGGGAAGTCGTTGAGCTTGGTGAACTCGCGGTAGAAGAGGCCGGAGGCGACCCCGACCAGCATGGAGGCGAAGGCGGCGTAGAAGAGGCGGCGCATGGGTGTTCCTTTCGGGTCGCTTCCAGCCTCCGTCGCGGCCCGGATCCGCGGATCCATCGAACGGTTGAGATGCGGATGCGGCGGCGCGGTGCTCTCAGAGGAGCCCGGTCTCCCGGGCGATCGCCACGGCCCTGGCACGCGAGTCCGCGCCCAGCTTCTCGAACACGTGCACCAGGTGGGTCTTGACCGTGGCCTCCGTGACGAACAGGGTCTTCGCGATCTCGCGATTGGAGGCGCCCGTGTCCAGCAGTCGCAGCACCTCGCGCTCGCGGTCGGTGAGGTGCACGCGGGGCGCGCGCAGCACCTGCCCGACTCGCGCGCTCAGCTCCGGCGTGAGCACGAAGCCGCCGCGCGCCGCCTCCCGGATCGCCCGCACGATGTCGTCCGGCGGGATGTCCTTGAGCAGGTACCCGGCAGCGCCCGTCTCGATCGCCCCGAGGATCTCGGCGTCACGGTCGAACGTCGTGAGGATCAGCACCGCGGGCGCCGGGTCGAGGGCGCGCAGCGCCGCCGTGGTCTGCACGCCGTCCATGCCGTCGCCCAGGCGCAGGTCGCACAGCACCACGTCGGGATGGAGGTGCCGCGCGAGGCGCACGGCCTCCTCGCCGGAGGCCGCTTCGCCCACCGTCTCCACGTCGTCGCGGTGGTCGAGCAGGGATCGGACGCCCGCCCGCACGATGGGGTGGTCGTCGACGAGCAGCACGCGCACGGGCGTCATCCCGTCCCTCCCCCAGCCGGCGGCCCCGCGATCCGCAGCGGCACGTGCGCCGACAGGGCCGTGCCGTCGCCAGGGCCGCTCTCCACGTCGAGGCCCCCGCCGAGTTCCCGCAGCCGCGCCCGCATCGACCGCAGCCCATAGCCGCCGCCCGCGCTCCGCTGTCCGCGCGCATCCCACTGCGAGGCGTCGAAGCCGACCCCGTCGTCGACGATGTCGAGCCGCACGGCGTCACCCGCGTCGGCCAGGGTCACCACGACGCGCGAGGCGTGTGCGTGGCTGCGGACGTTCGCGAGCGCCGACTGCGCCGTCCGCAGCAGCGCGATCTCGGCATCGATGCCCAGAGGAGGCAGCCCGTCGTCGGCATGCAGGGTCGTGGCGATGCCGGTCTCGTCGGCCAGGCGGTCGAGCATGCGCGCGAGAGCGTCCGCCAGTGCCGTCGTCTCCAGCTCCGCCGGCATCAGGTCGTTCACGATGCGCCGTGCGTCTGCCAGCCCCTCGGCCGCCAGGGCGCCGATCTGCTCCAGAGCCCGCGCGCGCTGCTCCCGGTCGTCCGCCGCGAGCGCGGAGCGCGAGAGCATGCCGATGGACGACAGGCTCTGGGCGACCGTGTCGTGGATGTCGCGGGAGACCCGGGTGCGCTCGGCGCTCGCGCCGGATTCCCGTTGCGTGCGGGCGAGCTCGTCCTGCAGCGCGGCCATCTCCTCCTGCGTCGCGACCAGAGAGGCGATCAGCCGCCGCCGTTCCCGGCCGTCGCGCACCAGCTCCAGGTATCCGCGGGAGATGCCGAGCGCGAAGATGCCGCCGACGAGCGGGCCGATGACGTTCGCGTAGGTGGTCGCCCCGGTGTGCAGGGGCGGAGCGGCGATGACGACGACGAGGATCAGGATGCTCAGCGGGATCGCCCACCGCAGCCGCAGCACGAAGCCGGCGAGCAGCCACAGCGGGAACGCGAGCCACACGAACTCGGGCGACACGGCGACCGCGCCCAGCCAGATCGCGGTGAGCCCCAGCAGCCAGCCGGCCGCGAGCCCCCGGTCGCGTGTGCGCCCCGCGAGCAGCAGCCCGCCGCCGTACCAGCCGAGGAACACCAGGGCGATCGCGATCAGTAACGGCAGCGGCACGCCGTCGAGCGCCGCGCGGACCACGCCCACGACCGTCACCAGGACGGTGATGACCGCCTGTCCGATGCGCACGGAGCCGACCAGACGCGCCCAGGAGCGCCCGGGGCGGGGCGGGGGCTCGAGCGGCGACATGCCGATATTCTTCCCCGCCCGGCTGACGGGCGCCTCCATCGTTCGGTCGATGCCGCGGCGTGCTCGGTATCCTGGGCCGGATGTCCGCCCCGCACCGGTACCCCGCGACGATCGCGGCACCCGTCGACCACGAGCTGGTGATCCGGAAGTCGCGCTTCCTCACGCATCTGGCGCCGGTCGGCTCGGTCGAGGAGGCCGACGCCGTGATCGCCGGCATCCGCAAGCGCGCGTGGGACGCGAACCACAACTGCACCGCGATGATCACGGGGCTGCACGGCGATCAGGCTCGGTCGTCCGACGACGGGGAGCCGTCCGGGACGGCGGGCGTGCCGATGCTGGAGGTGCTGCGCCGCCGCGGACTGACCGACGTGGTGGCCGTCGTGACCCGGTACTTCGGCGGCGTGAAGCTCGGCGCCGGGGGGCTCGTCCGGGCGTACTCGACCGCGGTGTCGGAGGCTCTCGACGGCGCGGCGCTCGTGCGGCGCGAGGTGCTCACGCAGGCGACGGTCGAGGTGCCGCATGCCGAGGCCGGGCGCTTCGACAACCTGCTCCGCGAATGGGCGGGGCACCACGGCGCGACCCTCGGCACGCCGAGCTATGGGGAGGTCGCCCGCCTGGAACTGTGGGTCCCTGCCCACGAGCTGCCGCGGCTGACCGACGACCTGGCCGCCGCCTCGGCCGGAGCCGTGCGCCCGGCGCCGGGCGTCGAGCGCGTGGTCGACGTGCCGGACTGACACCGCTCGCGGCGCACGCATACCTCCGGCGGCTATCCTGGACGCCGCGGTCGCGGAAGGAGAGCGATGTTCGACAGTCCGCTCTCGGCTTCGCCGTATGACGTGCTCGGCGTCGACCCGTCCGTGGACGAGATCGAGCTCCGCCGCGCGTACCGCCTCCGGCTCCGTCAGACGCACCCGGACACCGGGGGCGACGCGGCGGTGTTCATCCAGGTGCAGCGGGCGTGGGAGCTGATCGGCACCGAGGAGGGCCGTGCGGCCTACGACCGCCGCACGGGTGTGACCTCCGACGGCGACGAGTGGAGCGGATGGCGCCCGCCGAGCGCCCGCACCGACACCCGGCCCCGCGCGCGCTCCTACGGGCAGCCGGGCGGATGGCGCCGCGAGCGCTACCTCACACTGATCCGCGAATGGGCCGGTCATGGCGTGGACGTGCCGGACCCGTACGCCCCGTCGCTCGTGCGGGCCGCGCCGCGGGAGCTGCGGCGCCTGCTCGCCGACGCGCTCGCGGAGGAGGCCACCGCGCGCACCGTCTCCGACCTCGGCATGGGGTTCACGGTGTGGCACGACGTGGTCGCGGGGCAGACCGCCGACGACAAGCTCGACCACGTGGTGCTCAGCCCCTCGGGGCTGTACGGCATCATGTCGGAGGACTTCGGGGGCGTCGTGGGCTTCCGCCGCGGCGAGATCACGGGTCCGAGCCTGGGCACCAGGGCCCCGGTGACGGCGGCGCTCGGCCGCATGCGCCAGGTCGCCCGCAGCGCGAAGGTGAAGTTCGGCGGCGCGATCGTGGTGCTTCCGGACGACGATCTGGCGCAGGCGGTGACCCCGCTCGGCAGCAGCCGTGGCGTTCCGGTCGTGGTGGTGCGACGCAGCGCGCTGGCCATGGTGCTGCGGCAGGGCGTGCCGGGCGCGCGGGCCATCGGCGGCAACGAGCTGTTCGACATCCGCACGCGACTGCAGCAGACCGTCCGCTTCGTCTGAGTCGGCAGCTGCTCCGCGAACGGATGTCTTGACGCCTGTCGTCAAACCGGTTTACACTCGTCAAACCGGTTCACACCCCCGAGTGAGCCGCGACACCCGCGAGGAGGCGGCATGAGCCGCACGACGATCGCCGATGTGGCACGCGAAGCCGGCGTCACGAAGGCCACGGTCTCGCACGCCCTCAGCGGCAAGCGCCCCATCTCCGAGGAGACCAGGACGAAGGTCCTCGCCGCCGCACGCAAGCTCGACTGGGCGCCCAGTCAGAGCGCCCGCGCTCTCGCCACGAGCCGCGCCAACGCGATCGCCGTGGTCCTCGCCCGCGACCCCGAGGTCATCGCGAACGACTCGTTCTTCCCCGCGTTCATCGCGGGCGTCGAGTCGGTGCTGGCCGAGACCGAGACCGCCCTCGTGCTGCAGGTCGTGCAGGGGCGCGAGGCCGAGGAGCGGGCGTACCGCACCCTCGCCCGCGGCCGCGCCGACGGCGCCCTGCTGCTCGACCTGCGCACCGAGGACTGGCGTGTGCCGTTCCTCGACGAGCTCGGGCTCCCCACGGTGCTCGTGGGCGCCTACGACGGCGACAGCCCCTTCTCCTGCGTGCGCACCGACGACGCCGCACCCGTGCGCGAGCTGATCGCGCGACTGCGCGCCGAGGGCCACACCCGCATCGCGCACGTCTCGGGCCCTCTCGACTACGTGCACTCCGCGGCACGGGCCGCCGCGTACACCGCGGCCGTCGGCAGCGACGAGCTGCTGCGCGAGGGCGACTTCACCGCCGCGAGCGGACGCGACATCACCGAGGAGCTGCTCGCGCTGCCGGAGCGCCCGACCGCGATCCTCTACTCGAACGACACCATGGCGATCGCCGGACTCTCCCTCGCGCGCTCCCGCGGCCTCACCATCCCGCGTGACCTCGCCATCTCCGGCTTCGACGACGACCACCTCTCCGCACACCTCTCCCCCGCGCTCACCAGCGTCTCGTCCGACCCCGCGGCCCGTGGCCGCGCGGCCGCCCGCCTGCTGCAGGACGCCCTCGTCGGCGCGGAGCCGCGCACCGAGGTCGTCGACTGTAACGTCGTGCACTTCCGGGAGAGCACCGGCTCGTAACCCGCACCACACATCGCGTCAAGGAGGACACCATGAAGAAGATCCGAGCAGCAGCGCTCGTGGGCGCCGTCGCGCTCGTCGTGACCGGATGCTCGTCCGGCGGAGGTGGCGGCGAGAGCGCCGGCGAAGGCACCGGCCCCATCGACATCTGGCTCTCCAACAACGAGCAGGAGGTCGCGTGGGGCCAGGCCGTCGTGGACGCCTGGAACGAGGAGCACCCCGACGAGAAGGTCACGGCGCAGGAGATCCCCGCCGGATCCTCGTCGGAGGAGGCCATCACCGCCGCGATCACCGCCGGCACCGCGCCGTGCCTGGTCTACAACGTCGCCCCCGCCGCCGTGTCCGGCTGGGTCAAGCAGGGCGGCCTGGTCGACCTCAGCGCGATGGACGGCGGCAGCGACTACATCACCGAGCGCAGCGGCGACGTCGAGCCCTACGCGACCGACGGGAAGTACTACCAGCTGCCGTGGAAGTCGAACCCCGTGATGGTCATGTACAACAAGACGCTGTTCCAGGCGGCCGGCCTCGACCCGGAGAACCCGCAGATGGCCACGCACGAGGAGTTCCTGGAGGGCGCGAGGGCCATCGTCGAGTCGGGCGTGCAGAGCGCCATCTGGCCCGCGCCGACCAGCGAGTTCTACCAGCCGTGGTTCGACTTCTATCCGCTGTACCTCGCGGAGACCGACGGCACCATGCTCGTGGAGGACGGCAAGGCCACGTTCGACTCCGACGACGGCAAGACGGTCGCGGACTTCTGGGCCACCGTGTACCAGGAGAAGCTCGCCCCCAACGAGGCGGCGACCGACGACGCCATGTCGGCCGGGACGACGGCCATGCAGCTCGCCGGCCCGTGGGCCATCCCGTCGTACGCCGAGACCGTCGACGTGGGGTTCATGCCGGTGCCGACCAGTGACGGCCGCGAGAACCCGACCACGTTCGCCGACTCCAAGAGCGTGTCGATGTTCACGGCGTGCGAGAACCAGGCCACCGCGTGGGAGTTCCTGAAGTTCTCCACGAGCGAGGGGGCCGATGGCCAGCTGCTCGAGGCGACCGGCCAGATGCCGATGCGCACGGACCTCACCGACACGTACGCCGACTACTTCTCCGCCAACCCGGACTACGTGGCGTTCGCCGAGCAGGCCGAGAACACCGCCGATGTGCCGAGCATCCCGAACTCCGTCGAGGCGTGGCAGGCGTTCCGGGACGAGTACTCCGCCGCGGTCATCTTCGCCAAGGAGTCCACCGCCGACTTCCTGAAGAACGCCTCCGCGAAGATCGACGAGCTCGTCGCGGAGTGACCTCATGACCGACAACCGGCGGCTGCGCACCCGGTGGCTGGGTGCGCAGCCGATCGGCGGCCTCTTCGCGCTGCCGTACCTCGTGTTCGTGATCGCGATCTTCGCGTATCCGCTCGCGTTCGCGGTGTACATCGCCTTCCACGACTACTTCTTCACCGCGCCGGGGGCGGAGGTCGAGCGCCCCTTCGTCGGCTTCGACAACTTCGTCACGGTCCTCACCGACCCGCGCGTGCTGGGCGCGTTCCGCAACACGCTCGTGTTCCTGGTGATCAACGTGCCGCTCACGGCGGTGCTGGCACTCGTGCTCGCGGCGGCCCTCAACACGGGCATCCGCTGGGTGGCCGCCTACCGGGTGGCGTTCTACGTGCCCTACCTCACCGCGAGCGTCTCGCTGGTGGGCGTGTGGATGCTGCTGTTCTCGGGCAACGGGCTCGTGAACACGATCCTCGGCCCGCTCGCGCCCGATCCGTCCTGGCTGGTCAACGACGCGCTCGCGATGCCCATGATCGCGCTGTACGTCACGTGGAAGCAGCTCGGGTTCTACATCCTGCTTTACCTCGCGGCGCTGCAGAACGTGCCGAAGGAGCTGTACGAGTCGGCGGAGACCGACGGCGCCGGCGCGTTCCAGCGGTTCTGGAACGTCACCGTGCCCGGCGTCCGCAGCGCCACCACGCTCGTGCTGATCCTCTCGATCATCACCGGCGCCAACCTCTTCACCGAGCCGTACCTGCTCACGAACGGCGGGGGCCCGGACGGCGCCTCCACCACGCCCGTGCTGCTGATCTACCAGCTGGGCATCCAGCAGCAGAACCCCGACACGGCCGCCGCGATCGGCATGATCCTCGTGGTGCTCGTGGGGATGCTGTCGCTGGCCGCCAACCGCGCCACGAGGGAGCGATGATGCGCCGCACGAGAAGACTGCCCCGCGTCCTGAGCCTGATCGCGCTCACGATCGCGGCCATCGGGTTCGCGTTCCCGTTCTACTTCATGCTGGTCGGCGCGTTCCAGGAGAACCCGACGAACTCGCCCAGTCAGTTGATCCCGACCGGCGGCTGGACGATCGACAACTTCGTAGCCATCGACTCCCGGATCGACCTGGTCGGCTCCCTGGTGAACTCGCTGATCTTCACGCTGGGGGTGCTACTCGGCACGGTCGTGTTCGGGCTGCTCGCCGGCTACGCGATCGCCCGCCTCGACTTCCGCGGACGCGGCGTGATCTGGGTGCTGATGCTGCTCGTGCAGATGGTGCCGTTCCAGCTGCTGATGATCCCGCTGTACGTGCAGATCACCCGCAGCTACGGCCTCGGCGACTCGTACCTCGGCATGATCCTGCCGTTCCTCATCAACACGACGGCGGTGTTCATCTTCGTGCAGTTCTTCAAGGCGCTGCCCGTCGAGATCTTCGAGGCCGCCCGCATCGACGGCGCGGGAGAGATCCGCCTGCTGACGTCGGTGGCGATCCCGCTCATCCGACCCGTGCTCGTGACCGTGGTGCTGGTGACGTTCATCGGCCCGTGGAACGAGTTCCTGTGGCCGTTCCTCATCACGAAGGACGCGTCGCTGCAGCCGCTCGCCGTGTCCCTCGCGAACTACATCTCCAACGTCGCGCAGTCCACCGCGAACCCCAACGGCGCGATCCTCGCCGGCGCCACGGCGCTGGCGTTCCCCGTCGTGATCCTGTTCATCGTGTTCCAGCGCTTCTTCCGAGCCACCGACCTCGGCGCCGCCGTCAAGGGCTAGCCCGCGATCCGTCCGTCAGAAAGGACATCCATGTTCACCGGAGCATCCTTCCCCCTCGGTCCGTTCACCCCCTACGAGGGGAACCCGATCCTGCGCCCGCGCGGCGACAGCTGGGAATCGGCCAACCTGTACAACCCCGCGGCACTCGTGGACGGCGACGAGGTGGTGCTGCTGTACCGCGCGCACGCCGACGACATCGTGTCGCACATCGGGCTGGCGCGGTCGCGGGACGGCGTCACCTTCACGCGTGAAGATGCGCCCATCCTCTCCCCCTCCGAGGACTACGAGCGCTACGGCTGCGAGGATCCGCGGATCGCCCTGATCGACGGCACCTACTACCTCACCTACACGGGGTGGGACCGCCGCAGCGCCCAGCTGTGCCTGGCGACCTCGACCGACCTGCGCACCTGGACCAAGCACGGCCCGCTGTTCGACGACTTCGACACCTTCAAGACCATGGACCCCCGGGGCTTCAACTGGTCGAAGGCCGGGGTGATCGTGCCGCGGAAGATGCACGGGAAATGGTGGATGTACTTCGGCGAGGGCGGCATCTACTGGGCCACCAGCGACGACCTGATCCACTGGACGCCCGGCACTCCGGACACGGAGCCCATGTATGCGCCGACGCCGGGCACCTGGGACGAGGCGCTGGTCGAGATCGGCACCTCGCCCGTTGTGACCGAGAACGGCCTGCTGGTGATGCTGACGAACGGCGCCACGCGGGTGATCCACGAGGACGGCTCGGTCGACGTGGACTACCGCTGCGGGCAGATCGCGATCGACCCCGACGAGCCCACGCGAGTGATCGCCCGGATGCAGGAGCCGTGGCTGCGGCCGCAGAGCTTCGAGGATCTGCACGGACTGGTGTCGAACGTGACCTTCGTCGAGGGACTCGTGAAGTTCCAGGGCCGGTGGTTCGCGTACTACGGGCAGTCCGACACGACCCTGGCCGTCGCGATCCACGACCCCGCGCAGCCCTGGGGCCGGGTGCTGCGGGAGACCGCCGACGACGGCAGTGCGGAGTGAGGCCATGGAGACCACACGACGCACGTTCCTGACCCTCGCCGCCACGACCTCGGCGCTGGCGCTGCTGCCCGGGGAGGCCGCCGTGGCGCACGACAGCGCCGCCGCGGGCTCCCTCCGGCCGCGCGGTGTCGCCGCGGCCTCGCGGCTGACGAACCTGGCCCACCTGCGCTTCCTGCTGGCCGCCGTGCCGGTCTCCGCGAGCGCCGCGCACACGACCTACGGCATCGACGCCGAGCCGCAGGTGCTCGCCCCGTGGACCTATGCCGACACGGACGGCGCGGGCGGATACCGGCCCGTCGGCGGCGGCACCCGCGACGCGGCCACGGGGCACTGGACCCAGGGCGCCTTCAACGCGGACGACATCGCGCGGGCGGCCGTCGTGCTGCTGCGCGGCTGGCGGGCGACCGGCGACGCGCAGACCCGCGACGAGGCGCGAGGGGTGCTCCGCTCCCTGGCCTTCCTGCAGACCGTGTCGGGACCGGACACCGGCCGCGTGGTGCTGTGGCAGCAGGAGGACGGCACGCTCAACCCGAGCGCGATCCCCGTGGAGCTGCCCGACCCCTCCGACTCGGCCGAGTCGTACTGGCTCGCCAGGACCGTCTGGGCCTTCGGCGAGGGCTGGGCGGCGTTCCGGCCGGAGGACCCGGCGTTCGCGGCCTTCCTCCTCGAGCGGCTGCACCTGTGCCTCGACGCGCTCGAGCGGGAGTCGCTGGGGCGCGCAGGGCAGTGGGTGCGCAGCGACGGACGCGACCTGCCGGCGTGGCTCATCGCGGGGGGCGCAGACGCCACCGCGGAGGCGATGCTGGGGCTCGCGGCCGCCGCGGAGGCCGGAGACGACCGCAGTCGCGCGGCACTGCGGACCTACGGCGAGGGTGTGGCGGCGATGGCCACCGACCCCGCGCAGGGCTGGCCGTTCGGCGCCGTGCTGCCGTGGACCGGGTCCCTGGGCTTCTGGCACGCGTGGGGTGCCGCCGCCCCCGAGGCTCTGGCCCGCGCCGGCGCCCTGCTCGGACGGGCGGACTGGTCGGCGACAGCGGTGGCGGACGCCGCCCGGTTCACGCCGCAGGTGCTCACCTCGGGCGGGCCGCACAACGCCTGGGCACCGCTGCCCGCCGAGGCGCAGATCGCGTACGGGGCGCACGGCCGCGTGGCCGGTGCGCTGCAGGCGGCGCTGGCGGGCGGCGAGGGTCTGCGCGTGCTGGCCGGGCTCGCCGCCGGGTGGTTCTTCGGCGCGAACACGGCGGGCGTCCCGGTGTACGACCCCGCCACCGGCGCGACCTTCGACGGGGTGGAGACCGACGGCCGCGTGAACCGCAACTCCGGCGCGGAGTCCACGATCCATGGGCTGCTCACGATGCAGCTGCTCGACGCGAACCCCGACGTGGCCCGCATCGCGACCGGGATCACGGGGCTGTCGTCGTTCTCGGGGCTGCGGGCGCTGGATGCCGAGAGCGCCCGCCTGTCACCCGGATGCACCGTCGAGCGGCCGGAGGGCGGCGCGTGGACCGGCGAGGGCAACCTCTCGGGCGGGGCCTTCGTGCGGGTGCCGGACGGCGAGTACGTGGAGTTCGACATGACCGAGCAGGGCGGGGTGCTGCACGGCCTCATCTGGCGCCAGGCCGCGGAGGCCGGGACCGCGGTGTGGGAGGTGCGGCGCGGCGGCCGACGGCTGTGGAGCGCGGAGAACGCGGCCGGCGGCACCGGCGACCGCGGGCTCACCGAGGCGGACGGCATGCTCGTGCCGGAGCTGCTCGGCGGCGGTCTGCCGGAGGGCCCGGTGACGGTGCGCTGCACGAGCCGGGGCGACCTGCGCCTGGACGCGCTCGTGATCCAGCCGCGCGTGACCACGGCGGTGTACGCGACCTCGACGGGCGCGACCGTGCTCTACGCCGACACCACGGGCCAGCAGCAGCGCATCACCCCGCTCGCCGCGGGTGCGGGCACGGCCTACGACGCGTCCGGGGCCGCGCGCGGGAACGGCACGCCGGGCGGCCGGGTGCGGGTGCGCGGAGGGGGCTTCACGATCACGCGCGGCTGACGCGGGCGCGCGACGCGCCATCCCGGCATCCTCTTTTTGAGTCACTCAAAAGAAGGTGTAGAGTCGAGGGCATGGAGACAGACCTCGACTCGGCGCTGCGAGGCGCCGGGCTGCGTGCGACCGCGGGCCGCGTCGCCGTTCTCGAGGCGCTGGGCTCCATGGCCCACACGGATGCGGAGCGCGTCTACCGCGCGGTCTCCGACACGCTGCCGACCACGTCGATCCAGTCGGTGCACAACATCCTCGCGGACCTGACGACGGCGGGTCTGATCCGCCGGATCGAACCGGCAGGATCCGCGGCGCTCTACGAACGGCGCATCGGCGACAACCACCACCACGTCGTCTGCACCTCCTGCGGTGCGATCGGCGATGTGGACTGCGTCGTCGGCGAGGCGCCGTGCCTCACCCCGTCCTCCACCGGGGGATTCACCGTCCAGACAGCCGAAGTGACCTTCTGGGGCCTCTGCCCCAGTTGCCAGAACGCCGCATAGGCCCGCCGCTCCCGCCCATCCACGGATGGCGCTGTTCGGCGTGCCCGCGCGCAGAAGGAGAACATGATGACGAACCCCACCGACCACGGCCGTCCGGCCACGACCACCCAGGCCGGCGCGCCGATCGCGAGCGACACGCACTCGCTCACCGTCGGCCCCGACGGCCCCACGGTGCTGCACGACCACTACCTCGTCGAGAAGATCGCCGCGTTCAACCGCGAGCGCGTGCCGGAGCGCAACCCGCACGCCAAGGGCGGCGGCGCGTTCGGCGAGTTCGTCGTCACCGAGGACGTCTCGCAGTACACCAGCGCTGCCGTGTTCCAGCCCGGCGCCACCTCCGAGACGCTCATCCGCTTCTCCTCCGTCGCCGGCGAGCAGGGCTCCCCCGACACCTGGCGCGACGTGCGCGGCTTCTCGCTGCGGTTCTACACGACCGAGGGCAACCTCGACATCGTCGGCAACAACACGCCGACCTTCTTCCTCCGCGACGCCATGAAGTTCCCGGACTTCATCCACTCCCAGAAGCGCCTCGGCGACTCGGGTCTGCGTGACGCGGACATGCAGTGGGACTTCTGGACCCTCTCCCCCGAGAGCGCCCACCAGGTGACCTACCTCATGGGCGAGCGCGGTCTGCCCCGCAGCTGGCGCCACATGAACGGCTACGGCTCGCACACCTACTCGTGGGTCAACGCGGCCGGCGAGGTGTTCTGGGTGAAGTACCACTTCCTCTCCCACCAGGGCGTCGAGGCGATGAGCCCGGAGGAGGCCGAGAAGCTGGCCGGAACCGACGCCGACCACTACCGCCGTGACCTGTTCCGGTCCATCTCCGAGGGCGAATTCCCGAAGTGGGACCTCTACGTGCAGATCATGCCGTACGACGAGGCCAAGGACTACCGCTTCAACCCGTTCGACCTCACCAAGACGATCTCCAAGAAGGACTACCCGCGCATCAAGGTCGGCACGCTGACCCTGAACCGCAACCCGGAGAACTTCTTCGCGCAGATCGAGCAGGCCGGCTTCGCCCCGGGCAACCAGGTGCCCGGCACGGGCCTCTCGCCCGACAAGATGCTCATGGGTCGCGTCTTCGCGTACCCGGACGCCCAGCGTCACCGCATCGGCCCGAACTACAACCAGCTGCCGGTCAACCAGCCGCACGCCGCCGAGACCCGCAACTACCAGCACGAGGGTTCGATGCGGTACCAGTACAACGACGCGGCACACCGCACGTACCAGCCGAACTCGTTCGGCGCTGCGGGCGGTCCCGAGGCCGACCCGGTCAAGGGCGTGGAGGTCAACTGGGCCGCGGACGGCGAGCTCACCCGCTCCGCCGCGACGCTGCACGCCGAGGACGACGACTTCGGTCAGGCCGGCACGCTGTACCGCGAGGTGTTCGACGGGGAGCAGCGCGCCCGCTTCCTGGAGACCCTGACCGGCCAGGGCCGCGGCATCACGATCGACGCGATCCGCGAGCGCTTCTTCCAGTACTGGACGAACGTCGACGCCGAGCTCGGCGCCGCCCTGCGCGACCGCGTCTGACCGGCTCGACGCCCCTCCCGCCCGGCATCCCGGGAGGGGCGTCGTCCCCGCACGGGCCCGGCGCTCCCGGTCCCGACGAAGCTCCCCCTCCTGCACCGTGCCCGCGGGAGGGGGTTTCGTCGTCTCCGGCTCCCTCGGCTGCGGGAAGGGGGAGGATGGACGAGTGGCCGTTCCTCTCTCCGATCTGACCGAGATGCCCGCCCCGCAGCACGTGTACGCGCCGGACGGCACCCGACTCGCCACGTACACGTGGGGCGAGCTGGAGGCCCCGGTGGTCGTGACCGTGCACGGCTTCGCCTCCGGCGCCCGCGACAACTGGGTCCTCACCGGGTGGGTGCGCGAACTCACGCGCGCGGGGTACCGCGTGCTCGCGCTCGACCAGCGCGGGCACGGACTCAGCGACAAGCCGCACGAGGCCGCGGCCTACGCCATCCGCACGCTCGTCTCCGACGTGGAGACCGTGATGGACACGTACCTCGTCGACGACGCGTTCTACCTGGGCTATTCGCTGGGCGCCAGGGTCGGCTGGGAGGTCGCGCGCGAGCTGCCGCACCGCATCGGCCGAGCCGTGCTGGGCGGTGTGCCGGACGGGATCCCGCTGGCACGGCTCGACCTCGACGAGGTGCGCGCCTACATCGACGACGGGACCCCGGTGTCCGACCGCACGACGCAGAACTACATCGCGCTCACCGAGCGGGTGCCGGGCAACGACCTGCGGGCCCTCGTCGCACTGGCCGAGGGACTGCGCGCCTCCGGCACGGTCGACCCCGATCCCGCGCAGGCGCCGGTACAGCCGGTCCTGTTCGCCACCGGGTCGAAGGACGCCATCATCGAGGGCTCGCGCGCGCTGGCATCGGCCACCCCGGAGGGGCGGTTCGTCGAGATCCCGAACCGCCACCACTTCAACGCGCCGGGCTCCCGCGACTTCAAGGACGCGGCGCTCGCTTTCTTCGGCGAGCACCCCCGACAGGCTTAAATCAGCAATTCTCCGGAAGATCGAAACTTTAGCTGGATTCCCGGACATAAGTGTGTCACTGTTGCCTACAGACGGCTCCTGCCGTCGCAGCCATCGGCGAAAGGGCGATTGATGACGGTTCAGGTCGGTATCCAGCTGTATTCGGTGCGCAATGCGATGGCCGATGATCCCGAGGCGACACTCGCCCGCCTCGCCGAGATCGGGTTCACCCGCGTCGAAGGGGCCAACCACGAAGCGGACCGCGATCCGGGGATCGGCTTCGGGATCTCGGCCGACCGCCTCGCCGGCGTGCTCCAGCAGAACGGCCTGTCCATCGTCGGAAGCCACATCAACCCGTTGGATGTCGATCGACTCGGACCGACCCTCGACTTCCACGCCGGGATCGGCAGCCCCGGCATCGGCTGCGACATCGAGTTCTACCCCTACGGCGACGTCGACTACGTCAAGCGGCGTGCCGACGCCTTCAATCGCGTGGGCGAGCTGTGCGCAGAGCGGGGCATGGTGTTCTACTACCACAACCACTTCCAGGAGTTCCAGGAGTTCGACGGCACTCCCGTCTACGAGCTGATCCTCGAGAACACCGACCCCGAGCTGGTCAAGATCGAGATGGACACCTTCTGGGTCTACCGCGGCGGGCACGACCCGCTGGAATGGATCCGACGCTACGGCGACCGCGTCATCCTGACGCACCAGAAGGACTTCCCCGCGGACTTCGACGAGCCGCTCAACCTGTTCGACGGCATCGTCGACCCCCGGGAGAACATCACGTTCGACCGATTCATCGAGGTCAAGAACCCGCTGTCGTTCGTCGAGATCGGCACGGGGATCCTCCCGATCCAGGAGATCATCACGACCCTGAACGGCCTGCCCCACTTCCGCTGCATGCTTCTGGAGCAGGACTTCAGCCGCAACGAGGATCTGGAGTCCGCCCGCATCAGCCGTGACGCCTTCAGCCGCCTCGACGGCACCGAGCTGCAGGTCGCCCGGTGACGCGACGCACCGGGACCGTCGGCGTCGGCGTCATCGGCACGGGGATGATCAGCGACGCCTACCTCCGCAATCTGGTGCGGTTCCCCGACCTCGACGTGCTCGCTCTGGGTGACCTGGACGAGAGCCGCGCCGCCGCCCAGGGCGACGCCTACGGAGTCCGCAGCGCGGGCTCCCCGAAACTGGTCCTCGACCACCCCGACATCGAGATCGTCGTGAACCTCACCGTCCCCGCCGCCCACGCGGACGTCTCGGCAGCGGCCCTCGCCGCCGGCAAGAACGTCTGGGTGGAGAAGCCCATCAGCGTGGACCGGGTCAGCGCACGGGCTCTCCTGGAGCAGGCAGCGGCGGCCGGACTGCGCATCGGCGTGGCACCGGACACCGTGCTCGGCGCGGGCGTGCAGACGGCACGGAAGGCGATCCTCCGTGGCGACATCGGCGTCCCCGTCGCCGCGCAGACCACCATGCAGTACGCGGGGCCCGAGCTGTTCCACCCGAACCCCTCCTTCCTGTACGCCCGCG
Organism: Microbacterium sp. p3-SID336; assembly: GCF_025143365.1. Lineage (GTDB taxonomy): Bacteria > Actinomycetota > Actinomycetes > Actinomycetales > Microbacteriaceae > Microbacterium. Next base: position 8,787 of record NZ_JALXPE010000049.1, on the reverse strand, counting down.
GCGCGGGACCGCTGTTCGACATGGGCCCGTACTACCTCAGTGCGCTGGTCGGCCTGCTCGGTCCGGTGGACTCCGTGTCCGCGGTCGGCGCGCGCGCCCGCGAGTCGCGGTCGGTCATCGTCGGCGACGCCGCCGGCAGCAGCTTCCCCGTGGAGGTGCCGACGCACGTCGCCGCCATCGCGAAGTTCGAGCGCGGGCCTCTCGGCCAGAGCTTCTTCAGCTTCGACTCCCCGATCTCGCGCGTCGGCGTCGTCGAGATCACCGGGACGGAGGGGACGCTGGTCGTGTCCGACCCGAACAAGTTCACCGGCGACGTGCGGATCGGACGGATCGCACCGGGCGCCGACGACGAGACGGAACCGGTCTGGGAGAGGGTGCCGCTGGTCGGCGTCGACACCGGCCGGGGGCTGGGCGTGCTCGACCTGGCACGGGCGATTCGGAACGACCGCCCGCACATCGCCTCCGGGGAGCTCGGCTACCACGTGCTCGACGCGCTCTCGGCGATCGATGAAGCGGTGCTGAGCGGCAGCTGGACTCCGGTCGAGAGCACCGTCGCTGAGGTTCCCCTGATGCCCGACGACTTCGACCCGTTCGCGCCGACACTCTAGCCCCGCAGACCCACCAGGAGGATCTCGATGACAGGAACGGATTTCCGCTGGGGCATTCTCGGGCTCGGCGAGATCGCGGAGCGGTTCGCGGAAGAGCTCCCGCTGACCCGGTGCGGCCGGCTGGCGGCCGTGGCCAGCCGGAGTGCGGACCGCGCGGCGGCCTTCGCCCACCGGCACGGCTCCGAGGGCACGCGAGCCTACGACTCGTACGACGAGCTGCTCGCGGATCCCGAGGTGGACGCCGTCTACATCGCCACCGTCCATACCGAGCACGCCGTCTGGACCGCCCGTGCGGCCGACGCCAGCAAGCACATCCTGTGCGAGAAGCCGCTCACCCTGACACCCGCCGAGACCATGGCGGTGCACGAGGCGGCGCGACGGGCGGACGTCGCACTGCTCGAGGGCTACATGTACCGGCATCACCCGCAGACCGACGCTGTGCTGCGCGTGATCGCGGACGGCACGATCGGCGATCTGCAGCACGTCGAGGCGACCTACGCCTTCCGCGCATCGGACGAGAGCGGACGGCTCTTCGACCCCGGGGTCGGCGGGGGCGCCGTGCTCGACGTCGGCGGCTATCCGGCCTCGATGGCGCAGGCCGTCGTCGTCGCCTCTGGTCGCAATCCGACGGTGGAGAAGCTGACTGCCCGCGGCGCGCTCACCCCCGGCGGCGTGGATGCGTGGACGACGGCATCGGCCGTCTTCGACGGCGGGGTGACCGCGCATCTGACGTGTGCGATCGCCGCCGATCTCCCGCCGACCGTGCGGATCTGGGGTTCGCTGGGCATGATCGAGGTGCCGCAGCCCTGGGGCGCCCCGCGCGAGACCGCCACGACGTTCACCATCGTCCGTGCCGGAGAGGATCCGCGGCACGTCGCGTGCGAGCCCGCTGCCCTGTACGCCCTCGAGGCGGACGCACTCCAGGAGCGCGCCGCCGCCGGGTACGACCCGCGGAGCGCGGAGCAGGACTCCGCCCTGGCGCAGCTCCTGTACCGCTGGCGTTCCGAGGTCGGGGTGCGCTACCCCTTCGAACGCGACGACGCCGCTGTCCCCACGGTCGACCGGCGACCGCTTCGGCGACGCCCGAACGCGATGACCTACGGCACCGTCGCCGGCACGGACAAGCCGGTGTCGCGCCTGGTGCTCGGCTGCGACAACCAGACCGACCTCGTCTTCGCCAGCGTGATGTTCGACGACTTCTTCGAGCGCGGCGGCAACGCCTTCGACACGGCCTACGAGTACAGCGATCGACTGCAGCAGAAGCTGCTCGGCCAGTGGATCGCGAACCGCGGCGTGCGAGACGACGTGTTCGTCGTCGGCAAGGGCGCGCACACTCCCTACTGCGATCCGGTCAACCTGGAGTCCCAGCTGCTCGAGACCCTCGACGACCTCCAGACCGACCACATCGACCTGTATCTCCTGCACCGGGACAACGAGGATGTCCCCGTCGGCGAGTTCGTCGACGTGCTCGACCGATACCACGCACTCGGCGCGATCCGCGCTTTCGGAGGCTCGAACTGGAGCCGTGAGCGCTTCGAGAGCGCGAACGAGTACGCGCGCCGCACCGGCAAGCAGGGCTTCACCGCGCTGAGCAACCACTTCGGCCTCGCCGAGGCCCTTGCCCTCCCCTTCCCCGGCAGCCGGCATGTGACGGACCAGGCCTCGAAGGAATGGCTCGAGGAGTCGCAGATCCCGCTGTTCTCCTGGGCATCGCAGGCACGGGGCTTCTTCAGCAGAGCCGATCCGGACGACCTCTCCGACCCCCTGCTCGTCACCGGCTACTACAGCGCCGACAACTTCGAGCGCCTCCGACGATGCCGCCGGCTCGCCGAGCGCCTCGGCGTCACCCCGACCGCCGTGGCCCTCGCGTACGTCCTCCATCAGCGGTTCCCCACGTTCGCCATCATCGGTCCGCGCCGCCTCAGCGAGACCAGGACGTCGGCGGCGGCGCTCGAGCTGGACCTCGACGACGACACGATCGCCTGGCTCGACCTGCGCGACGGCTGAGCCGATGCATCTCGCACTGGGCGACGGAAGGCTCGGGCTCGGCGTCGATCCGTCGACTCTGCTCCGTCTCGCGGCGGAGAACGGCTTCACCATCGTCGAGCCCGACTCCGACGCCTTCTTCGGCGCGTCCCCGGCCGAACGGGAGGACTTCGTCTCCGGCATCAGGGAAAGGCGGCTGGACTGGCGGCTGTCGGCTCTGCCCGGCGTCATCGGGACCACGGTGGGCGACGAGGCGTTCACCCGCCTGCTCGCTGAGGTCGCTCGCCGGGCCCCGCTCCTCACCGGAGCCGGGGTGACAGCGCTTTCGACGTGGCTCGCTCCGGCGAACGACGAGGCGCCGTACGCGGAGACCTGGCAGCTGCACCGTCATCGACTCGACCGTCTGACGCCGCTGCTGCGTGAGCACGGACTCCGGCTCGCGCTCGAGTACGTGGGACCGGAATCGTGGCGACGGGGTCGGCGTCACCCCTTCGTGCACTCGCTCGACGAGACGCGCCGACTGATCGACGAGACCCGCGACCCCGAGTGCTTCGGACTCGTGGTCGACAGCTTCCACTGGTACACGGCCGGCGAGACCCCGGAGGATCTGCGCGCCGTGTCGGCCGACGAGGTGCTCGGCGTGGATCTCAACGACGCGCCGCGCGAGCGGGAGCTCCACGAGCAGCAGGACCTCGAGCGCGCGCTCCCCGGCGCGACGGGGGTCATCGACGGCGTCGGGTTCCTGCAGGCGCTTCACGACATCGGCTACGCGGGACCGGTGTACGCCGAGCCCTTCGACGCCGCCCTCGCGGCGCTGCCGGAGCACGAGCGGGTCACAGCAGCGCGCACCGCCCTGGAGCAGGTCTTCGACCGGGCGGGCGTGCCGGTGCGGTGACCGGCGCTACAGCGTCAGGTGCGTGAATCTCCCACTCAGCATCGTCGCCGCCACCGGCATCGTCGCCAGCTCGGCGGACGACGACGCACGCGGGTCCCGCTCGACGGCCACGAGGTCGGCCACCTCGCCCACCTCGACCCGCGTCCGCGTCGAGGCGGCGAGCGCCGCATCGATGCCGATGGTCTGCTCCGGGTGCCAGGGCTCGCGGCCGTCACGAGAACGCCCCACGGCCGCCGCGATCGTGACCCACGGGTCGAGCGGAGACACGGGGGCGTCGGAGCCGAGCGCCAGTTCGGCGCCGGCGTCGAGGAGGCTCCGGAAGGCGAACGCACGCGAGGTCTTGCCCGGCCAGTAGCGTTCCGCGATGTCGCGATCGTCCATCGCGTGCTCGGGCTGCACACTGGCGACGACGCCGAGCTGCGCGAACCGCGGGAAGTCGGACTCCGAGAGCAGCTGCGCATGCTCGATGCGTCCGCCGATCCCGAGGGCTTCGAACGCGTCGAGGGCCAGGGTGTTCGCCAGGTCGCCGATCGCGTGCACATCGGGCACGATCCCGGCCTCGGATGCGCGCCGCATCCGGGGCCTCAGCTGCTCGGGCGGCACGGTGAGCAGACCCCGCGGGTGGGGGTGGCCCTCCAGGCCGGGGTAGGGGTCGTGGCAGTAGGCGGTACGGGTGTTGAGCGAGCCGTCGGTGAGCACCTTGTACATTCCGACGGTGATCAGGTCGTTCACCCGGTCGCCCGTGCGCAGTCCGAGGTCGATGGCGCGGTCGAGGTGCTCCGAGTAGATGCCGAACTCGACCCGGAGCGCGTCGAAGCCGTTCTCGCTCCGCCGGCGCCAGGTGTCGAGGTTCCACTGCATCTCGAGGTCGACGATGCCGACGACCCCCCGTTCGGCGGCTGCCCGTCCGGCGCTCCTCGCCCACTCGTCGAGGACCTCCGGGGGCGTGTCCTCGATGAGGCGCGTGACCTCGAACGCCTCGTCCTCCTGCAGCAGCCCGCTGGGGTGATCGGGGTGGCCGTACAGTTCGAGCGCGGCGGAGTTCAGCCAGACCGCGTGCAGGTCGGCGCTCACCAGCGCCACGGGGTGGCCGCCAGCGGCCTGGTCCAGGAGGTCGCGGTCGGGGGCGTCCGGCCAGAGTCCGTCGCGGAATCCGTAGCCGATCAGCGGCGTGGCGGACACACCGGCCGCGACGGCTTCGGCGACGAGTGCGGCCGCCTGCGCCGCCGACTCCGCGCCGGCGAGATCCAGCCGCTGACGCACCATGGCGTACTGGGTGAAGTGCACGTGGTTGTCCCACATGCCGGGGAGGAGCCATCGGCCGTCGAGGTCGACCTCCCGTGCGCCCTCGGCGGGCAGGGCGCCGATGCGGGTGATCCTCCCGTCCCTCACCAGCACGTCGACGATCGCACCGTCGAGGCGCGCGTTGCGCAGGAGTGTGCTCATGGGCGGTGCACCCTTCTCATCTCATCGGCCAGCGCAGGGCGGCCGTACGTCGGGTTGTGCTGGAGTTCGTCGATCACACGGTCGACCACGTGATCCGGCTTGTCCTGGCTGACCTTCGCTCGGGCGTCGAACCGCTCGACGACGAGGCGGAAGCCGACCGTGCCCGAGACGATCGAGCGACCGTACTCCTCGTTCGCAGAGAGCGGACGGGGATGCGGCAGTCGTTCCTCGAACCGGTCGACGAGCTCCCCCAGCACCCGCCAGTTCTCCTCGTCGCTCAGGATCTCCGGCGTCCCGTAGAGGTGGGCGGTCACGTGGTTCCAGGTGGGGACGGCGGGAGAGCCGTCGTACCAACCAGGGGAGACGTAGCCGTGCGGCCCCTGGACGATCACGAGCACCTCCCCCTCGCCGAGCTCGAGAGCGCGGTCGTCCGGGCGACCCACATGGCTCACGATGCTGATCCGATCGGGATCCTCCTCGAGCACGACCGGGTAGTGGGAGGCCACCAGCCCGCGCGCCGTGTGGGCGACGATCGTCGCCCAGGGGTTCTCGCGGATGAGACGCCTCACCTCGTCCGGGTCCTCCATGACGTACGCCGGCGTGTGCCGCATGGCCAGCCCTTCTTCGATCCTCGAATATGTATCAGTATTTGCAGACTTATGACTGAACCGTAGACAAAGGTCCGGCGATGTGTCAATGTTCCCCCATGGCCATCAAAGACGACGCCTGAAAGGACACACCCCCATGTTCACCAAGAAGAAGAGGCTGTCTCGAGCGCTGGGCGTCGGAGCGGTGGTCGCGATCACCGCCCTGACCCTCGCCGCCTGCGGTCGTGCCGAGGACGGCGATGGCGCGCAGGGCGACGCCTCCGCCGTCAGCGATGGACCCGCGACCGGCACCATCGAGCTGTGGGCGGCCGGGGCCGAGGGCGAGGAGCTGCCGGTGCTGTTCGAGCAGTTCGCCGCCGACAACCCCGATGTCGAGATCAACATGACGCAGATCCCCGAGCAGGATTTCGTCACCAAGATGACCGCGGCGATCGCCGCAGGCTCCGTACCCGACCTCATCTACGTGTTCGCGGAGCACCAGCCCGCGCTGTTCGCGACCGGCGCCTTCGCTCCCGTCCCGGAAGGACTCGTGGAGGAGGACGACTTCTTCGAGTCGGTGTGGAAGACCGCGGAGGTCGATGACGTCGCCTACGGCGTGCCGTGGTTCACCTACGCGCGCGTGTTCCAGTACCGCGTCGACCTCGCCGAGGCGGCCGGCGTCGAGGCCCCGCAGAACTGGGACGAACTGCGCGAGTTCGCCCAGACCCTGAAGGACACCGGGGTCGACTTCCCCCTGGCCTTCTACGTCGTGCCCTTCGACGAGTACACCGCGGCGCAGTTCGACACGTTCGCGCACCAGAACGGCGGCGGCATCATCAACGACGACAACACCGAGTGGACCATCAACTCCCCGGAGAACGTGGAAGCCCTGGAGTTCTACGGCTCGCTGTTCGCCGACGGCTTCGTCTCGCCGGACGCCCCGACGTCGGTCGACTCCGTCGGATACCTCACCGACGGGCGCCTCGCCGGCGTGCTGAACGGCCCCTGGCTGCGCGGCTGGCTCGCGGACGCCAACGGCGAGGAGTGGCTCGATGAGCACATGGCGGCCCTCGTGCCCCCGGCCGGGCCGGACGGCGAGCGCGCGGCGTCGATCGGCGGCGGCAACTGGGCCGTCCCCGAGGAGGCCGAGAACGCCGACGCGGCCTGGAAGTTCGTGCGCTACGCCTCCGAGCCCGAGACGCAGCTCGCCTGGTTCGAGAGCATGGGCAACCTGCCGACCGTGAAGTCGGCATGGGACGATCCGGCGATCGCCGACGATGAGGCGCTCGCCGCCGTCCGCGAAGCGATGGAGGACGGGGTCTCGATCCCCGCCGTGCCGACCTGGAACCAGGTGGGCAAGATCCTCGGCGAGCAGATCGAGCGCGTGGCCAGAGGCACGGCGACCGCGCAGGAGGCGCTCGACGCCGCACAAGCCGAAGCGGAGTCGATCGGCGTCGGCAAGTAACGATGCCGACCACTCTCCTGCCGACCTCTCGGGGCGGGGCCGACCCCCGCCCCGAGAGGGAACGGCCGCCCGCCCCCGGCCCCCGGCGCCCGCGCAGCGCGATGCAGCGCTCGCAGGCCAGGGCCGCCTGGCTGTTCCTCACGCCCTTCCTCATCGTCACGGCCGTCTTCACCGCCATCCCGGTGGTCGCGGCGATGGGGATGAGCCTCACGGATCTCACGTCGCGGGAGATCCGCACGCCCTTCGCGGTCGACTTCGTCGGGCTCGACAACTTCATCGCCGTCCTCGGCGACGCCGGATTCCAGAGGTCGGCGGCGAACACCGCGCTCTTCGTGATCCTGTGCGTGCCCCTGAGCATCGCCTTCGGGCTGGCGCTCGCCCTCCTCCTCAACAAGGGGATCCGGCGACTGCGCACCTTCTTCCGCGCCGCCGCCTACCTGCCGGTGATCACGAACATCGTGGCGGCGGCCGTCATCTGGAAGTACGCGTTCGCCCCGCTGGGCCCGGTCAACTCGGCACTGGAGTCATGGGAGCTGGCCGGACCGAACTGGCTGGGCGATCCAGGGTCGGCCGTGACCACCGTCGTGATGCTCGGCGTCTGGCGCAACATCGGAACGTGCATGGTGCTCTTCCTCGCCGGTCTGCAGGCGATCCCGGAGCAGGTCTACGAGGCGGCGGCGGTCGACGGCGCCACGGCCTCGCGTCGACTGTGGTCGATCACGCTTCCGCTGCTTCGTCCGACGACGCTTCTGGTGACCGTGCTCATGACCGTCTCGTTCCTCAGCATCTTCGAAGAGCCGTACCTCCTCACCGCCGGAGGCCCGCTCGGCGCGACGCGATCGATCGCGCTGTGGGTCTACGAGCAGTTCGGGTTCGGCAACACCGCGGCCTCGATGGCCGGTTCCTTCCTGCTCATCGCGTTCGTCTCGGTGGTCGCCGTCGTGCAGTTCCGTTTCCTAAGGCCGAAGAATTGATCAGAACATCCCGGTTCACGCTCGCCGCCATGTATGCGGCCGTCATCCTCGTCGTCGCCGCCCTCCTGCTCCCGTTCGTCTGGGTGGTCTTCGGGTCGTTCAAGACGCAGGTCGAGTTCATGACCGACCCCGGCGCATGGTTCCCGCACGGCTTCCCGCTGGACAACTACGTCCGGCTGTTCACCGAGGAGGGCTTCGGCCAGCACTTCGTCAACAGCGCGATCGTCTCCTTCGTCGCGGTCACCGCGAACGTGCTGTTCAGCTCGATGGCGGGGTACGCACTCGCGAAGCTGGAGTTCCGTGGACGGAACCTCATCTTCTCCGGCGTCATCTTCGCGTGGATCGTGCCCTACGTGGCGATCTTCGTGCCGCAGTTCCTCATCATCGTGCAGCTGGGACTGGTGAACACGCTGGCCGGCATCATCGCGCCGCTCCTGGTGTCTCCGCTGTCGGTGTTCATCATGCGGCAGTTCGCCTACTCGCTCCCCTCGGACCTGCTCGAGGCCGCGCGAGTCGACGGAGCGGGAGAGGCACGCCTGTTCTTCGGGATCTTCCTGCCGCTGTCAGGGCCGGCCGTCGCGACGATCGCCATCCTGTCGTTCCTGGGGTCGTGGAACTCGTTCCTGTGGCCGCTCATCGTGGCACAGAGCGAGGGCACCTTCACGCTTCCGGTGGCGCTCGCGGTGGCATCGCAGGCGTCGAACACCACGGACTTCGGGATCCTGCTGGCCGGCGCCGTGGTGGTGCTGCTGCCGGTGCTGATCCTGTTCCTGTTCCTGCAGAAGTACTTCATCCAGGGCGTCGCGACCTCGGGCATCAAGTGACC
>NZ_JALXPE010000048.1 GCF_025143365.1 Microbacterium sp. p3-SID336 | reverse complement strand
GTCCGGGGCCGCCTGATCCGCCGAAGCCCGGGTCGGATCGGGCGTGGAAGCACCCGGAGTGCGGCGCGCAGCACGCACGATCAGGAAGAGCAGGCCCGCGACGAGCACGAGACCGACGATCCAGCTGAACGCCGAGAGCCCCGACCAGCTGTCGTAGCCGAGGCCGAACAGGCGGCCCGTCAGCGGTGCCGTCGGCAGGAGACCCACCACGGCCATCGCGAGGATCCCCAGCTGCACGGGCTCGTAGCGCCGCTGCAGCAGGTCCCGCAGGTGCACCCGACCGTCGAGATCGGGCAGCAGCGCCCAGGCGACCGCATACAGGAAGATCGCCGGAAGCCCGAACAGCGCCGCGACCACCAGCACGCCCCGCACGATCAGCGGATCGATGCGCAGGCGTGCCGCGATGCCGGCGGCCACCCCGCCCAGCCACCCGTCGGAGCGGGCCACGCCGAGCCCGGCGATCCACAGCAGGAAGCGCTCCGATCCCCGGGCACGGGGAGGCGAGGCGGCGCCGGAGGCCGCATCGGCTGACGCCGCGGGATCGGCAGGGGGAGGCGGGGCGGTCGGAATCGTCATGCTTCGATCTTCGCGGCCGGACGGCGGACGCTGCCATGGGGGGAGCCCCTGAGGCGACCCTGGTTCTTCGCCCCGGGTGCCACCGCCGCGCGGTGCGGGTGATTGGATGACGGTATGCCTTCTCCGGTGTCCGCCCCCACGCGCCCGGCGCGTGTACCCGCGCCTCCGCGGCCGCCGCTGGTCCGCGATCGGGAGTGCCTGGTCGCCGGGGTCGCCGCCGGACTCGCGCGGCACCTCGGAGTCCGCGTCTGGATGGTGCGGGCGCTGTTCCTGGCGCTGACGCTGTGCGGAGGCGCCGGAATCGTGCTCTACGTCTGGTGCTGGGCGCTCACACCGTGGGCCGATGACGAGCGGGCGCCGTCGCGGCGCGTCCCGGTGGCCTGGCTGCTGCTGGCGCCCGCGGTGGTGGGGGCGCTGGTCGTCGTCGCGTGGCGCGGCGGCAGCGACTGGCTGACCGACTCGATCCCTGCGGCCACCGCCGCGGCCGTGGTGGGAGGGACAGCCGTGTGCGCGACGGCGGCCGGACTCTGGGCGACCCTGATCGACCGGGCCGACCCGGCGAGAGGCCCGCGGCACACCACGGCGGTGCGCATCCTGGCCGCGCTGCTGCTGGCCCTGGTGTTCCTGCTGCTCCTGTCGTGGCCCGACGCCCGCTCCGGGGTCGCGCTCGTGCTGCTGCCGCTGGCCGGGCTCCTCGCGGTGCTGGCCTCGAACCTCCTGCCGCGGTGGCGCGAGCTGGCGGGAGAACGGGTGCGCCGCATCCGCGAGGAGCAGCGCAGCGTCATGGCCGCGCACCTGCACGACTCGGTGCTGCAGACACTCGCGCTGATCCAGAACAGGGCCGGCGCCTCCAGCGAAGCGGCCCGCCTGGCCAGGGCGCAGGAGCGCGAACTGCGCGCCTGGCTCTACGACGGCGACGCCCCCGCCGACAGCGACCTGCCCACCGACCTGCGGGACTACGCGGCGGCGCTCGAGCTCGACCACGCCGTGCGCATCGACATCGTGTCGGCGGGGCTGTCTGCGGAACGGGCGAGCGGCGAGCTGGCGGCGGCCGCGCGGGAGGCGATGTTGAACGCGGCCAGGCACGCCGGCGGCGACGTCTCGGTGTACATCGAGGGCAGCGCCAGCGGCGTCGACGTGTTCGTGCGCGACCGGGGAGCCGGGTTCCGGCTCGACGACGTGCCGAGTGACCGGCTCGGGGTGCGCGAGTCGATCATCGGTCGGATGCGGCGCGCGGGCGGCACGGGGGCCGTGCGCAGCGACGACGGCGGCACCGAGGTGCACCTGCGCATCACGAGCCCCGCTGTGCCCGACAGGACCACCGCCCGACAGGAGACCCGTGGCTGACAGCATCCGTGTCGTGATCGTCGACGATCATTCCATCTTCCGGTCCGGCCTGCGTGCCGACCTCGACGCGAGCGTCGCCGTGGTGGGGGAGGCCGCCGACGTGCCCTCGGCGGTCGCCGTGATCGCCGCGACGCGTCCGGATGTCGTGCTGCTCGACGTGCACCTTCCGGGAGGGGACGGCGAGGACGCGGGCGGCGGCGCCGCCGTGATTCGGGGTGCCGCCGCATCGGGAGCCCGGTTCCTCGCGCTCAGTGTGTCCGACGCCGCCGCGGATGTGGTGCGCGTGATCCGCGCGGGAGCCCGCGGCTACATCACGAAGGGATCGTCGGGTGCGGAGGTCAGCCGAGCCGTGCATGCGGTCGCGGACGGGGACGCGGTGTTCTCGCCCCGTCTGGCCGGGTTCGTGCTGGACGCGTTCGGCGCGGTCGCCGGGGAGACCGCGACCGCGACGGACGAACTCGATCGCCTGTCCGCGCGGGAGCAGGAGGTCATGCGCCTCATCGCCCGCGGCTACGCCTACAAGGAGGTCGCCGCCGAGCTGTTCATCTCGATCAAGACCGTCGAGACGCACGTCTCCTCGGTGCTGCGCAAGCTCCAGCTGTCCTCACGCCACGAGCTCACGGCCTGGGCGTCGGAGCGACGGCTGTTGTGATCGGGCGCAGCCTCAGGCCGCCAGCCAGAGACCCTTCTGGTCCGTGGCGACGGTGAGCCCGGCCGCGACGGTCTCGTCGTCGCCGATGCGGGCCCCGCGGACGATGCGAGCGCCAGGGCCGATGTCGGTGCGGACGCCGACGTGCGCGTGGTCGCCCACGGCTGCGCCCGGCCCGATGTGTGCGTGCGCGTCGATGTACGCGCCTTCGCCGATCACGGCATCCTCGTCGATCCACGCGCCGCGCGCGACGATCGCTCCGGCACCGACGCGCGCGCCGGGTTCGATGTAGGCGCCGGCCTCGATGTGCGCCTTCGGATGCACCTTCGCGCCGTGCGCGACGAGACCCCGGCCGTTGGCGTGCTTGCGGTACCGCAGCGTCGCGCCATGGTCGTTCTCGATGTCGACGTAGTTCTTGCCCACGATTCCTCCCGCTTTCCGGAGTTCTCCGGATATATCAACAACCACGGGAGGGGTGGATTCATTCCCCCGGATGAATGCGCCTCAGCGCTGGCACCGCGGGCACCAGAACGTGATGCGCTCGCGCGTGGGATCCGCGCCCTGCTCGCCGCGCCGGATCAGCGTTCCGCAGCGCCGGCACGGTCGCCCCGCACGCCCGTACACCCAGGTCGCCTGCCCCGGACGGTCGATGCCGGTGAAGGTGCGGTTGCGGCGGTCACGGTTCGCGCGGATGGTGCGCACTCCCAGGTCCAGGAGAGCCGCCACATCCACCTCCGGCGTCGGCGTGGTGGGCAGGATTCCGCGCAGGAACAGGAGTTCCGCGGCATACTCGTTCCCGAACCCCGCGACGTTGCGCTGATCGAGCAGGGCCACGTGGATGCTGCGCGTGTCCGCCCCGAGGCGGCGCACGGCCTCGCCCGCGTCCCAGTCGGCGGCGAGCGGGTCGGGGCCGAGGTGGCCGACCAGCTGATCCTCCTCGCGGGTGGGGACGACCTCCACCTCAGCGATGTCCACGCCCACCGCCTCGCGCTCTGCCGTGCCGACGATCGCCCGCACCTTGAACGCCGGATGCCGCCACTTCTCGCCCGGCCGGTAGACGAACCAGGCGCCGTCCATGCGCAGATGCGAATGCAGCGTGCTGTCGCCGATGCGCAGCAGCAGATGCTTGCCGCGCGGAACCGCGCCGTGCACGGGCTGTCCCGTGAGATCGAGCGTCGCGAACCTCGGCACGCGCAGATCGAAGCGGGTCACGGTGCCCCCCGCGAGAGCTTCGTCGAGGCGCCGCGCAGTGCGGAAGACGGTGTCGCCCTCTGGCATCAGCGCACCTCCTGCCCGGGGGGCGCCGGGGGCGTCGACGACGGCGCCTCCACCGTCGTGCGCGCGAGGGGGCGGCGCGCCTGCATGTCGCGGGCGAGCATCGTGCTGCCGGCGACGGCCGCGGGCATCACCGCCACCGCTCCGCCCGGGATCAGGAAGCACAGCTGGGTGGCGACGCCGAAGCCGAGCACCCGTGCCCTGCTGCCCGCGAACAGCGCGGCCCTGTCGGCGGGGCTGAGCTCGCGCGCATCGAACGAGCGAGCCGTCAGCTCCCTGGCCAGCAGCCGACCCGTCAGCACCACGCCCGTGATCGGCCCGAGGAAGCCGCCGACGCCGGGGATCAGTCCCACGATGAGCACGAGGAGCGCGATCAGGATGCCGAGCATCACCAGACGCAGACCCTCGCCGACCGTGGTCCAGAAGCTGCCGCCGTCGGCGGGCGGCGGATCCCCGAGGTCGACCTCGACCGCATGCCAGATGCGCTGGTAGAACGGATCGCCGATCGTGAGGGTGAGCGCGCTGAAGACCGAGCTCGCCAGCGCCAGCGCCGCGGCCACGGTGACGAGCCCCACAGCCGTGCGCAGCAGCCCGCGCCACGGCTCGTCCCACCCGTCCGCGAAGGGCGTCAGCCAGGACGACACCGAGGGCAGCCCGACGACGAGCGGCACGAGCGCCGCCGCGAGCAGCACCAGGGCGATGATCGCGGGGATGAGGCCGAGCGCCATCAGTCCTGGGCGTGTGCGCCACAGTCCGAAGCCGCGGAGCAGGGTGCGGACGCCGGCGCTGAACTCTCGGATCATGGCTCCAGGGTAGGTGTCGGGGCGGCGTGCCGGGTCGGGCGGCGTGCGGGGAGGGCTTCGCACAGCGGAGCCGAGCGTCGACCGCTACACGGCCTTGCGCAGCGTGAGGCCGCGCGGCGTCTGCACGAAGCCCGCCTCCTGCAGCGCGCGGGCCAGCTCGGTGCCGTAGACGCCCTCCCCGTTGACCTTCTCGACCGTGAGGGTGTCCAGGCGCCGCGCACGCGCGGTGGCCGCGAGGTCGGCGGCGGCAGCGCGCACCATGTCCTCGTCTTCGCTGAAGCACAGCACCGTGCGCCCGCCCCGCTCCAGCGAGAGCACGAGAGACCCGTCCACCAGCACGACGAGGCCGCCCGCCTTGCGCCCCGGCCGGTGCGAGACCCCCTCCAGCTTGGGCCACGCGAGCGCCGCGCCGTACGGGTTCGCGGGGTCGGTGGCGGCGAGGGTCACAGCGGCGCGCGGCGGCGGATCGGCGAGACCCGCATACGTGCGCAGCCGGTCGACCGTGGCGGAGGCCGCGAACTGCGCGGCGCCGAGCTTCTCGATCACGTAGCCTCGGCGGCAGTGGCCCGCCTCCTCGAACCCCGCGAGCACGCGGTAGGCCTGGGCGAAACCGCCGGGCACGCCCTCCGCCTGCACGGCACCGCGGGTGACCACGCCGTAGCGGTCGAGCAGCAGCCCCGCGGTCACGGTCGCCCGTCGCGCCGGGTCGGTCTCGATCGCGGGAAGCAGGGACCAGCGGCCGCCGATCGCGGTGGGACGCGGTGCCGTGCGCGTGAGCGACATGCCGCGATAGGTGCGCGCCCGGGGAGCCCGTCGTTTCACCTTGTGCGCCTGCGAGCCGCCCGCGAGCAGCGAACGGATGGGGGCGAACGTGTCGTTGGTGACATGGCCCGACCAGGTCAGCGCCCACAGGGCCTCCAGCACCGACTGCTCGTTCTCGGCTCCGGTCATCTCCTTGAGCTGCGCGGCGAAGTACGCGCCGCCGGCGGTGAGGGCCGCGAGCAGCCGGGCCTCCAGCGAGTCGGCGGCGATCTCCGCCTCCGGCTCCGGGAGGGTGAACGGCGCGAGGTCGACCGGATGCAGCGACACCCAGCCGTCGCGCCCCGGCAGGGTGCCCTGACCCGACCAGATCACCTCTCCGGCGGCAGTCAGCTCGTCCAGCATCGCGGGGGAGTAGTCGCGCACGCGCGACGGCAGCACGAGCGATTCCCAGGCGCTCGCGGGGATCGGCACCCCTGCGAACTGCTCGATCACGGTGAGGACGCCGTCCACGCCCTCGAGGGGACGGCCGAGATGCTGCCAGTCGGGCAGGAAGCGGGCATATGCCTCAGGGGAAACCGGTTCGACCGAGCCGCGGATGGCGGCGAGCGACCGCATCCGCAGCCGGCGCAGCACCTCGCTGTCGCACCACTCGATGTCGTCTGCGCTCCCGGCGGCCGTGGGCAGGAAGTAGCCGCTGGTGAGGCGGCCGCTGGTCTCGAGCCGCTGCAGGGTGTGCCTGGCCACCGCCGTACCGAGTCCGAACCGCTCAGCGACCGCCGCCGTGGTGAAGGGGCCGTGCGTGCGGGCATGCCGGGCCACGAGGTCTCCCAGGGGATCGGCCACGGGCTCGAGGAAGGCCACGGGGATGCCCGTGGGAAGGGCTGCTCCGAGGGCGTCGCGCAGCCGCCCGGCATCCTCGATCGCGGCGACCCTGGCCGTTCCGCCGATGGTCGCCGGAATGGCCCGTCGTGCGGTGATCAGCTCGTCGAGCAGCGCCGCCGCGGTGACTCCGCCCATCGACTCCGGGTCGAGTCGCGCGGACACCTCGGCGGCGTCGAGCGGTCCGAGCATGCGCAGAAGGTCGGCGACGCCCTCCAGGCCACGCACCCGCCGCTCGGGGTCCAGACGCTGCGCCTCGTGCTCGAACTGGGCGATCACGTCGGGGTCGAGCAGCTCCCGCAGCTCGACCGTGCCCAGCAGCTCACCCAGCAGGGCGGGGTCGACGGAGAGCGCGGCCGCCCGGCGCTCGGCGAGCGGCGAGTCGCCCTCGTACATGAACGCGCCCACGTAGCCGAAGAGCAGATCGCGCGCGAACGGCGAGGGCTGTCCTGGCTGCGTCTCGACCAGACGGATGCGGCGATCCGCGATGCTGGTCGCCAGGCGCCGCAGCGACGGCAGGTCGTAGACGTCCTGCAGGACCTCGCGCAGGGTCTCCAGGATCACCGGGAACGTCGGGTGGCGACGCGCGACCTCCAGCAGCTGCGCCGAGCGCTGACGCTGCTGCCACAGCGGCGTGCGGCGGTTGGGGTTCGTGCGCGGCATCAGCAGCGCCCGCGCCGCGCACTCCCGGAAGCGCGAGGCGAAGAGCGCGGAGCCGCCGACCTCCTGGGTGACGAGCTGCTCCAGCTCGTCCGGATCGAACACGAACAGCTCCGCCCCTGGCGGCTCGGCCTCGGCGTCGGGGATGCGCACGATGATGCCGTCGTCGCTCGCGACCGCGGAGCCCTCCACCCCCAGCCGCTCCCGCACCCGCGCGTTGATGGCGAGCGCCCACGGCGCGTGCACCTTCATGCCGTACGGCGAATGCAGGATGACGCGCCAGTCGCCCACCTCGTCGTGCCCGCGCTCGACGGTCAGCGTGCGGTCGGTGGGGAGGGTGCCGGTGGCCTCGCGCTGCTCCGTGAGGTGCGCCATCAGGTTGGCCCGCGCCTGCTCGTCGAGCCCGGCGTCGATCAGGCGCTGCTGGGCCTTCTCCGGAGTCGCCGACGACACCTCGCGCGAGAACGCCCCGAGCGCCTCGCCCAGCTCGAACGGCCGCCCGATGCCGTCGCCGTGCCAGAACGGCACCTTGCCCGGCTGACCGTAGGCGGGGATCACGTTGACCCGGTCGTGTGTGATCTCGGCGATGCGCCAGCTGGTCGTGCCGAGGGTGAACACGTCCCCCACGCGGGACTCGTACACCATCTCCTCGTCGAGCTCCCCGACGCGCGCGCCCGTCGACTCGCCGGCCACGAACACGCCGAACAGCCCGCGGTCAGGGATCGTTCCGCCGCTCGTGACCGCGATGCGCTGCGCGCCGGGGCGACCGGTGAGGGTGCCCGCATCCCGGTCCCACACCAGCCGCGGCCGCAGCTCGGCGAACTCGTCGGAGGGGAAACGGCCGGCGAGGAGGTCGAGTGTGGCCTCGTAGGCCGAACGGGGGAGGGACTGGAACGGCGCCGACCGCCGCACCGTCTCGAACCACTCCTCCACGCTGATGGCGCCGAGGGCACTGGCTGCGACGGTCTGCTGGGCGAGGATGTCGAGCGGATTGCGCGGCACCTGGATCGCCTCGATCTTGCCTGCGAGCATGCGCTCCGTGACGATCGCCGTGTGCAGCACGTCGCCGCGATGCTTGGGGAACAGCGCGGCGCGGCTGATCTCGCCCACCTGGTGTCCCGCGCGTCCTACGCGCTGCAGACCCGACGCGGCAGACGGCGGCGCCTCCACCTGGATGACAAGATCGACGGCGCCCATGTCGATGCCGAGCTCCAGGCTGCTCGTCGCGACGACGCAGCGCAGCACGCCCGACTTCAGCTCCTCCTCCACCTGGGCGCGCTGCTCCTTGGACACCGAGCCGTGATGGGCCTTCGCGAGCACCGGGTCGGCACCCGCGGTCGCCCCGGCTTGCGCCATCATCCCGGCCGGCACCGTCGGCTCCGGCAGCGCGACGCCGATCCGCTCCGAGTAGATCTCGTTGAGTCGCCCGGTGAGCCGTTCGGCCAGGCGGCGGGAGTTCGCGAACACGATCGTCGAGTTGTTCTGCAGGATGCGGTCGACGATCGCCTCCTCGACGTGCGGCCACACGGAACCCGTGACCTCGGTGTACTCCGCGTCCACCCCCGGCGCCTCGGGCGGGGCCCCTGGCGGGGGCGGCGGATTGGTCATGTCGTCCATCGGCACGACGACGCCGAGCTCGAAGGTCTTGGAGGCCGGCGGCGCCACGATCTCGACCGGGTCGGCGCCCCCGAGGAAGCGCGCGACCTCGTCGATCGGCCGGACGGTCGCGGACAGCCCGATGCGCTGCGCGGGCTTCTCGGCCCCGTGTCCGGCGCGCAGCGCGTCGAGCCGCTCCAGGCTCACGGCCAGGTGCGCGCCGCGCTTGGTCGCGGCCACGGCGTGCACCTCGTCGATGATCACGGTGTGCACGTCGCGCAGGGTGTCTCCGGCGCGGCTGGTGAGCATCAGGTACAGCGACTCGGGCGTCGTGATCAGGATGTCGGGCGGATCGGACACGAGCTTGCGGCGGTCGCTCGACGTGGTGTCGCCCGAGCGCACGCCGACCGTGACGGCGGGTGCCGCCGTCCCCAGCCTCCGGGCGGACTGCCCGATGCCGATGAGCGGCGACCGCAGGTTGCGCTCGACGTCCACGCCCAGGGCCTTGAGCGGCGAGATGTACAGGATGCGGGTGCGCCCCGCGTCCTCCGACGACGCGGCGCGCGGCTCGGCACGCTCGCGGAAGACGCTGTCGATCGCCCAGAGGAACGCCGACAGCGTCTTGCCCGAGCCGGTCGGCGCGACCACCAGGGCGTGCTTGCCCGCGGAGATCGCCTCCCACGCCCCTTCCTGGGCGGGAGTGGGCGCGGTGAAGGCCCCTCGGAACCAGTCCTGCGTGGCCGGGGTGAAGCGGTCGAGCACGTCGCTCATGCCTCCATCTTGGCGGAGGCCGCCGACATCGCCTCGGGGGGTTGCGTCAGCCGCCCGAGGCCGGGATCTCTGTGAGCACGGGAGCCTTCGCCTCAGCCTTCGCCTCCTTGTCGAACTCGCTCTCCGGGATCGCGAGGATGCGGTCGACGATCTTGTCGGTCTTGGCGCGGTAGGCCGGCTGCGTGCTCTCGAACAGCGGGAAGATGTACGGCTTGTCGTCGAAGTCGGCGAGGGCGACCTGCTCGACATAGGGCGGCAGCTTCGCGGTGCGGCCGTTCTCCAGCGTGATGGCCGTGTCGGTGACGTTGAAGTCGTAGCGCGTCAGCCGCGAGCTGTGCTTCGCGCCGAAGGACTGTGTGATGTAGACGTGGTCGTCGGCGACGGCCAGCCCCTGGATCATCGACGGTGCCCGGAAAGCGAGGTCCGGCACCACATGCACGTCGCCGTCGACCTCCGTGGCGCTGTTCGGCGGGCCGACGTCCACGAGGTCGATGCTGCCGTCGTCGTGCGGCTCGGAGAAGTCGAGTGTGTACACCTGGAGCTGCGCCTGGTCGGCATCCGTCGTGAAGTATCCCAGCCAGATCTCGTCCTGATAGAAGTCGAGGACGGATGCCGCAGGCAGGGAGTCCACGTACAGGCTGAGCGCGTACTCGATCGGCTTCGAGGTGGTGAGGCGGTAGTCGTCGATGGCGTCCTGCGTGATCGCGGAGATCACGGCGTGTCCGTCGTCGGAATCCGCCACCCAGAGCAGGTGGCGCTCGAGGTCGTAGCCGAGGCCGCCCACATGCGCCTTGTTCGCCAGGCCGATCGTCTTGAGGTAGTTGCCGCTGCCGTCCAGGACGAAGATCACGGAGTTCTGCTCCTGGCTGTGGTCGTACGCCGAGACGAAGATCTGCCCGTCACCCACCGTCATGCCCTGCGGCGTGTAGTCGCGGGAGACCCCGAGGTCGTATCGGTCGGACCCGAAGCGGGAACGCAGACCGTAGGCGCCCTGGAGCCCGGGCAGCGGCTCCGTGAACATCCCGGAGTTGAGCACCAGAGGGTAGTCGCGCATCGACGCGGCGAAGTCCTCATCCGAGACCAGTGGCGTCGTCGACGCCCCGCCGAGCGCGAAGGACACGTGCGGATTCGCGCGCGGGTCCGCACACGCCGACAGCCCGAGAGCGAGAGCGAGGGCGAGGGTGACGGTGAGCAGAGCAGCGGCCAAAGGTGTGCGCATCACAACTCCGATTCGAGTGCCCGCCACTGACATGATAGATACTGTAATGTTACTGCGGTGAGCAGCCCTCCTCCTCACCTCTCTTCTCCTATGAACACCACCGCGAGAACTGCCCCTCCTGCGCACGCGACGGCGTCGCGCGTGGGCGGGCTGACCGGTCTCCGGGCGCTCGCGGTGCTGGCCGTCCTCGGCTATCACCTCGTACCGGGCGCCGTACCGGGCGGGTTCATCGGCGTCGATGTGTTCTTCGTCGTGAGCGGGTTCATCGTCACGCACCTGCTGCTGCGCGAACGCGAGCGGACGGGGCGGATCGCCTTCGGCGCGTTCTGGCTGCGGCGGGCGCGGCGCATCCTCCCCGCCCTTGCGGCGATGATCGGCGTCTGCGTCCCGCTGGCGCTCGCCGTCGATCCCCGCCTGCTCGGCGACCTGCGGCGTCAGCTGATCGGGGCCGCGACGTTCAGCTCGAACTGGCTCGCGATCGCCGCCGACGGCGACTACTTCCACTCCGACCGACCCGACCTCTTCACCAACCTCTGGTCGCTCGCTGTCGAGGAGCAGTTCTATCTGCTCGGGCCCGTCGTGCTCGTGCTGGGGCTTGCGGTCCTGCGCGCTCGTCGCCGGGCGATCGTGATCGCGGCGCTCGTGCTCGCCGCCGCGTCGGCCGTGGCCATGGCGGTGCTGTCCGGCTCGCCCACACGCGCGTACTTCGGCACGGACACGCACGCGTTCGGACTCCTGTTGGGGGTCGCCCTGGCTGTCGCGCTCGGGGTCGCCCCGCTGCCCGGCGCGAGCGGGCGGCGGGCGGTGCCGCGCGTGCTCGTCGCCGTCGCCGCGCTCGGTGTGCTCGTCGCCCTGACCGCCCTGCTTCCCGGATCCTCGCCCCTCGGCGCCCGCGGCGGGCTGCTGCTCGCCAGCCTCGCCGCGGCCGCCCTCGTCTGGGCCGCCGCGACCACCCCCGCGCTCGGGCGGGTGATCGACGTGGCGCCGCTGGCATGGCTCGGCGCGCGCTCGTATGCGATCTATCTGTGGCATTGGCCGCTGCTGCTGATTCTCGGGGCCACCCCGGTCGGAGCGGATCCCGTGCTGCGCGCCATCCTCACCGCCGTCCTGTCAGTGGCGGCGGCGGCGCTGTCCTTCGTGCTGATCGAGACGCCATTGCGGTCGGTGCGGGCTCCGGGTGCCGCTGTGCGGCTCCCCGGTCGTCGTCTCGTCCCGCCCGTCGCTGTCCTCAGTGCTCTGGTGCTGTGCAGCGGGGCCATCGCCGTCGCCCGCGACGACACCTCCGCGGCCGAGGCGATGGTCGCGCGCGGCCTGGCGGCTCTCCGCAGTGCCTCGTCCGCGCCCTCGTCGACCATCACCGCGCCCCCGGAGCCCACGGCATCGCCCACGGCGGTTCCTGCCACCGCGACGCCGAGCGCCCCGCCGCCGGTGCTCGGCACCGACATCACCGCGATCGGCGACTCGGTGATGCTCGCCTCCGCGCCGGAGCTGCAGACCGCGCTGCCGGGGATCGCCATCGACGCGAAGGTGTCGCGCAGCATGTGGGCCGCGGCCGACATCCTCACCCAGCTCGCGAACAGCGGCGCCCTGAGACCGATCGTCGTCCTGGGCCTGGCCACGAACGGCGAGGTCGGTGCAGATCAGCTCGGCAGGGTGCTCGGCATCATCGGGCCCGACCGCACTCTGGTGCTCGTGAACGCGCACGCCCGGCGCGGCTGGATCCCCGGTGCCAACGCCACGCTCACCGCGGTGGCCGACGCGACCGCCAACGTGGTGGTGGCCGATTGGGACAGCGCGATCACGCCGTATCCGCAGGACCTCGCCGACGACGGCATCCACCCGCAGCCGCCGGGGGGCGACATCTACGCGGCGACCGTCGTCGCGGCGATCCAGCAGGCGCGCGTCGAGGTGGCCGAGGTGCAGGCCGCCCAGGCGCGGGCGGCAGCGGAGGCCGCGCAGAAGGCCGAGCGACTCGCCACCCAGGAGCCGCGAGATCGGAGCCCCAGACCGTGACGTCGATGATGCTGCTGCTCGCCGGCGCGGGTGCGCTCAACGCGTTCGCCGTGGCGCTGGTGCTTCTGCGCGCGGCGGTCTACCGGGTTCCCGTGTACCGTCCGATGCTGCTCAACGTGGTGCTGTCGCTCGCGCCCGCGATCGTGCTCGCCGCGACCTTTGCGCTGCTGATGCTCGTCGCACAGCTTGACCTGCCTCCGATCGCCCTTCGGCTCGTCGCCGTCGCAGGTGGCCTCGTCTGGCTGCTGCTGCTCCCCAACTCCGCCTACCTGATCACCGAGCTCAACTTCTCGCATCGTCGGATGGACGACCCCGTCCCGCTGTGGTTCGACATCGTCGGCACCTTGGCGCTCGCGCTGTCGGGGATCGACAACACCGTGCTGAACGTGTTGCTCGCGCAGGCCGTCTTCTTCGCGCTTCGAGACGACGGCCTCTCGGGCATGAAGGTGGATGGCGACACGTGGGTGGTGGCGGCCGTCATCCTGCTGCTGGTGTCGTTCGGCATCTACCTCGGACGGCACATCCGTTTCAACTCGTGGGACCTCGTCCGGCCGACGCGCTTCGTGACCATCCTGGTGCGGCATTTCCGCCAGCGGGGGCGGGTGACCGAGGCCGCGGGATTCTGCGCGTTGCACACGATCCTGCTCGGGATCCTGTACGCGATGATCGCGCTGCCGCTCGCCGCAGCCCTGTGAGAGGGCCGGGCACCGCTCCGTCGCGGATGGTGCCCGGCCTTTCGTCAGGCCTCCCGCAGCTCGCCGTCCGCGTCGATCTCGAGCGTGAGGTCCAGGTCGAGGCGGTCGAGGAACGCGTCGTCGTGGCTCACGATCAGCACCGCGCCGCGGTAGGCGCGCAGCGCCTCGACCAGCTGGTCGACCGTGTCGAGGTCGAGATTGTTCGTCGGTTCGTCGAGCAGCACGAGGTGCGGCGCGGGATCGGCCAGGAGCAGCCCCGCGAGGGCGACCCGGAAGCGCTCGCCGCCGGACAGGGCGCCGACCGGTCGCTCGGCCGTTGCGCCACGGATCAGGAAGCGGGCGAGCCGATTGCGGAGCTCCTTCTCGGGGACGTGCGGCGCCACCGCGGCGATGTTCTGGAACGCCGAGGCGCGGTCGTCGAGACCGTCCACGCGCTGCGGCAGGTAGCCGATGCGGTCCGTGTGGGCCTCGGCACGGAGCACGGGGCGCCCGCCGCTCGGCGACTCGGTCGCGGGGTCCGTGGTCGGAACCACTGTCGGCTCTCCGGCTCCGCTCGCGAGCAGGCGTTCGAGGAGAGTGGTCTTTCCCGCGCCGTTGCGCCCGATCAACGCAACGCGCTCCGGACCCTGGATGAGCCACGACCGTTCGGAACCGTGCAGCTCGGCGATGCGGCGTGCGCGGGAGACCTCCGGATCGGGCAGCTCGATCTTCATGGAGTCGTCCGAGCGCACGCGCCGACCGGCGGCGTCATGGGCGGCGCGGGCCGCCTCCTCCTTCGCGCCGACCTCGGTCCGCAGCTTGCCCGCCGACACCTCGGCGGCCATCTTCCTGCCGTGGGCGATGATCTTCGGCACCCGCTTCTCGATCTCGGCCTTCTTCGCGGTGCGGGCGCGATGCGCGAGCTTCACCTCCGCCTCGATGCGCTGCCGCTTCTCCTTGCGGAGCGCCTGGGCGGCGGCGACCTCGGCCTGCTTCGCCGCGTCCTGCTCGGCATCCAACCACGCGCGCCACTCCGAGTACGGGCCGCCGAACACGCTCAGCGTGCGGCCGTACAGCTCGGCGGTGTCGTCCATGAGCTCGAGCAGGGCCAGGTCGTGGCTCACCACGATCAGGGTGCCCTTCCACCCGCGCACCATGTCGGACAGGCGCGCCCTGGCCTCACGGTCGAGGTTGTTGGTCGGCTCGTCGAGAAGGGTGATGGGGGCGCCGCGCAGGCGGATGCCGGCGATCGCCACGAGCACGGCCTCGCCGCCGGAGAGCTCGCCGACGGTGCGATCGAGGAAGTCGGGGGCGAGTCCGGCTTCCGCGAGCGAGGCCTCGGCGCGCGCCTCGATGTCCCAGTCGTCTCCGACGGCGTCGAAGTGCGCCGGGTCGACGTCGCCGGACGTGATGGCGCGCACCGCGTCGAGCGGGACGGCCACGCCGAGCAGCTCGGCGACGCGACGGTCGACGTCGAGCGTGAGCTGCTGCGGCAGGGTGGCGACCTCGCCGGACGTGGTGACCAGACCGGACGTCGGCTCGAGCTCTCCGGCGATCAGCCGCAGCAGCGTCGACTTGCCGGCGCCGTTGCGGCCGACGAGGCCGGTGCGACCCGAACCGAAGGCGCCGGAGAGCCCGTCGAGTGCGATCGTGCCGTCGGGCCAGGTGAAGGAGAGACGGTCGAGGACGACCGCGGAATGCAGGGGGGAGGGGTGTGACATGGGTGTCTCCTGTCGAGTGCGGGGTGCACTGACGCCGAGACCCTGGCCAGGCGCGAAAGAATCGCAGCCGGAAGGGGCGAGGGTCTGCCGTGGAGTCGGCGATCGTCGGGTCAGCGCGCGGATAGCGGAGCGCGGAGGCGACGATTCAGATCAAAGGACTTCCAGACACGGCGGACAGGACGCCACGACGATACCCGGGCGTGTCGTGTCGCGCAACTTTCGGGCGTGTCGCGGGCTGCCCCGGCGCGACGCGGTGAGGCGCTCGTCAGGACGGGGTCGTGTCCGCGGCGGGCTCAGCGTCGAGCCCGTCGAGCCACGTCGACAGGAAGCGGTGCACATCCCTCAGCTCCTCCTCGGAGATGCTGTGCGTGAGCCCGGTGTAGACCCTGCCGGAGAGTTCGACGTGCCCGGGCAGCCACTGCGCGGTGTGGTCGATGAGCGCGGGCGGGATCACCTCGTCGTGCGTGCCGCGGCCCCAGAAGACGGGGGGCCGCACCGTGGCGAGCACCTCGTCGCTCGGCAGCGGCTCCGGCGCGGCGTACCCGCTGAGCGCGACCACCGCATCGATGCGGTGAGGGGCGAGTCGCAGCGCCTGCAGCGACACCGCGGCGCCCTGCGAGAAGCCGAGCAGCGCCACGGAGGGTGCTCCGGCGGCTGCGACATCGAGCCAGCGCAGCAGCGCCTCGGCCGCGAGGGTCACGGCCGCGGAGCTGCGTCCGTCCAGCCCCTCGATCGGGTACCACGACCGGCCGGGCATGGGCCACGGCGGTGCGAGGGGGGCCGCGACCGAGGCCACGGCGATGCCGTCGGGGAGGTACGGGATCAGCCCGTACAGGTCGTGCTCGTCGGCCCCGTAGCCGTGCAGCAGCACGAGCAGCGGCAGTGCGCCGCGATCCGGGGTCGACCATCTCGTCGCGGCATCGTCGATCGTCAGAATCTCGCTCACACCGTCATCCTGCCAGGCACCGCCGACGCGCCATCGGTGGGCATCCGCGAGGGCGGCTGGTAGAAAGGACCCATGGCGGTGCGCACACCCGATCCCGATCCTGAGCCCGACGACGAGGGTCTCGGCTCGTTCCCCGATGCGAACCCGCCGGTGCCGGGCGCGAACC
The DNA here is from genome assembly GCF_025143365.1 of Microbacterium sp. p3-SID336. Lineage (GTDB taxonomy): Bacteria > Actinomycetota > Actinomycetes > Actinomycetales > Microbacteriaceae > Microbacterium. Next base: position 13,142 of record NZ_JALXPE010000048.1, on the reverse strand, counting down.
CCGGCTGGCTCAGCGACGTCGAGCTCGAGGAGGCCCGTCGACGGCTGCCGATGCTCTACGTGGAGGCGATCCCCGTGCGCACCGACGGCTCGGGCCAGGTGACCGAGATCGGTGTCCTGCTGCGGTCGACGCCGCTGGGGGAGATGACCCGCACGATCGTCTCCGGGCGTGTGCGCTTCGGCGAGACCATCCGCGATGCGCTGTTCCGCCATGTCGAGAACGACCTGGGGCCGATGGCGTTCCCGCTGCTGCCGCCGCAGCCGCTGCCGTTCACGGTCGCGGAGTACTTCCCGCTTCCCGGTGTCAGTGCGTACCACGACGACCGGCAGCACGCCGTGTCTCTCGCCTTCGTCGTCCCCGTGACGGGCACGTGCGAACCGCGTCAGGACGCTCTCGAGGTGACGTGGTTCTCTCCGGAGGCCGCCGCGTCCGACGCCGTCGCCGCCGAGATGGAGGGTGGGCGCGGCACGCTGATCCGCCACGCCCTCGCCAGCCTGGGTCTCCTGCGCTGACGCGGGTGCGGCTCAGGCGGTGGTGAGGCGCGAGAGCGCCGCCACGAACGCGTCCACGTCGGACTCCTCCGTGTCGAAGCCGCACATCCACCGCACCTCGCGGCGCGACGCGTCCCAGTCGTAGAAGCGGAACACGTCTCGCAGCTGGTCGGCGACGCCCTCCGGAAGGGTCGCGAAGACCCCGTTCGCCTGTGTGGGCTGCGTGAAGCCGACGCCCGCGATCGAGCCGGCCGCGAGTCCCTCTTCGATGCGGGCGCGCAGGCGGCCGGCCATGGCGTTCGCGTGACGGGCGTTGCGCAGCCACAGGTCGCCCTCCAGCAGCGCGATGAGCTGCGCCGACACGAAGCGCATCTTGGAGGAGAGCTGCATGTTGAACTTGCGCGCGTACGGCAGGCCCTCCGCCGCGTCCGGGTTCAGCACCACGATCGCCTCGCCGAGCATGGCGCCGTTCTTGGTGCCGCCGAACGTGAGCACGTCCACGCCGACGTCGCGCGTGAACGCGCGCAGCGGCAGGTCGAGGGCCGCGGCGGCGTTGGAGAGCCGGGCGCCGTCGAGGTGAAGCTTCATGCCGCGTTCGTGCACGTGCTCGGCGATGGTGCGGATCTCGTCGACGGTGTAGAGGGTGCCGAGCTCGGTGGACTGCGTGATCGACACGACAAGCGGCTGCGCGCGGTGCTCGTCGCCCCAGCCCCAGGCCTCGGTGTCGATCAGCTCGGGCGTGAGCTTGCCGTCCTCGGTGGGGACGGTGAGCAGCTTGAAGCCGCCGATCTTCTCCGGGGCGCCGCCCTCGTCGACGTTGATGTGGGCCGTGGACGCCGCGATCACGGCCCCCCACCGCGGCAGCATCGACTGCAGCCCCGTCACGTTGGCTCCGGTGCCGTTGAACACGGGGAACGCCTGGACGCCCTCGCCGAAGTGCGCCTGGAAGACCTCCTGGAGCCGGGCGGTGTAGGCGTCTTCGCCGTACGCCACCTGGTGGCCTCCGTTGGCGGCGGCGATGGCCGCGAGGACCTCGGGGTGGATGCCGGAGTAGTTGTCGCTGGCGAAGCCCCGGATGGCGGGGTCGTGGGGGATGCTCACCGGACAAGCCTAATCGTCCTGCCGACCGCGGATCCAAGGTGCCCTACCGAATGTCGGAGCCCACCCCTACCCTCGAACCCATGGAGCGCACCGCGGCCAAGACGGCCTTCGCGAACGTCCTCGTCAACACGCTGATCGCCAACGTGACGACGAGCTTCCTCTGGTTCGCGCTCACGTTCTGGGTCTACATCGAGACGCAGTCGGTGCTCGCCACCGGCATCATCGGCGGCGCGTACATGCTCTTCGTCGCGTTCTTCGCGATGTTCTTCGGCACCCTCGTCGACCGGCACCGCAAGCACCGGGTCATGTTGCTGTCCAGCGTCATCTCCGCGGTGGCGTTCCTCATCGCGGGAGTGCTCTACGTCTGGCAGCCCGAGGCGGCGCTGCTCGACCTGGGCGGGCCGTGGTTCTGGCTGTTCTCCGGCATCATCCTGTTCGGCGGCGTGATCGAACAGCTGCGCAACATCGCGCTGTCCACGACCGTCACCCTGCTGGTCCCGGAGGAGAAGCGCGCGAACGCCAACGGCCTGGTCGGCACGGTGCAGGGCATCGCCTTCCTGGTGACGAGCGTGTTCTCGGGGCTGTCGATCGGCTTCCTCGGGATGGGCTGGACCCTCGGGATCGCGATCGTGGCGATGGCGCTCACGTTCGCGCATTTGCTGTTCATCCGCATCCCCGAGGCCGAGCCCGAGGTCGACCCTGAGGCGAAGAGCGCGATCGACTTCCGCGGCAGTGTGCAGGCGATCCGGCTCGCGCCCGGACTGTTCGCGCTCATCATCTTCTCCACGTTCAACAACCTCATCGGCGGCGTCTACATGGCGCTCATGGACCCCTACGGGCTGACCCTGTTCGACGCGCAGATGTGGGGCTTCGCGCTCGCTTTCGCCTCGACCGGGTTCCTCATCGGCGGCGGGCTGGTGGCGAAGTTCGGCCTCGGGAAGAAGCCGGTGCGCACGATGCTGCTCGTCGTGATCGCGATGGGGCTGCTGGGCTCGGTGTTCATGCTGCGCGAGTGGTGGCCGCTGTATGTGCTCGGCATGTGGGTGTACATGGCGCTCGTCCCTCCTGTCGAGGCGGCGGAGCAGACCGTGATCCAGAAGGTGGTGCCGTTCGCGCGTCAGGGACGGGTGTTCGGCACCGCGGCGGCGATGGAGGCGGCGGCCGCCCCGATCACGGCGTTCCTGATCGCACCCATCGCCGAGTTCTTCGTGATCCCCTACATGGACACGGCCGAGGGGCAGCGGCAGTGGGGGTGGCTGCTCGGCGAGGGCGAGGCGCGGGGCATCGCGCTGATCTGCCTGTTCGCCGGGCTCGTCATGGTCGTGGCCGCGACGCTCGCATTCTTCACGCGGTCGTACCGTCGCCTCACCGAGCTGTACGCGTCCGCACCGGACCCCGCGCCGGACGCCGAGGCGGGAACGGACGCCGAGAGGGAGGCGGACGCCGCGGAGACCGCCGAGGCGGAGACGGACCGGTCACAGACGGACCGGTCACAGACGGACGGATCGCAGACGGACGGATCGCAGACTCGCGCGGTCGACGCGCCTCCCGTCGTCCCCGGGATGCCTCCCGAGCGGCGCTGAGCGGTCCCGCGCTGAGGAGTTCGGCGCTGAGCGGTCCCGGGCTGAGCGGTCCCGCGCTGAGCCCGAGCCCCGCGGGTCAGCCGTCGAGGTCGAGGATGCTGTCGTTGAGCGTGGAGGCGTCGTCGTCCCACAGCCGTACAAGACGAGCCGCAAGGGCGCCCGGATCGAGCGCCTTCGCACGGAGCACGACCGCCGCCGCCCGCAGCGGCTGTTCCGCCTCCCTCGCGGCCTTGGCGAAGCCCTGGGCGACCGCCCGGGTCCAGGCCTCGCTCGCCGCCTTCACCGCGGCATAGTTCGCACCGCCCGCGAGGGGCCGAGCGACGGCCGTCGAGGACACGATCGCGAAACGTCCCGCCGGCGAGGCGCGCAGTGCGGCGTCGAACGCCCGACTGGTGGCGCGCACCGCCTCCAGGGCAGGAAGCAGCGCGTGGAAGTCGTCGTCGCTCTGCCCGGCGAGCCCGCCGCCGCCGCGCCAGCCGCCCACCAGCGGGACGACGGCGTCCACGACACCGAGCCGTGCCGCGAGGGCGCTCATGTCATCGAGAGCGGTGGCGTCGGCCACCTCGACCCGCGCTCCGGCCTCCGCCAGAAGGTCGAGGCGGTCCCGCGAGCGGCCGGTCGCGATCACGGTGGCGCCCGCCTCGACAAGAGCCCGCGTGGCAGCCAGCCCCGCACCGCTGGTGGCGCCGGCGAGGAGCACGCGGCGGTCGCGCGCTCCCGCGGGAAGCGAATCGGTCATGCGGTCCACTCTCTTCCTCCCGAGATGCTTCTGCGGCCGGACCCGCCACCCGGGTCTCCGGCCGCAGAAGCTGTGCGCCCCAGCGTCACAACGAAGCGGCGCGGATCAGTCGTCCGTACCGCGGATCCCCACCGTCGACTCGATGACCGGCTTCATCTTCTTGTCGAGGGTCTCGAAGAACATCGACAGCGGGAACTCGTCGTCCATGACGGCGTCCGTGTAGCCCTTCGGCGCTCCGGCGAGGATCTCGTCGGACAGCCCGCGCGCCCACTGCGACGCGGGATGCGGGGTGAGCGTGCCGCGGACCAGCTCGTAGGCGGCCAGCCAGTGCGCCACCTTCGGGCGGTCGATGGAGTGCCAGTACAGGTCGTCGATCGCATCGCCGAGTGCCACGACCGCGTCCGGCACGCTGTCCCAATCGAACGCCAGGGCCGTGTCGGTCCAGTGCAGCACGCCGCGCTGGTGCAGCCAGGCGAACAGCAGCTGGCCGCCGACCGCGTCGTAGTTGCGCGTGCGGGTGCCCGTGATCGCGAAGCGGAAGATGCGGTCGAAGATCACCGCGTACTGCACGAGGTGCGCGTAGTCGTGCATCTCCCGCTCGGTGGCGGTGAGCTCCTCCCCGGCCTCGACCCGCGCGGCGAGGGCGCGTTCGATCTTCACGGACTCGCGGAACGCGGTCATGTCGCACCGCATCTCCTCCAGCGAGTAGAGGAAGAACGGCATGCGCTGCTTGATCATGAACGGGTCGAACGGCAGGTCGCCGCGCATGTGGGTGCGGTCGTGGATGATGTCCCACATCACGAACGTCTTCTCCGCCATCTGCTGGTCGTCGAGCATCGCGGCGGCGCGCTCCGGCAGGTCGAGGTTCGTGATCTCGGCGGCCGCGCGGACCACGCGACGGTAGCGGGCGGCCTCGCGGTCCTGGAAGATCGCGCCCCACGTGAACGTCGGGATCTCGCGCATGGCCACCGTCTCCGGGAACAGCACCGCGGAGTTTGTGTCGTAGCCCGGCGTGAAGTCGACCAGCCGCAGCGAGACGAACAGCTTGTTGCCGTAGTCGCCCGCCTCGAGTGCGGCGATGAACTCCGGCCAGATGGTCTCCACGATCAGCGCCTCGACGAGGCGCTCGCTCGACCCGTTCTGCGTGTACATCGGGAACACGACCAGGTGCCGGATGCCGTCGATGCGGTGCTGCTGCGGCTGGAACGCCACGAGCGAGTCGAGGAAGTCCGGCACGCCGAAGCCCTCTTCCGCCCAGCGCTCGAAGTCGGCGACGGAGGCCGTGAGGTACGCAGCGTCGTGGGGGAAGGCCGGAGCGAGCGCGCGGATCGCGGCGGTGATCGCGCCGACGAGCTCGCGGGCGGCGTCGTGGTGGGCGGCCTCCGGGATGGAGCCGTCCTTCACCTGCAGTTCGCGGATCGCGATGGCGGCCTGCTTGAGCTGGTTCCAGGCGGGGGACTGCTCGGCGACCGCGGCGTCCTCGACGACCTCGGGTTCGCCGACGATGGCCTGGACAGCGGAGCTGTTGGCGGAGATGAGGGACATCGGGACCTCCGATCGCAGTGAAAAACGGAAAGATTCCGGCGATAACGGAATCCTGACGATAATCTTACAGCTATGGATGATTCTGTCGACCGCGCGATCCTGGCGGCGATCTCCCGCGACGGCCGTGCCACGCTGGCCCAGCTCTCGGAGGCGGTGGGTCTGTCCGTGTCCGCCGTGCAGTCCAGGCTGCGGCGGCTGGAGACCCGCGGGGTCATCACGGGCTACCGCGCGATCCTCGACCCCGAGCAGGCGGGCACGCCCCTCTCGGCCTTCATCGAGATCACCCCGCTGGACCCGGCGCAGCCCGACAACGCGCCCGAGCTCCTGGAGCACCTGGACGCGATCGAGGCGTGCCACTCCATCGCCGGCGACGCCAGCTACATGCTGTTCGTGCGGGTGCCGTCGCCGCGCGCCCTGGAGGAGCTCGTGCGCGATGTGCGTCTCGCCGCCAACGTGAGCACCCGGACGACCGTGGTCCTGCAGACCTATTACGAGCACCGCCCGATCATCCCCATCGCCGCGGAGTAGGGGAGTCGGCGGCACTAGCCTCGGTAGGCTTCGGCCATGCCGACGATGAGCGACCCCCGCACGTTCGCGCTCGCCGCCGAGCCGGGGCGGGAGAGCGAGGACGCGATCGCCCTGGGCGCCGGCGTCGCGGTGGTGGTGGACGGCGCAGGGCTCCCGGCGTCCATGCGGGCGGGGTGCCGACACTCCGTCGCCTGGTACGCGCGCGTGCTCGCCGAGGCGTTCCGTGATCGCCTGGAAGACAGACGGGTGCCTATGACCGATGCTCTGGCCGGCGCGATCGCCGCGGTGGCGGCGCTCCACTCCGACATGTGCGACCTCGGAGCGGGGTCGCCCAGCGGCACCGTCGCGGCATGGCGGGTGGACGGCGACGCCCTCGATCACCTGGTGCTATCCGACGCCTCGATCGTGCTCGTGATGGCAGACGGCGAGGTGCGCGAGATCACCGACCTGCGTATCGACGACGCCGTGGACCGTGGAGCGGCCGAGGTCCTCGGTGGGCGCATGGTCGACGCGGCGGAGGAGGCGCGCGTCCGCTTCGCCGCCCTCGACCGGATGCGGAACGTCCCGGGCGGCTTCTGGTGCTGTCACGTCGATCCCGCGGCGGCCGCAGAGGCCGTCACGGGGCGCGTGTTGCTCGACGACCTCGCCGGTGTCGTGGCGTCGTCCGATGGCGGGACCCGGGGCTTCCGGTCCTTCGACGCGCACGGTCTCGACCGGTTCGGGGGGCTCGCCCTGGCGGGGGACCTGGCGCGGATCGCCGAGGAGATCCGCGCCAGCGAACGCGCGGCTCCCGACCGCGCGCGGGTCAAGCGGCACGACGACATCGCGCTGGTGCTGGGGGCGGTCGCGCGCGAGCGGTGACCCCTCGCACGGACCGGCGCCGAGGCGCGCGACGCGGAGACACGGGAGTGGCGCGGCGCTGAGGCGCGGGATGCCGCGTCGCGGGGGACCCATGACTCGCGCGGAGCAGCGGCTCAGAGCACGGCGCCGACCACGGCCTCGCCGAGCGGTGTGCGCAGATGGAGCATGCGCGCGCCCTGCCGTTCGCTCGCGATCAGTCCGGCCTCGCGCAGCACGGTGAGATGATGCGATGCCGTCGAGGCGGCGATGCCGGCGTCCCGCGCGACCTGCGTGGTCGTGCGTGCCGCTCCCGCGTGCAGGAGGATGTCGGCGCGCACCGGCCCCAGCAGGGCACCGAGCGCTGCGGCGATCGCGGTGGCATCCCGCGCCCACCCCGCCGTCACGCCGCGAGCGGGGTAGAAGAGGGTGGGCTGCGCGGGCGGCTCCGTGAGCACCATGCACCCCCACGACGACATCACCGAGGGCACGAGGACCAGGCCCCCGCCGCGGCAGTCGACCTGCTCGCTGTGCCGGCGCAGCGCGACCCGCACGGCTCCTCCGCCCCACGACACCTGGCGGTGCAGGTCCCCCGCCATGCCGGCGATGCCGCCCGTGGCGATGGCCCGCGCACGCACCGCGATGTCGGCGCGCAGCAGGCGCTCGAGCTGGGGCCAGACGGGGGCGAGCGCGGCCTCCCACACTTCCGCCCAGGCATCGGCGACGGCCGCCCTGGTGCGACGGGGATGCTGCAGCATGTCGAGGAGCCGCTGCTGACGCGTGCCGCGCGAACGCACGATCATCTTGCCCAGGTCCACGCGCAGGGGGTCGAGCGGCGTCGCCCGGAGCGCGTCGAGCTCGTCGGCCGGGGCGAGGTCCCACCGCGGTGTCGTGGTGAGGAAGTCGGGGAGATAGCCGTCGTCGCCGATCACGGTGGCCAGCAGCGCGTACGCCTCCGAGGGGAGGCGGTCCCGCACGGCTCGCAGCCACCCCCACTGCAGCGGGTGGGCAGCCGGGCGACGCAGCACGCGCACCGCGTGCGCGAGCTCATGTCCGGGGGACACCCCGAACCGCACGGCCTCGATGTCGCCGGGGCTCAGATGGAATTCGACTCGGTGATCCGGGTGCTCGACGCCCTCGACCGGCAGGGAGTTTCGATCCACGTCGAAACTCTAGAGGCTCGGTGCGACGCTGTCGAGACTGGTGCCATGACCACAGAGACTCCGATTCCGGCCGTCGTCGCAGGCGCCGCGCTCCGCATCGGCGCCGGGCGCACCCGTCGCTTCGTCGGTGCCGACCACGGTGCCGCGATCTCCTACTTCTTCGTCGAGAACCAGCCGGGGGAAGGGCCGGGATTGCACTGGCACCCCTACTCTGAGACCTGGGTCGTGCTGGAGGGCAGCGTACGCATCGTCATCGGCGACGAGACGTTCCCGGCCGGCGCGGGAGACACCGCCACGGCCCCGGCTTTCACGCCCCACGCCTTCACCAACACGGGGGAGGGGCTGCTGCGCATCCTCTGCATCCACGCCTCCGACACCATCATCCAGACGTTCCTCGACGAGGACTGACCAAGGAGAACCCATGTCGTTCCAGGCCTATCTCGACAAGGTCGAGACCCAGACCGGGCTCACGCCCCGACAGTTCATCGAGCTCGCCCGTGAGAAGGGCTTCGATGAGACGACCAAGGCCTCCGTGGTGCGGGATTGGCTGAAAGAGGAGTACGGACTCGGCCACGGCCACGCGCAGGCCATGGTGCACGTGATCCTCAAGGGGCCGAAGATCAGCTCCGCGCACGTCGGCAAGACCGGCTCACACGGCGACGCCTCCGACACGCTCTGGCTCGACGGCAAGGACAGCAACCCGAACGCCTGATCGGCCGCATCGCCGCGCACACTAGGATTCCGTGGGTGGCAGCATCCTCCCAGCGCAAGAAGAAGAGCAGCACCCGCACCCGACCGCACACCAGCGGGAATCCGGCGAAGCGGCCGGTGATCGAGGCGGGGCCCGTCACCGTCGGCGACTGGATCGGAGCGGCCCGGCTGCGCACCCTTCCGCTGGCCGTCGCCCCCGTCGTGATCGGCACGGGAGCCGCCCGCAGCACCGGGCCCGAGTTCCACTGGGTCATCGCGCTCGCCTGCCTCGCCGTCGCCGTCCTGCTGCAGATCGGCGTGAACTTCACGAACGACTACAGCGACGGCATCCGCGGCACCGACGCCCATCGGGTCGGTCCGGCCCGGCTCACGGCCTCTGGGCGGGTGAAGCCGAGGACGGTCCTCATCGTCGGGCTGGTGTTCTTCGCGCTCGCCGCCGCCGTCGGCATCGCGATCGTCGTGCGCACGGAGCAGTGGTGGATGCTGGCCGTCGGGGCCGCCTGCATCGTCGCGGCCTGGTTCTACACGGGGGGCAAGCGCCCGTACGGGTACTACGGGCTGGGTGAGGTCTTCGTCTTCGTGTTCTTCGGCCTCGTGGCCACGCTCGGCACCACGTGGGTGCAGGTCTTCCAGCTGCCGCAGCAGGCGTGGCTGGGGGCGATCGCGGCGGGGCTGTTCGCGTGCGCCGTGCTGCTCGCCAACAACCTGCGGGACATCGACCAGGACAGAGAGGTCGGCAAGCGGACGCTCACCGTGCTGATCGGCCGACGCGCGACGCAGGTGCTCTTCACGCTCTTCGTGCTGGCGCCGTTCGGCATCGCGGTGTTCCTCGCGCTGCTGTTCCCGATCGCCTGGATCTCGCTGCTCGCGCTGCTGGCCGGGCTCCCCGCCGTGCTGATCGTGTGGACCTACCGCCAGCCGAAGGAACTGGTGATCGCGCTCGCGCTCACCTCGCTCACCTCGCTGCTCTACGCGGGCGCCCTGTTCTGGGCCTTCGTCGGCTGAGCCGGACGGAAAGTCGACCGGAGCGGAGTCAGTCCTCGCGGCGGCCGTCGACGGGCGTCGTGCCGGTGACGGGCGTCGTGCCGGTGACGGGCGTCGTGCCGGTGGCGGATGTCGTGCCGGTGACGGGTGCGGTGCCGTCGATGGCCTCGTCCTCGGCGTTCGCGTCGGCCTGCTGACCGGAGACGCGTCCCTGGCGGCGCTCGTGCAGGCGCGCCGAGGCGTCGGACAGCGGAGCCCGCAGGAACAGCATCGAGATGCTCGCGCCGATGAGGGCCGCGAAGATCGCCGCCAGCCACCAGAACTCGCGGAAGATCGGGAAGAAGAACCACAGGATCGCCAGCGGGACGAGGAAGGCCAGCAGGCGCAGCACGGTGTAGACCAGGAGTGGGGCGGGCTTCTTCACCCTCTCAGTCTACGTTCGCGGACCTGACCCTCCGCCCGGCGCCGTCGGCAGGCCCAGAGCGGAGAAGGGAACGGCGCGGACGACGCGACGCCACGGATGCTCGCCGAGCGTCCACAGCGCCTGCGCCTCGGCGTCGAGCGCCAGATCCTCGCAGCCGATCGGCAGCGGCACCCGGTCGCGCCGCATGCCCTCGGGCTCACCGGCCCACAGCGTGCCCGGTCGCAGCAGGTTCGACTGGGACACGAAGTGCTGCGCGCCCCAGCGCACGGCGCCCTGCATGTGGCGGATCCCGGGCACGAAGCGCCGCTCCTCGCGGAATTCGCCGTCCGGCTCCGTCGGCACGGTGAACTCCGCCACGACACCGCTCTCGTCGCTCCGGTACTCGCCGATCAGCACGCGCGGCAGCGAGGTCCCGTCCGCTGCGAAGACCCGCCCGAGGAAGGAGCACCGGAGCGCCACGGGGTGCTGCCGGGTGCGCACGGCGACCAGCACCGTGGCGCGCCCGCCGCGTCTGCGGCTTCCCGCGAGCCGGTGCGCCTCGGTGCCGCGCACGCGACGCAGGCGGGCGAGGTCGAACTCCCAGATGCCCTCGCGCGTCGCCGCCGCGAACAGCCGGTCGCCGAACCAGGCGAGTCCGCCGGCGTGGATGCGTGCGGGCTCGAGGCGCCCGTCCGTCCCCTCCGTCGCGAGCATCACGTCCAGGTGGCGTGATCGCTCCAGGTCGACGACGGTGATGCGGGAGGCGAGGTGGCGGCCGGAACGATCCTGTCGGAACCAGCTGACGACGAGCGAACGCCGTCCGCGCAGCTCGCCGACGTCGACGCCCTGGGGATACCAGCGCTGTGTCCAGGAGCGCGCCGTCAGCCAGCGCAGCTCCACGCCGGTCCCACGGCGGCGTCGCCGCACCGGGCGCCACACGGTTCCGAAAGGCCAGAGCATGGCTCCATCGTCGCGGATCCCGGAATACCTGGCGAATCCCGGACCCGCCCCTCGCGTCGATTCGGCATCAGTCGAATTGATATGTATCATGTTACGTGTTGAGTGTTGATCTTCATGGAGTCGCCCTCGACGCAATCCCGTGGTCCGCTGGTGGGGGCCAGTAAAACCACGGGGTGCCGTCACCGCACGGTGTCGGTTTCCCGGGTGTTCGCACCCGGCAGTGCAACGCACTGGGGGTGTGGTCCGTTCGGGTGCGGGCCACACCTCAGCGTTCACAGCCCGCCGAGTCACCGGCCGTTCACCGCGAGGTCGTCCGTCGGTCACACGGAGGTGTCACGATGCGCGGACGCCGTCCACCTCGGGAGTCCCGTGCGCACGCCCCTCGTCACCGTCATCCTTCCCGCGAAGGACGCCGGAGCAACCGTCGGGACCACGCTCGAGACGCTGACCCGTCAGTTCGACGATCCCTCGGCGCTCAAACTCGTCGCGATCGACGACGGTTCGCGCGACGACACGGGAGCACTCATGGCGCACTACGCCGGCCGCCTCCCGCATGCCGAGGTCGTGCGCAACGCCGAGCCGAGGGGGCTGGCGACCGCCCGCAACCAGGGACTCGCGCTGGTGGAGGGCGAGGCCTTCTGCTTCGTGGACGGCGACGACTGGATGCAGCCGCAGCGGCTGGCGGTGCTGGTGTCCCGCCTGAAGGAACTGCGCTGCGACTTCCTGCGCACGGACCATGTCACGGTGTCTGGCGGGAGGCGCGCCCTCGTGCGCGCACCGCACCCGTGGCGGGAACAGGTCTCCGCTCCTCGCGAGGCGATCCTGCCCGCCGACGAGCCCACCCTCGTGGACTACCCGTTCGCGTGGGCCGGGATCCTGCACCGCAGCCTGATCGACCGCGGACTCGCCGCCTTCCCGGACGGACTCTTCACCGCCGAGGACCGCCCGTGGATCTGGCGCCTGCACCTGCACGCGGAGTCTTTCGCCGTGGTCGACGCCCCCGCGCTGCTCTACCGCCGCGGCGTGGCCACGTCTCTCACGCAGACCAGGGATGCGCGGCAGCTCGACTTCGCGCCCGCCCTGACCGAGGTCGTCCGGCTCGTCGCGGAAGACCGTGAGGCCGAGCGCTTCCTCCCCAAAGCGGTGTGGACGACGCTCGCTCTCAGCGCCCACCACCTCGTGCGGGCGCGGAGCATGACCCCGGACGTGCGCTTCCGCATGCGGTCGCGCATCGTCGACCTGCTGCGCGCACTGCCGCCCGCCGAGGTCGCGGCGGTGGTCGCGCGGCTGGACGGACCGCGGCGACGGGTGCTCGCGCGTCCGCTGCGCCGGGCGGGGCACGCGGCATGACCCAGGTCTTCGCGCTGCACAGCGCCTACGGACTGGCGACGGCAGCGGCCGCCATCGACGCCGGGCTGCTCGCGTACTCGGGCACCGCGCCGGAGCGGCTGCTCGTCCCGTTCACGTCGTCGCGGGTTCCGGAGACCACGGTGAGCATCGGCGACGACCCCGCCCTCCGCTCTCTTCGGCGGCGGTTCGACCGCATCGAACCGCTCGAGCGTGTCCTGGGGCCGCTGCACCCCAGCGGGTGGGAGCCGGGCGAGTCCGAGCTCCCCGTGCTCGGACGGCTGCTGGCGCGGGCGTGGGACCTCGATCCGCACGACCTGGAGCTGTGCGTGCAGAGCCCGCAGGTGGCGCCGGCTCGCACTCTCCTGGCGCTCTTCCCCACCGCGCGCCTCACGATCATCGGCGATGGCCTCATGACGTACGCGCCGATGCGGGTGCGGCTGCCGCACACCGTCACCGCGCGCATCGCCAGGGTCGTGCACGCCGACGTGGTGCCCGGCGTGCGACCGCTCGTGGGCGGCCCGCAGGCGCAGACGGTTCCCGTGCCGGCCGCGGCCTTCGCAGCGGCGCTGCGGGAGACGGACGAGCCGGAGCCGAGCGTCGAGTCCGGGCCGTCCACCGTGCTCGTGCTCGGGCAGTACCTGTCCGCCCTGGAACTCGTGACGCCCGCGGAGGAGCTCGCACTGCAGCAGCGGCTCGTCGACCGGGCGGCCGCGTGGGCCCCGGCGCGCATCGTGTTCAAACCGCACC
>NZ_JALXPE010000047.1 GCF_025143365.1 Microbacterium sp. p3-SID336 | reverse complement strand
ACCGCTCGGCGCCTGTCGCAGCAGGCGTGTGATAGCTGGAGGACGATCTGGCCCGTTGGCGTGAGCGGGTTGGGTGGAGCAGTCCTCGACAACGACGAGTCGTGCCAGAACTGCCAGATGGTGCGGGCTCGGCTAGCGAGACGGAGAGGCATACGGATAGGAACCAGTGGCTGAAAGCCTCTCAATACGAGACCACCGACTCCAACCTGGCGGATGCGGGTCGGGTTGCATCGCGCACCTTCACGGCTTCGGCGGTGAGGGGAACTCCTGGGCTGGGTGATGTCGCCGGTCGGGAGGCCACGGTGAAAGCCTGCGGCGTAGCCGTGGCGAGGATGCTGGGGCATAACTGGGTGCCGATCCCGTCGAAGGGTTCGAGAGTGAACGTGGGAACTATCCCGGCCTCGCCGGAGGTGCGTCGCCGCCAGCGACGACACCGAGGGCTGAGCGCACGGCCTGCTGATCGGGCCGGGATGGGACGGAGGGCCCGTAGTAGTCCGAGGCCGGGAAAGCCGGCCGCATGGCGAAGGGGTCCAGTGTGATCGCAGGATCGACAAGCAGTAAGGGAGACACAACCGTGAATGCGGATGTTCCGTGGCCAGCCGATACTCAGGAGGCGTGGGCGCGGGTACTGAGAATGCAGACGAAACTGCACCAATGGGCGACGACCGACCCCGGTCGTCGCTTCGATGATGTGTTCAACCTGGTCTATGACCCCGGGTTCCTCGTTGCGGCGTGGAGCCGGGTGGCGGGCAACAAGGGAGGCCGCACCGCCGGAGTCGACGGAATCGCCCCGCGATCCGTCCCGCCGGAGAAGGTGCACGGGATGCTCGCCGAGCTGCGCGAGAGCGTGAAGCACGGCGAGTTCGTCCCAGAGCGGGTGCGTCAGAAGTCGATCCCGAAAGCGAACGGCAAGGTCCGCAAGCTCGGGATTCCGACGATGACGGACCGGATCGTTCAGGCCTCTTTGAAGCTGGTGCTGGAACCGATCTTCGAGGCCGACTTCCAGCCGTCCTCGTACGGGTTCCGGCCGCGCAGGCGGGCGCAGGACGCGATCGCGGAGATCCACTACTACGCCTCACGTGGCTACGTGCAGGTGTTCGAAGCGGATATCACCGCGTGTTTCGACGAGATCGACCACGACGCGCTCATGCAGCGCGTCAGGGCGCGGGTCGTCGACAAGCGTGTGTTGCGTCTGGTCCGCGGGTTCCTGAGAGCGGGCGTCCTCAGTGAGGACGGCGTGAACAGGGACACGTTCACCGGCACCCCGCAAGGCGGGATCTTGTCGCCACTGCTGGCGAACATCGCCCTGTCCGTGGTGGACGAGCACTTCCAACGCAAGTGGGACATGCTCGGCCCGCAATGGTCGCGCACGAAGCATCAACGCGCCGGGGGCGCGACGATGAAGCTGGTCCGCTACGCGGACGACTTCGTCGTCCTCGTCCGCGGCACCCGCGAGGATGCCGAAGCGCTCTGGGACGAAACAGCCACCGTGCTCGCGCCGATGGGTTTGCGCCTGTCGGTCGAGAAGACGACGGTCACGCACATAGACACCGGGTTCGACTTCCTCGGGTGGCGCATCCAGCGCCGCCGGATCAGAGGTCATGGCGGGAAGACCGCGATCTACACCTACCCGTCACGGAAGTCGCTGGCTTCCATCCGGGACAAGGTGCGGACGCTGACCCGCCGGGCATCCCATCGAACGCTCGCCGACCTGCTGCGCCGCCTCAACCCGGCGCTGCGGGGCTGGTGCGCCTACTTCCAGCACGGCGTGGTCAAACGCGTCTTCACCGTCATCGATCACTTCGCCTTCTGGCGGATCGTGGGCTGGCTGAAGAAGCGGCACCCGAAGCTGAATATGCGCACCCTCGTCAGACGGCACCTGCCCCGGTGGCAGATCCGCGCCGAGGGGATCGAGTTCTTCCGTGCCTGGCAGGTCCCCGTGACCCGCTACCGCTACCGAGGAACCCGCATCCCGAACCCCTGGGCGAGCGTCACGGCGTGATCGCATGGAGAGCCGGATGCTCAGGAATGGGCACGTCCGGTTCGGAGGGCGGCCAGCAGAAACCCACCCGGCGCAAGCCAGACAGGGCGCTGCTGGCCGACCCTACACGGAGCATCGGACGAGCGAAGGCAAGCTGTACTGCTGCGCGATCAAGGATGTGTTCTCCAACCGCATCGTCGGCTACTCGATCAGCGACCGGATGACCGCGAAGCTCGCCGTCGATGCCGTCCGCAACGCCGTCTCTCGTCGCGGTGAGGTCGCCGGGTGCATCCTGCACGCTGACCGGGGCAGCCAGTTTCGTAGCAGGGCGATGGCCCGCGAGCTGCGCCGTCATGACATGGTCGGATCGATGGGTCGCGTCGGCGCGGCCGGGGACAACGCCGCCATGGAGTCGTTCTGGTCGCTGCTGCAGACGAACGTCCTCAACCAGCAGCGGTGGACGACCCGGCAGGAACTCCGGCTCGCGATTGTCGTGTGGATCGAGCGGAAGTATCACCGCCAGCGCGCCCAAGACACCCTCGGCGGCTTGACGCCCATCGAGTTCGAAGCCAAGCTAGCCGAGCCGCACACACTGGCGGCCTAAACCGAACCTGTCACCAGTTCGTTCCTCACGCCCGCTCGGGATAGCGGTCCGCGAGACCAGCGATGAAAGCGTCACCGTCCCACTGGCACGGGAACGACGCGTCCGCGGTGATCTCATCGAACAGAGCGATGCGTTCCTCGGTCGGCGTCCAAGGCGTCACGAGGTGGTAGCGGGCTATCCGATGCTCGCCTGGTGTGACGTGTTCTTGAACGAACCTTTCCCAAGACTTCTTGACCTGGCGGAACTGGCTATCGGTCATCGCTGTCGTGAAGCCTTTGACCTGCCAAACCTGGAGACCATCGGCCGTCGAGCGAAGGACGTCGATGCCACCATCACCCTGTGACGGATTAACCTGCCGCGCGTCGGTGTACTCGCGACGCAAAAGGGTCGCGACAAGAGACTCGATGGAGTCTCCGCTTCGCTGCTGAATCAGCGGCCAATCGTAGGTCGGCACAGTCCAAGACTACGAACTGGGTCGGAGACGTTGGGTGGGACGCGCTGCTACATGATGTGCGACTCGGCTACCGGCACCCAATCCGTCGGACAGGGCACTAGTGGCGTCAGAGATTCCATGTGGTATTCGCTGCAATACCCCCTACATTTTCTCCGCGTAAGTAGCCTCTGATCGGGACTTACCCGCCTCTAGAGATGGCCGGAGAATCGCCTGGATTCTTAGGCATCCCTGTAATGGAGCTGCCGGAGCGGGAGCTTGGGAAGGCTGGTTCCGAACCTCGCCCAGAGGCCACTGCAGACGTGTAGTCCCTCTGTGACGTCGCGGTCCTCGTACCGATACATGAGCCAAAGATGAACGTCCGCAAGGGGCGGGTTCAGTTGCGGCGGCATCAGGTCGCGCGGATTGGGCGGGGGCGAGTAACGGCTGAACGCTGCCGTCAGGTTCCCGGGCGGACCGAATGGGTACATCACGAGGTGCTTGTTCGGGTACCCGTCGAGCTTTTCGCCTAGGGCTCGCACTCCCCCTCGCTGCTCCTTGTCGACGGTGTGCAGGGATTGTCGAATCAACGTCCACGGATCGTCGGGCGAGGGTGCGTGCGTGACAGACCATCTGATCTGATGAGGCTCCGTGTGCGAATGCCGGCAGCGCTGAGCACACACTACTTGGACACCGTCGTCGTAGAGCCCGAGCTCGAGGATCGGGTCAGGATCCAAGCCCGGGAGCAACTGTTGCTCGTCGCGAGATGACCAGTGGTACTCGCAGCCGGCTTCGACAGTCCACCGAAGGACATCCGCCCTGATCTTGCCGCGAACGTGTCTAGTTGCGCCTCCCAAGATCGTGTACGGGATCATCACCCACACGCAGTGCGGCAGTGTCGGCTCCGCCATCGGAGCGAGGCGTTGTTCTGCTTCGCGAATGGCAGACGGTGTGGTCGTGATCACTTCCGCGACGTGTTTCCCATCCGCGGCTAGCAGGTCGGGCATGTTCGGCTCGGAGCCGTCGTCATACAGTCGAAACTCCACACCGAGCTCATCCGACAGCATCAGCCTCGCGTGTTCTTCTTCCGTTCTGGACACCAGCCTCACGTCTTCCTCGCACACACAGCGATCGTCAGGGCGTGCGCCAGATGGGGACGCCCGCGGCTCGTAGCGCCTCGGGCAGACGGTCGTGCACGTCGCGCATTGCCGACGAGAGTGCTTCGTAGCCGGCGTGCGTTTCGGCCACCACATCTTCGAGCACGGGCGGTACGTAGTCCGAGAACGTCGACACGCTCAGGGTCAGTGTTCCCGCGGCCTGGTCGGTCGCCCACGGGTTTTCAGACGGCACGCCGCCTTCGATGCTCTGGGGCCGCAGGCGGTGATATCCCGCGTCTCGCCGGGCTACGAGCGCCGCCCAGGCTGCGCTTTTCACGAGATCGTCCAGCGGCTCGACGAGATCCGCCAGCGCGACATCCCCCGTCTGCCGGGCAGCCGCCAGGATGTACTTCACCGTCTCGGGGTTGAGGGAGAGGTTTGCGAGTCGTCCGGAATCGAACGGCGCCGGGAGGCCGGTCCAGCGAAGCTTCGCGTCGAGACCTGCAGCGTTGCTGTGGATGCGGACGACGCGAGCCACAACATTCACTGCTGCATGGCCGGCGCTCACAGCCCAGAGCCCGGATGCTTCGGCGACTGCACGGCCGGCGATATTGCGATGGTTTGCGGTTGCGGGCTCTGTAGGGGTGTCGCGCCAAACCTCAGCATCGCGGAGCGCAGCGAATGCGAGTCCAAGCTGCTCCCCGGCGGCGGCCGCGCGGCCTAACAGATCCGCGAAGTAGCCGTGAGGCAGTCCCTTGCTCACGCCGTGTATTTCTGCCCACTCGTACTGGGCGCCCAGCATCTGCCAGTCGTGCGAGACCATCGCTCGTATCCGGTCAGCGTCGGTGAACGGCTGGCCCACGTCGCCGGGCAACAGCGTGCCCACGACGGCGGCCACAACTGGGCCCTTCGGTTTCGGCTCACTCATAGAAAACATGGTGACGCGGCCGACTCCCCCGCCACAACCGAAGCCAAGGTGCATGCCGCGTTCGCTGTCATCCCACGTCGCTGACGCCCGGCTAGGTCCCACGCGAGACCTACTGGGCGGCGGCAAGAGCAGCGGGTCGCCAGGATGACAACCTCACGATCTGCGCCATATAATGGTTGAGACACGACAAATCATTTCCGTGGTATACTTGTTTTATGGACAACAATTTCGAGAGCCGCGGAAGCTGCTCATGAGGCTCGGCGGGCTGAGCGAGGTCGCGGAAGAACTGGGAGTGACGCCCCAGCGGATCGCCGCACTGCGACAGCGACCCGACTTCCCGGACGCGGTCGGGGAGATCGCCCAGGGCCCGATCTGGGATCTGGACGTCGTCAAGGCCTGGAACGGATCCGGCCTGCGTCAAAGGAAGGCCGGACGCCCGAAGTCCGACCTCACCGTCAGAACCCTGGGCGGACGGTTCATCCTCGAACTTCCCGCAATCGGAAGCGGCGGATTCGCCGACGTCTTCCGCGCGACCGACCGGAAGACCGGGAACCTCGTTGCGGTCAAGGTCCTGCGGGACACGGCAACCGTGGACCCGGAGGCGATCAGCCGCTTCAAGCGAGAACTGCGGCTGCTCGAAGGGCTCACCCATCCCAACGTGATCTCCGTGATCGCGCAGGGCGAGACCGACGAGCAGGACGTCTGGTACGCAATGCCGTTGGCGCAGGGCAGCCTGGCCGACTTCATCGAGAAGGTCGACGGCAACCCGCCACTGATCGTGGACATCATGCGTCAGATCTGCGCTGGACTCACATACATCCACAGCAACGGCGTCTACCACCGTGATCTGAAGCCGGCGAACGTGCTCCGTCTCGAGAGCGGGGAATGGGCCGTGTCCGACTTCGGCCTGGCGGTTGAGGCCGAGCGGGGCACTACACCTCTGACGTCGACGCTTCGTGCAGGCATGGGCTCCTGGGTCTACGCGGCCCCCGAGCAGTGGGCGCGAGCGCGCAGCGCCGATCACCGCTCGGACGTCTACAGCCTCGGAAAGATCCTGCAGGAGCTCGTGACCCAGGAGTACCCGGTGAACACCGAGATGGCGGCAGGGCCCCTGCGACCCGTCGTCGAGCGCGCCACCGCGAACAACCCTGCCAGCCGGTACGGTTCTGTCGCCGAGTTCCTCGAGGCGCTCGAGCGTTCGCTCGGCACTCACCAGGAGTACGAGAACTGGGAGTCCCGGGAACAGACCGCTGAACGGCTCCGCGACCGGATGCTGAGCCCGTCGACGACGCCGGCCGATCTGATCGAGATGCTCGAGTGGGCCACGCTTCTCGACGAATCCGACGAGGATGACATGAAGGCGCTCAGCCGCGTCCTGCCGTGGTGCACCTCGTCGTCCATCGAGTTCCTCTGGGACCGGGACCGTGGCGCGTTCCGTCGTCTGTTCGAGCGGTTCTCGGACTACGTCAAGCGCACGGGGTTCTCGTTCGAGTACTGCGACGTGCTCGCGAACTTCATGCGCCGCGCCGTCGATGTCACCGGCGACTCCAGCATCCTGCGCATGGCGGTCGCTGCCCTCGCCGTCCTCGGCCCGGACCACAACCGCTGGCACGTGCGGGACGTGCTGGTCTCAGTCCTGCAGGACGTCAAATCGGAAGAGATGTCAATGGCCGCCATCGAGGGGCTGCGCTCGGTGAGCCGCAACCAGGTCGCCTGGTCGATCACCGACTTCACCGTTCGCACGCTGCCGCCGGCGATCCGGATCGGCATCGCCGACTGGATAAGCGAGGCCAGCTGATGACCCCTCGCACGACCTCAAGGAAGGAGGTGACAGACATGCCCAAGGGAAGACCCGCCGCGTCACGCGGCCACGCGCGCAGCGCCGTCTCGGGACGCTTCGTGAAGCTCAGCTACGCGAAGCGCAACCCGAGAACGACGGTGGTCCACAAGAAGAAGAGCTGAGCGGCTGAGACTTCGCGTGAACCAAGCGGGGCCGCCTTGGCGGGCGGTCCCGCTCCCAGCATAAACACCAACCCATCACCATCATGTTCGGAGCAGTAAGTGAAGACCGACCAGTACGTCGTCGTGCAACCCACGGTTGCCGGCAATCCCGAGCTGCGCGAGCCGCAGATTCTCGCCTATGAGGCGATCGAGAACCACGACTTTCAAGCTGCCGACGCCCGCGAGGTGTCGGTCGTCCTGCCAGTGGGGTGCGGCAAGTCCGGACTCCTCGCCCTCGCGCCCTTCGCCGCGAAGTCGAGGCGCACCCTGCTCGTCGCACCGAACCTGAAGATCGCCGACCAGCTGCTCGGCGACCTCACACCGAGCAACCCGAAGTACTTCTACACGAAGCGGAAGGTCCTCGACCGCGAGCCGTTCCCGGAGCCCGCGGAGATCCGCGGGGCCTCGAGCAACGTCGGCGACCTCGAGGAAGCCGACATCGTCGTCACGAACATCCAGCAGCTGCAGCGCGACAACAACAAGTGGCTCGCGAAGCTCCCCAGCGACTTCTTCGACCTGATCCTCTTCGACGAGGGCCACCACAACGTCGCCGAGAGCTGGGACGTGCTGCGACGCAAGTTCCCCGATGCGCGAATCCTGAACGTGAGCGCGACCCCGGCTCGAGCAGACGGAAAAGTGATGACCGGCGAGGTCATCTACAGCTACCCGATCTCCAAGGCCGTCGAGAAGGGGTACGTCAAGCGCATCAACGGATACCGGCTGAACCCGACGACGTTGCACTACGTTCGCCACGAGGGAGACGCCGAGGTCGAGGTCTCTCTGGATGAGGTGCGCCGTCTCGGCGAGGAGGATGCCGGCTTCCGACGCAGCATCGTCAGCTCCGAGGCCACCCTCACCACGATCGCCGAAGCATCCATCCGCAAGCTCCAGGAGATGCGAGAGGCCACCGGACAGCCCCGCCTGAAGATCATCGCCTCCGCTCTCAACATGGAGCACTGCAAGCAGGTCGTCGCGAAGTACCGCGAACTGGGGATGCGTGCCGACTTCGTCCATAGCCAGCTCGCGGAGAAGGCGAACGAGCGCATCCACGAGAAGCTCGACAACCACGAGCTCGACGTCATCGTGCAAGTGCGGAAGCTGGGCGAAGGGTTCGATCACCCGTACCTCAGCGTCGCCGCGGTGTTCAGCATCTTCAGCAACCTCGGCCCGTTCATGCAGTTCGTCGGCCGCATCATGCGCACCATCCCCGGCGTCGACCCCTTCGACCCCGTCAACGACGGAGTGGTGGTCTTCCATGTCGGAGGCAACATCACCGGGGTCTGGACGGACTTCCAGCAGTTCGCCGAAGCGGACCAGGCGTTCTTCGCCAACCTGATCGACGAAGACCTCATCGAACCCACCCCGACCCGCGAACCCGGCCCCGGAGGCAACGGCGGAGGCGGCAGCCTTCCGGTGATCACCGCCCAAGACGATGTCCTGCTCGAGAGCCTCACCCTGCTCACCGCCGACCCCAAGGTCGCAGCGGCGCTCGCAGTCCTGAAAGATGCCGGCATCAGCACGGGTGAGCAGTTCGACCGCCTGCAGCGGATCACCCCCACCAAGCAGGCGTCCCGTAAGGCGAAGCGGGCGCTTCTCGACGAGCTCGTGAAGACCGCCGTCGGCAAGCTCCTCGCCAAGCACAGCCTCAAGCACGCCGGCCGCGACTTCGATAAGACCCGCGAGAACTTTAAGGTCGTGAAATCCGCGATCGACCTTCGGATCAAGAAGACGGTCCCCAGCGGCGCAACCACCCGTAGCGAGTACTCCGCCACGGACCTGGACCATCTCATCAAGGAACTGCCGAAGATCGTCGACAGCGTGGAAGAGGAGCTGCGTCATGGGTAGCCAACGATCCCTGCTCAAATCGCTCACTGCGGGTGTCGCCGGCCGCAAGCACTATTGCAAAGGGAATAAGCGCCACATCCTCCTCAAGGGCGACCGGATTTTGGTGATCAAGATCGAGCGCGACAGCTTTCACTACTGCCTTGCCTGCGGACTCAAGTTCATCGCCACTGCCCGGAAAGACCTCACCGCGCTCGAGACCGACCTGCAGGCGACACAATGACGTTTGGACCCCACCCGACAACATGGACCTTCGCGCTCGATGCACGATCCACCCACTCGTCGATCATCGCGGCCGATGAAAACTCGTCCCCGATCTTCATGACGCCCGATGCAGTCTCCGCGCATGCCGGAACATTTGCGCGCACGACGAGCACTCCGACGGACGTGGCCGCGCTCCTTCAGCTGTCCGTCGCCCTACTTGAGACCAGCGTCGTTCACTACGAGTTCGCCGCGCTCGCACTGGAGAAATGCCTGCAGGCCATCGAGGCAGCCCTTCGCCACCGCTTCTCCGCAGGCAAGAACACCACCTTTAGCGAACTGATACGGCGCTTCCAGCGCGAGACCCATCCCGAACCCGAAATGGTAGAGATGCTGACGTTCGCCCGGGAGTTGAGGAACATGGCCGCGCACCCCACTACAGCCCCGGCCCTTCCAATCGTCGTCACCGTGTCTTCCATCCACCGATCCCACGATCTCGTGGCCGAGATATATCCCGAGCCCAGAGACAGCCCATCGACCTTGGTCGCAAAGTAGAGAGAAGTCCGATGGAAGAGAGCGTCGTCAAGGCCCGGATCGTCGACCGGATGAGCCTGCTGGAATCACACGTGACAGGTCGAGTCGCGCACAGTCTCAACGACGTGACCTCAGCCCTGGAAGTGCTCTACCGGGAGGTCCTCAACCTCACTCACGGATGGAACCTCACCGCAGCGAACTTCCCGGACCGCAACTTCCCAGCCGTCGACCTACACGATGCCGCACGACGCTTGGCCGTCCAGGTCACCGTGACCTGCGACACCGACAAGATCGTTGAAACCCAGGACACCTTCGAACGGCACAACCTCGACGCCCGATACGATCGCCTGATCTTCGTCGGGATCAAGTCCGTCAAGAAGTCGAGCAAGCTGGCGCCCTGGGCCGAGCTGTTCGCTCAGAGCAAGCTGCTGAATCTCGAGAACCTCAACCTTGCTCAGCTGTGGGCTCTCGACGATCGACTCGCAAAGAGCATTCCGTGGCATCAGTTCACCGAGCAGTCTGACCGACACTGCTTCGACGTCGTCCTCGGGGTCCTCGACCGCGATGCGATCAGGCATATGACCCATGTCGAGGGCGACTTCGACGACATGCTCGATGCGCTCCGGCAGGTCAAGCAGATCATCAACCAGGGCCAGGTCCGCGGAACTCGGATCCAGGCGAAGCCGATCTCGCTCTATGACACGGCCTACGTTCAGATCCTCGAAGATATCGATACCCACGTCGGTCGCATGGCGAGCATCGTCAAGCGGAACCTCCAGCCCTACAACTTCCTCCCCCACCCCGCCCCTGACGAGGTCGATCGGGAACGCCGACAACTCGTCGACGAAGTCAACGACTTCTGCGCAACTCACGGGCACGACCGCCGACTCCACACATGGGACGGGTAGACGGGCATCCAGGACATCAGCAACAGACCAGGAGGGTGACATGAGGCCAGAGTTCGAGGAGTCACAGTTCGCCGTCTTCTTCCAGGACGACCTCACGCACAGAAACCACGCAGGCGTTGAGCTGGCGCCCATCGGTCAGGTCCTTGAAGCGAAAGCCGGGTTCGATCTGGGCGGGTGGCTCCCTCACGCTCATCCGATGTGGAGCCTGTTGCACTCCGCACCGCTTCCTGGCCTGTCGAGACCGGCATGGAACCCGAATCTCAGTCCCACAGCGGCCGTGACGTCGAAGGCTCTCAATGTCTTCTTCCAGTTCAAACGCTCGGACTACCTTCACCGGCCTTACGCGACCTACTTCGGCGACCTCGGCGGTCCCTACTGGCGCTTCCACGTGGACCGAACCGACAACGTCGGCAGCCTCCCGCAGCACGAGTTGCTGGAGGAGCTGGAAACGCGCACGGCGGACCTGGGGCTCGTGCGGTACGTCGCACCGATCTGCCATACCTACACGGAACTCGAAGCTCTGTGCGACGCCAGGGGACTTCTCGAAGAATGCGTCTACGTCGCACCCACACGGTTCGCGCCAGCCCACACCACCTGCGCATACACGAACGCCACGAACATGATCGTCAATCCCGACCCGGAAGCGACAAAGGCAGACACCTGGAGCGACATCCGCGACGCGCTGGGCGAACTGGCAATAGCTGCGACGGACATCGACGATCTTGTCGGCAGAACCGCGGAAGTCGCGTTCTCACTGGGCGCCCGACGACCCGACCAAATGCGATACCCGTGGCGCGTACCTCGGGGACTGCCATACGAGACTCGTACCCTCATCCAGACCTATCTGCCGGCCGCTGAGCTCCTCTTTCGTGCACGGCTCGAGTGGCTCGTCGCCCTAGTTCCCGCTCGTTGAGCACTAGTTCGGTCTCGGGCGCGGGACTATCCTCCGGGAATGGGTTTGATCCAGTGGGACGGCATCTATGGGGAGTCCGACACGTTCCTCCCCAACGAGGACGTCGCCGCCGCCATCCTGGAGGCCGAAACCCTTTTGCGGGAGCGTCCGCACGCGGATTCGCACGGCGGGCTGCCGGACCTAGATGAGGCGCGCCGGTGGAGGCTGCAAGGCCGAACCGGCCCGCCTCCAGCAAGCTAGTCCTACGCGGCACCGCACCCTGGAGCCGGGAACGGGACGGGGCAGACGGTGGATGTGGCGGTGTACTTGCGGATCTCGCAGGACCGCACCGGTTTGCACGCCGGCGTGCAACGTCAGCAGGAGGATTGCCTCGCCCTCGCCGACCAGCTCGGCTTCACGGACCCGCAGGTGTTCATCGACAACGATGTGTCCGCGTTCGACGGCGGACGCCGCCCCGGCTACGACGCACTCGTCGCGCGGATCCGTGCTGGCGTCTCGCGGGTCATCGTGTGGCACGTCGACCGTCTCTACCGGCAGCCCAGGGAGTTGGAGGATCTGATCGCTCTGGTCGAGCGCCACCCGGTGCGCATCGACGCGGTCCGCGGCGGCGGCTTTGACTTAAACACCACCGAGGGTCGCCTGATGGCCCGACAGCTCGTGGCGATCGCCGCCTACGAGTCCGGGCACAAGTCCGACCGGGTCAAACGCGCCAACAAGCGCCTGGCCGAGCAGGGCCGCTGGCACGGGCCTGCTCGCTACGGGTACGCAGCCGGAGGCGTGCTGATCGCGGAACAAGCAGCCGTGGTACGGCAGATGGCAGACCGTTTCTTGGCTGGAGATTCGATCCGCTCGATCACGACCTGGTTGAACCAGTCCGGTATCCCACCTCTGCGAGCCGGGGGCGGCACGTCCGGCCTGTGGCACTCGCAGACGGTGCGCAGCGTCCTGGCGTCCGCTCGGATATCCGGACAGCGCGCCTACGCACCCGACACCCGCGCCGACCCTGCAGGCGGGCGAGAAATCCTGGCCCCCGGCGATTGGGAACCGATCATCACCCCGGAGGAGACCGAGCAGATCAGGGCGATCCTCGCCGATCCTGCGCGTCGCCGTACCGCCCCGGCACGCCGCACCCTTCTCGGGGGTATCGCGCAGTGTGGACTGTGCGGTGCCGGGCTCACTATCGCCGGGCACACCTCCTCCCCCGGCGCTGCATCGACCTTGCGGTACGTCTGCCAGAAGGATCCTTCCCGGCCCGAGCGCGGCGGCCTGAGCATCAGCGCCACCCACCTCGATGACTACGTCACCGAACGCGTCCTGCACCGGCTCGGCCACCCACGGCCGTCCGAGAACACGGAGTCGACGACCGCGGTGCTGCGGCGGATCGTGGACATCAATGCCCGGATTGGGCAGCTTGAGGAGGATCGCAAGGCCCGGACGATCACCGGCGGCGAGTTTCGGGCGGGCCTCCAGGCGGCGGAGGATGCCCTGCGGGCAGCGGAGCAGCAACTCGTTGCCGCTGGAGGCGCCGTCGCCCTCTACGCCGCACCGATCGGCAACCCAGCGGCACTGGAAACCTGGTGGCACAGCCTCGACACCACGGATCGACGTGCCGTGATCACTACCCTCATCAAGAAGCTGAACGTAGCCCCCGGCAGGCGGGGCCGGAGCTTTGACCCGACTCGGGTCCGCATCATTTACAACCCCTGACGCCGAGCCTGGCAGCTTGCTCGCCACGGGCGGGACGCTGCGGTGCGCCCGGGTAGCACTGGAGCACTCTCATACAACTCAACACCGCCCTGGTCTATCTCCGGATCTCCGTCAACCGGACCAGCGAGCACGCCTCCATCCGGCAGCAACGCGATGACTGCGCCGAGCTGGCGGACCGACTCGGATATACGCGCACGATCGAGTTCGTCGACGAAGCCGTCTCCGCCTACCAGGACCGGACCCGCCCCGGCTACCAGCACCTCCTCCAGCAGATCGAACGCTCCCCCACGGCGACAGTAATCGTGTGGCACCTGGATCGGCTCTATCGCCAATCTCGTGAGCTCGAGCAACTCCTGGATCTGCTCGACAGCCATCCGGTGAGAATCGAATCCGTCCAAGGCGGATCCTTCGACCTGAATCGACACGAGGGACGCCTGTTCGCCCGTCAACTCGTATCGTTCGCCAACTACGAGTCCGCGCACAAGGGCGCGCGCATCGCCCGGGCGCAGCAACACCGCGCCGGGAGCGGGCTCTGGCATGGCAGAGCCGCCTATGGCTACCTCCCCGGCGGCCGAGTCCACGCCACGCAGTCCGGCGTCGTGCAACGCATCGTCGACGACTACCTCGTCGGCATCTCCGCGAGCACGATCGCTCGAGAGCTCACTGCGGCCGGCCTCCCGAGTCCGACGGGCCAGCCATCGTGGGGTGAGACGACGATCCGCTCGATCCTCCGCAGCGATCGACTCCATCGGCGGCGCCTCGATCGGAGCCGACAAGCCGAGGTCCCCGGCCAATGGGACCCGATCATCACACCGGACGAGTCGATGCTCATCCAGGCGTTCCTGATCGCTCCTCGCCGTGACGCTGCGCGCTCATCCAGCAGCCTTCTCGGGGGCATCGCACGTTGCAGCAGTTGCGGGAACCGGCTCGTCGCGGGCGTCACATCTCGTGGCTGACGCGTCTACTCCTGCCGCAGCGCGAGCGAGCACTGCAACGCCCGCGTCGCCGATGCCGACTACATGAATCTTGTAGTCGAGTCGCGCGTTCTCGCCGAGATCGAACAGCACACCATCACCTCCGACCGCCTGGCGGATTTGAACAGCCTGCTCATCGGACTGCGGAGCGCTCGAGAGCAGCTGCGGACGCTCTCGGCCGCTTTCGGCGGCGGCGACCTAGACCGACCCGCCTACCTTGACCAGCGGCGCCACCCCATCGCCGCAATCAAGAGCCACGCCGTCGACCTGGCTGCACACAGCAGCCACCGCCTGCTGTCCACCGGTGCCGACGCACTCCGCCAGCGCTGGAAGACGGCGTCGCTGTCATTCCGACGAGCACTGATCTGCGCGATACTCACGGCCTCCGCAGCCGAAGATCGGTCGCCAGCCGTGACAATGCTCCGTCCAACGGTCGGCGCGTCCGATTCGTCACTATTCAAGATACCGGAATCTTGAATATGATAGCGTCGTGGAGAACAGGGTGGGGACGGAGCAGTCGTGGTCAAAGACGCTGTTCGGCAACCAGCACATGCTCCACGTCACCAGCGCGATCGCCCAGGGCGCGGTCGAGTTCACTTCGCCCCAACTCGAACGAGCCACCAGCCTCGGCGCGAGCAGCGTGCACAGGCTCCTCGGGATCTTGTGCTCGGTGGGTCTCCTGTCGCGCGTGGAGCGGCGCAGCGGTGAGCGGACGCAGCGCTACCGCCGGGAGAGCCACCCGTTCTGGAGAGCCATGTCCCAGCTTCGGGAACGCGCCCACGCAGGCGCGGACGCACCTATCACTGCGGGGAAGGAGGCATAGATGACTCGGCTCGTTGTGAACAGCGCCGCCGCCGATGTTCCGTCGGTACGCGTGCCGCTGCGCCTGGGACGGCTGGACGTCGTCATCGACGTTGACCTTGATCAGCATGAGCTCCGCCGACGTCAGCGAGACGGTTGCCGACCGCTCCTTAACCTCGACCTACTCAATGTGCTCGTGGCGATGCCGCACGCTGCGACGGTCAGCAAAGAGGCGATGTCGGACTTCGACTGGAGACTGCTGATGATCGGCGCGCGCAGCGGCGCCGTCGAGATCAGCACCGCCCACGGCGCCGCCGGCGCGATTCGGCGTGCATCGCCGCCACTCAGCGTCCGGCACGTGACGGTGGCTGCGGCCCGCTGGCGCGACGGGCTTAGCGTCGCGTCGCGTTTCGCACCCTATGGTTCGCGAGAGCTGATCCTCGACCGCCTTCCGGCCGACGACGTCGAGCTGCGCCTCGAGGCCGGCTACCTCGGGATCGGGATCTCCGTGCGCGGCGACAGCGTCGACCAGACACCAAGTCGCGTCATCGAGCCTGCGCCGTTCGCCCCCGCTCGGTACACCGGGGCGTCGTGGCTGTTCGCCGAACGCCTGCTTGCCCAGCAGGCGACGATCGACGCCTAGGCCTGTTCAGCTCTCGCGGAGCCACTCCTTGACATCCGGGGTGAGATTCACCTCGACGCCGATACGGCCCTTCAGCGCCTGCCGCTCGTACTCCACGTCGAGCAGCCGCTGCTTCCACCAGGCGGCGATCTGCTCGGGGGTGTAGCCGTCGATCTCGCGCCGCATGACAGTGGTCTCGTGCAGGTTGTGCAAGTGGGCCTCGAGGCGCTGCTCGTCCGAGCCGTTGAACCGGTCGATCGCGCGGCCACCGCAGTGCGGGCACGGGCACGTTTCGGGCGCGGCGCTGGCGAACCAGTCCTGCTGCATCTTGCTGCTGCGCCGGTACCGAAGGAGCTTGCGCAGCAGCACGTGCGGGGACATGTCGCTCTTGTCGGAGGAGAAGCCCCCCTTGCCTGGCAGGGCGATCCGTCGCAGGCTCGGGAGCTGGCCGATCACCGCTGCGCGAGCACCGTGGGCGAGCGCATCGAATGCGCCGAGGTCTGCACGCCAGGGCATCGCCCACGATGCCGCCTCGAAGAGGCGACGGTAGCCCGGGATCGCGCCAGCGTGCTCCAGCGGGTTCGAGGAGCTGTCGACCAACGCGATCGCCACCGGGTGTTGGCTGCGCTTGATGATCGCGATGAGCTGCTTGATGTTCGCCTTGTCCAGCCACCGGTAGTGGATCGGCAGCAAGAACACGAAGTCGTCGCGCTTGAGCTTGTTCACCATCTCGAGGGCGGCCTTCATGGCATCCGAGTCGCCGGCCTGGAACACGGCGGTCGGCGTGACGGCGACGGTCGCACCCGCCTGCAGTTGCGCGTCCAAGACATCGTCGAGTCCCTCGGGGAAGATCCCCGAGACGTCGAGCATGAACGGGAGCTCCCTGGTCGCCCAGACCGAGGTCGAGGTGGGCTCGATCATCATCACGAGGTCCGGGTAGTTCTTGCGCAGCGCGCGCAGCGTTCGGTGCGCCACGGCACCGGCGATGACAAGTCCGCTCACCACCGGGTCGACGTGCGGGGCGGTGGCCTCGGCCTCGCCGCTGGCGACGACCAGTACGCGGGTACCGAGGCGCTTGGCGGCCCGGGTGTCGGCGGGATTCGGTGCGGTGCCGATACCGCCGGGCGGGCGGCCGCCGCTACCGGTGATGATCTCGGTGCTCATGCCGTCCCTCCTGCGTACAGCTCGATGAACTCGCCCTCGGTCATCCGCGCAGACCGAGCGATGTCTGCAATGGTCTCTCCGGATCCCAGGCGCTCCTGGATGACCCGCGGCAGCAGCGCGGGATTCTCGCGAGGAACCTCTACCGGTTCATTCGTCCGGTAGCCCGCACGGGACAGCTCTACGTTCAATTGCCGGTACTGCGCATCGTTGACCAGGCCGAGGTCCCGTCCGCGGCGCAGCAACGCCGCCATCGAGACACCCCACGTGGCCTTCAGCTTCGCGAGCTTCGGGATGGTCAACCCCTCCAGCTGCGGACGGATCGCGGCGGCTGGCATCAGGAACTCGCTCGCGAACCGGTCCGCCTCGCTCTCCTGCTCCTCGGTCGGCACCTGGTGCATCACCGCATGCGCGAGCTCGTGCGCGAGGGAGAACCGCTGGCGGTCTGCCGGCGCGTGGTCGCCCAGCAGCACCAGCGGCGAACGTCCGGTAGGCCAGCTCACGATGGCGTCGATCCTCGTTGAGCCCAGGGGCCGGGTCACGACGACGACCCCGGCCTCCTCGAGGGCACGGGCGAGATGCATCACAGGCGCCTCGGGGACGCCGAGCGCGGATCGAACCTGGCGAGCGATGTCTTCCGGACTGTCGAAACCGTCCTCGGGCAAGGGGATCCGCTCCAGACGCAGCTGGGGCGCCCAGCGCCCGAGGATGCCCGCGACCTGCACGTGGGTGAGGTCAAGCTCGGCACGCAGCTGGTTGACCTTCGACACCGGAAGGGTCGAGCGCTTCCGATGGAACACATACGGCGAAGAGCCGACTTCTGAGACCGGCATCGAGATGAGGTCCTGAGGCGCGCCGAGCGCTTCTGCCAAGACCGCCAGCCGTTCCTCGTCCAGGGCGATCACGCCGCTCTCCGCCTTCGAGAGCAGGCCCTGCGAGATCTTGGTCTCCTGAGCCAGGTCGTGCTGGGTCAGTCCGCGCGCGACCCGCACCGTGCCGAGCATGATTCGGCCGGGCTCATCGATCGCGCTGAGCAATGACATGGTTGTAGGTTACCGCATCCTTCGCTCAAATCAACATTCAATATGCAAAAATATTCCTGCGCCCGCGTTGCGTGTCTACTCCCCCGGCTGCGGCGACCGCTCTGCAGTGGCGTCACTTATGCCATGTGGTATTGCCGGTATGCGTCGCCCCCGACACGATCACGGAGGCGCGGTCGCGCATCGCCGCCGTGAGCAGTTCGGCCACCGCCGCTGTCATCGCCCCCTGGGCGACGAGAGCCTCGACGGAGCGATGCCCGCGCAGGAACTTCCGGATGTTCACCACCCAGGACCCGCGCACAACGTCGGCGATCGCGACGTGCAGCCGGGAGCCGTCGGGAAGAGAGGCATCCACGAAGGGCTGACCGATGTCGACGCGGCGCCCGGTCGACTGCAGCATGCGCTCCACCAGGTCGCGCACGGTGGCCTCCTCGAGCCGGAGGAAGGTGCGCTCGGCGCTGCCGCCCCTCGCGATGTGCACGGCGCCGTCGCCGTTGACCCAGATCTCCTCCACGTCGGTCGCGTCGAGCAGCGGTTGCAGCACCCCGAAGCCGCTCACCGACGCCAGCACGTCACGCACGCACGCGGCCTCGTCCTCCACGGTCGCCGCACCTCGGGCGAGCGCGAGGTCATCGTGGCGACGGACCTCCGCCCTGGCGATCGAGCGCGCACGCTCCGGGTCGACCGCGGGGTCGATGCCCTCGGCGCGAAGGCGACGGCGGACGAGTTCGGCGATGTCCATGGCGGGGTGGGTCACCTCAGCATCCTGACAAGGAAGCGTCCGCTCCCTCCTGAGTTATCCACATCCGCGCTCTATCGAGCGGCGCAACGAGTGTCAACCGTGTCGTCGCCGCACAGCGCGCGCCCTAGCCTGAGGTCACGATCCACGAGGAGACGACGTGCACCGCGCCATCCCAGCCGCCCCCGTGCCCACCGTGACGGTGGTGATACCCGTCAAGGACGATGCGGAGGAGCTCGGCCGGTGCCTGCGTGCTCTCGACGCCCAGACACTGACGCCGACCGAGGTCGTGGTGGTGGACAACGCCTCCGTCGACGCCTCTGCCGCGGTGGCCGCCGCGCACGGCGCCCGCGTCATCCGCTGCGATCACCCCGGAACCCCCGCGGCGAGCGCAGCGGGCTACGACGCCGCGACCGGGGACGTGATCCTCCGGCTCGACGCGGACTGCGTGCCGGAGGCACGGTGGGTGGAGACCATGGTGACGGCGTGCGTTCGCGACCCCCGGGTGGCGGCCTGGACGGGAGGCGCACGCTTCCTGGACGGCCCCCGCGCCCTGCGCCGTCCTCTCGCCGCCGCGTACCTCTTCGCGTACGTCGCGGTCTGCGGCTCGGCCCTCGGGCATGTGCCGCTGTTCGGTTCCAACCTCGCCCTCCGCCGCGCCGCCTGGCAGGACGTACGGGAGAGGGTGCACCGTGTGGACCCCGAGCTCCACGACGACCTCGACCTGGCGTTCCATCTAGGCGAGCGGCACCGCCTCCGCTGGCTGCCCGCCGCGGGCATGGGCATCTCGATGCGGCCGTTCGGCAGCGGTCGTTCGTTCGCCCGTCGCGTCGTTCGGGGCTTCCGCACCGTGCTGGTGCACTGGCCGCAGGACTTCCCTCCGGTGCGGTGGACACGGCTACTGCTGCGTCGTGTGCTGCATCGCCTGCAGGTGCCTGCACCCGGAAGGTGGCGCGCATGACGGCGCCGCTGCTCGGACCACGCGGCGATACGGAACTGCTCGTGATGTCGTTCAACGTGCGCCGCGACCTCGGCCGGTTCACGTGGCGCAGAGCCGACCGCTGGACCACGCGACGGGACCGCGTGGCGGAGCTGCTGCGCACCGAGCGCCCGCAGCTGCTCGGGGTGCAGGAGGCGATGCTCGGCCAGGCCGCTGTCATCGGCAGCGCACTCGGTGCCGCGTATCGCTTCGTCGGCCACGGGCGTCGTCCCGGTCCGCGCGGCGAAGGGTGCCCCCTGTTCTACGACGCCGAGCAGCTGGAGCTGCTCTCCTGGCGGCAGCGCGCCCTGTCCGACCGCCCCGACGTCCCCGGCTCCACCTCGTGGACCGCGCTGCTCCCCCGCGTGATGGTCGAGGCGCAGTTCCGCGATCGAGGCACCGGGGAGACGCTGACCGCGGTCAACACGCACCTCGATGCATTCTCCGCACATGCCAGGCTGCGGCAGGCGCAGGCGTTGCGCGGTGCGCTGCCGGCACCTGCGGAGCGCGTGATCGTGATGGGCGACCTCAACGCCCCCGCGGGGTCCGCGCCGTGGCGGGCACTGATGGACGAGAGGCTGCTCCGCGACGCCTGGACCGCCGCGGCGTCGCACGCGACCCCGGAGTGGCGCACGTTCGCCGGGTACCGCCGACCGCGCCGAGGGCACCGCATCGACGGGATCCTGGTGTCGCCGGACATCCTCGTCCGCAGCGTCGGCGTCGACGCACGCATGCACGATGGCGGGTGGCCGTCCGATCACCTCCCGGTGCTGGCGCTGCTCGACGCGTCCTCGCGCGGCGCCGCCCGCGGGGAGGCATCGTGAAGGACGACTTCCTCCGGCCGCCGCGCACGGTCGCGGAGTACGGAGCCGACCTCATCCGGGTGCTGGGAATCCTCAGCGTGCTCGTGGCGGCGATCTGGTCCACTGCGACAGACGCGGGAATCCTCGCGCTCGCTCTTCCGGCACTCATGCTCCCGCGGATGCTCGGCATGCGCGGCGGCGCCGATCTCGCCGTGGGCGCGATCGTGCTGGTGGCCGCGGCGAGCAACGTCTTCGACCTCTACCGCTCGATCCCGGGGTGGGACCTGGTCGTGCACTTCCTGTGCACCGGTGCCATCGCGGCGACCGGCTACCTGGTACTCGCCCGCGCCGGCATCGTCGTGCCCCAGGGTTCTGCCGCCTTCGCGCCACGCGTGCCCCTCGTCGTGTGCACGACGCTGGGGCTCGCGGTCAGCGCCGTGTGGGAGATGATCGAGTGGGCAGGACGCACGTTCGTGACGGATGAGATCTTCGTGACCTACCAGGACACCATCGGCGACATGGCGCTCGGTGGCCTTGGCGCGCTGGCGGCAGGCGTCGTCGTCGCGTCCGTGCACCTCGAACGGGCGAATCGAGACTGACCCGGCACCGCGCAGAACTGCGGGCCGATCCCCAGATTCATCCGGCCCCGCGGTCAGTAGACTGATCCCACCGCGCGGGAGTGGTGGAATTGGCAGACACGCAGGATTTAGGTTCCTGTGCCCCAGGGCGTGTGGGTTCAAGTCCCACCTTCCGCACGACGGATGCCGTGGCATCCGCATCGCTCCACCGCCGACACCTCACGACCGACGGGAATCCCGCCAGTGCTCGAATCCATGCTGCACGCACCCACCGCTCTCATCCCGTGGCTCGATCCGCAGACGATCATCGGGGCGGCGGGTCCGTGGGCGCTCCTGGTGGTCTGCTTCATCATCTTCGCCGAGACAGGCCTGCTCGTCGGCTTCCTCCTCCCGGGCGACACGCTGCTGATCATCGCGGGACTGCTGACGCATACCAGCAACGTGTTCGGGGTGAACATCTGGGTGGTGTCGCTGCTCATCGCGCTCTCCGCCTTCATCGGCGGCGAGGTCGGCTACGTCATCGGCCACAAGGGCGGACCGGCGGTGTTCGAGCGCAAGGAGTCCGGCCTGTTCAGCCGCAAGAACGTGGAGCGCACGAACGCGTTCTTCGAGCGCTTCGGCGGCCTGACCGTGATCCTCGCGCGCTTCGTGCCGATCGTCCGCACCTTCGCCCCCGTCGCCGCGGGTGTCGGGCACATGCCGTGGCGCCGGTACACGCTGTACAACTTCATCGGCGCGATGATCTGGGGCTTCGGCCTGACCATGGTCGGCTATCTCATCGCCTACATCCCCTGGATCCGCGATCTCGTCGTCGACTACATCGACGTGATCCTGCTGATCGCGGTGGGCGGCACGGCGATCGTCACGCTGTGGCAC
Source organism: Microbacterium sp. p3-SID336 (assembly GCF_025143365.1). Classification (GTDB taxonomy): domain Bacteria; phylum Actinomycetota; class Actinomycetes; order Actinomycetales; family Microbacteriaceae; genus Microbacterium. The sequence goes on along the minus strand of NZ_JALXPE010000047.1, from coordinate 8,675 downwards.
TACCTCATGGAGCGGCACAAGGCGAAGAAGGCCGCCGCCGCGGGTGAGGACGTGGTGGTCGACCACGACGAGGCCGAGCAGCTGGTGCTCGACCCCGAGGTGTTCGACCGCGCCCCCGACCTCGACGGCGACGGCAGGCACTGACCCGCACGTGACGCCCGGCGGCGTCAGCCCGCGCTCTTCGAGCGCTTCTCCTTCGAGCGCGCGACACTCGCGCGCAGCGCCTCCATCAGGTCGATGACCTCGCCGCCGTCCGCCGCCTTCTCGGTGTCGCCGAAGGTCTCCGCCACATCGAACGTCTCGCCCGCGTCGATCTTCGCGTCGATCAGCGTGCGCAGCTCCTTCTGGTACTCGTCGACGAACTCCTCCGGGTCGAAGTCGGCCGAGTAGCTGTCGACGAGCGACGACGACAGTTCGAGCTCCTTCTTCGAGATCCGCACGTCCTCGTCGAGCGAGGGGAACTCCGCCGCGCGCACCTCATCCGACCAGAGCAGCGTCTGCAGCACGAGCACCTTGCCGCGCACGCGCAGGGCGGCGAGTCGGGTCTTCTGGCGCAGGGTGAAGCGCACGATCGCGGTGCGGTCCGTCTGCTCGAGCGTCTTGCGCAGCAGCACGTACGCCTTGGGCGACTTCGAGTCGGGCTCCAGGTAGTACGGCTTGTCGAGGGTGAGCGGATCCACCTGCTCGGAGGGCACGAACTCGACCACGTCGATCTCGCGGCTCTTCTCCGCGGGCAGGGCGGCCAGGTCGTCCTTGGTCAGCACCACGGTCTGGCCGTCGTCGACGTAGGCCCGGTCGATGTCGGAGTAGGCGACGGTCTCGCCGCACACCTCGCACGTGCGCTGATAGCGGATGCGGCCGCCGTCCTTATCGTGCACCTGGTGCAGCGGGACGTCGTGATCCTCGGTCGCGGAGTACACCTTCACCGGGACGTTCACGAGCCCGAACGTCAGCGCGCCCTTCCAGATGGTCCTCATCACACCAGTAGACACCAGCCCCACCCGTCACGACCACCCCTTGACTACGCTGGGCGCATGGTGGGAGAGGCGCAGGTCGTGCAGGTCGACGGACGGCGTCTGCGCGTGACGAACCTGGACAAGGTCGTCTATCCGGAGACGGGCACCACCAAGGGCGAGGTCATCGCCTACTACACCGCGATCGCGCCGCTCCTGCTCCCCCTCCTCGACGGCCGTCCCGTGACGCGCAAGCGCTGGGTGGAGGGCGTGGGAACCGCGGACGCCCCGGGCGACGCGTTCTTCACCAAGCAGCTCGAACCGGGAGCCCCCGACTGGATCCCGCGCCAGGACATCCAGCACTCGGACGGCCCCAAGGCGTATCCCCTGGTGGAGGACGTGCCCACCCTGGTCTGGCTCGCACAGGTCGCCGCCATCGAGCTGCACGTGCCGCAGTGGCGGTTCGACGCGAACGGACTCCCCGGGCGACCGGACCGCCTCGTGCTCGACCTCGACCCGGGCCCCGGCGTGGGGCTCGCCCAGTGCGCCGAGGTCGCCCGTCTGGCACGCGGGCTGCTCACCGGCATGGGCCTGGACCCCCTCCCCGTCACGAGCGGCAGCAAGGGCATCCACCTCTACGCCGCGCTCCCGGGCGAGCAGACCAGCGCCGAGGTGTCGGCCGTGGTGAAGGAGCTCGCGCGCATCATCGAGAACGACCACCCCGACCTCGCCACCAGCGTCATGTCCAAGGCGGTGCGTGGGGGGAAGGTGTTCCTCGACTGGAGCCAGAACAACGGCAAGAAGACGACCATCTCGCCCTACTCCCTGCGCGGACGCGCACGGCCGGGAGTCGCGGCGCCGCGCACGTGGGAGGAGCTCGACGATCCCGCGCTCGCCCATCTGGAGCTCGACGAGGTGCTGGCCAGAGCCGCCGCGGGCATGGACCCCCTCGCGAGCCTGCACCGTGCAGAGGCGCGGTCCGCACCGAGCGTGAGCGCGACGGCGGCGACGACCGCTCCCGCGTCGGAGGGCCCGGTCGACAGGAGCGGCACCCGCGCGGGGATGACACGCATCACGGGGACGGGCCACGCCGTCGGCACCGCGCGCACTCGCCGTCCCCTCGCCGCGGCCCCGCCGCCCGCCGCCGGTGCGACGCCGCCCTCGCTCGACCCCATGCTCGCGGAGAACGGCACGCCCGCGATCGCCCGCGGTCTCAGCACCCCGTCTTGGGTGGAGGTGAAGTGGGACGGCATCCGCGCGATCGGCACGTGGCGCGACGGACGGATGCTGCTGCACGCCCGCCGCGGCACCGACATCACGGCACGCTACCCCGAGCTGACGGCGGACGGCGCCCCGTTCCTCCCGGTCGAGGAGGCGATCGTCGACGGCGAGATCGTCGCATTCGACGCCGACGCGCGCCCGAGCTTCTCGCTGCTGCAGAACCGCATGCACCTGACCCGTCCGCGCGAGATCGAGCGCGAGGTCGTGCGCACTCCTGTCGTGTACATGCTGTTCGACCTGCTGCGTCTCGACGGCCACGATCTCACCGGCATGCCTCTGCGTGAACGGCGGACTCTCCTGGAGGACCTCGTGTCCGACCTCGATGCTCCCGTGCAGCTGCCGCCGGTGTTCGACGATGTGGACGCCGCGCTCGCCGCCAGCGCCGAGTTCGGGCTGGAGGGCGTGCTGGTCAAGGATCCCGCGTCGCGCTACCGGCCGGGCATGCGCTCGCCGTCGTGGCTCAAGCTCAAGAACACGCGGATGCAGGAAGCCGTGGTCGTGGGCATCCGTCCGGGCAAGGGCGAGCGCGAGGGCACGCTCGGCTCCCTGCTGCTCGCCGTGCCCGAGGCGGGCGAGCTGCGCTACATCGGCAGGGTTGGCACGGGGTTCTCCGACCGCATCCTGCGCGATCTCCTGTCCCGGCTGGAGCCCCTGCGGGTGCACGCCGCACCGCTGGAGGGCGTGCCGCGCCCGGACGCGTCCGACGCCCTCTGGGTGCGCCCCGAGCTCGTCGGCGAGGTGGAGTTCGCCAACTGGACCCCGGACGGCATTCTCCGGCACGCGCGGTGGCGCGGCCTGCGACCGGACAAGTCGCCCGACGAGATCGTGGTGGAGACCTGACGATCCGGGCGTCAGGCGTGGTGCGGCTCGCAGTCCGACTGCTCCGCCGGTTCGATCTGGAACGTGGAGTGCTCCACGTCGAAGTGATCCGCGAGGCACGACTGCATCTCCGCGAGCAGGGCTGCCGAGCGTCCGTCCGACAGCAGCTCAGGCCGCACCTGCACGTGTGCGGTGAACACCGGAGCGCCGCGCGTGAGCTGCCACACGTGTACGTCGTGCACGCCCACGACGCCCTCGTAGCCCAGCAGATGCGTCCGGATCTCCCCGACGGCCATCCCCTTCGGCGCGGACTCGGACAGAACGGAGAACACCTCCCGCAGCAGGACGACCGCCCGCGGGATGATCATCGCGGCGATGAACAGGGAGGCGATCGCGTCGGCGGGCATCCATCCGGTGAGCAGGATCACGGCAGCGGCGACGATCACCATCAGCGACCCGAGGAGGTCTCCCATCACCTCCAGGTACGCGCCGCGCACGTTCAGGTTGGTGCGCTGCGCCCGGCTCAGCAGCCACATGGACACGGCGTTGGCGAGCAGGCCGACCACGGCCACGACGAGCATGAGGCCACCGGCGACCTCCACCGTCGCCGGGTTCAGCAGGCGCTCCACGCCCTGCACGGCGACGACGGTCGCCAGACCGATCAGGATCACGGCGTTGATGAGCGCGCCGAAGACCTCGGCCCGCTGGTACCCGAACGTGCGGCGGTCGTCGGCGGGGCGCGCGGCCACCGTGGCGGCGATGAGGGCGATCACGAGCGCGGAGGCATCGGTGAACATGTGCGCGGCGTCGGCGAGCAGCGCCAGGGAGCCGGTGAGCAGCGCCCCCACGACCTGCACCACCATGACCGTGGCGGTGAGGGTCAGCGAGATCGCGAGGAGGCGTCTGCTGCTCGCGGAGCGGATGCCGCCGGGAACGGGCGCGTGATCGTGCATGCCCCCAGGCTAGACCGGTAGGCAGCCTCTGGAGGCCGCTGCGGGCTTGTCGGGAAGGGTAACGATTCTCACCGTCAGCAGGGGTTCTGCGTCGCGGTGCTCAGAGCGCGGCGAGGAGCGGCACGAGTGCGGCGAAGGCCCGCGCGCGATGCGACTGCGCCTGTTTCTCGTCCGCGGTGAACTCCCCCACCGTGCGTTCGGCGTCTGCGGGCTGCCCGTCCGGGATGAAGATCGGGTCGTAGCCGAAGCCGCCCGCCCCCGCAGCGGTCCGCGCCAGGCGTCCGGGCCAGATGCCCTCGACGACGTGCTCGCGGCCGTCCGGGAGCACGAGAGCGATGGTCGAGGTGAAGTGCGCCCTGCGGTGGGGATCGGCGATGTCGTGCAGCTGATCGAGCAGCAGCTCGAGGTTCGCCGCCGCATCTTTCTTCTGCCCCGCCCAGTAGGCGGAGAACACCCCGGGGGATCCTCCGAGCACGTCCACGCAGATGCCCGAGTCGTCCGCCAGCGCCGCGAGCCCTGTGTGCGCGGCCGCCGCCCTGGCCTTGAGGAGGGCGTTCTCCGCGAAGGTCACACCGTCCTCGACCGGCTCGGGGCCGTCATAGCCGACCACCTCCAGGTCGGGCCGTGCCTGCTGCACGATCTGCTGGAACTCCTCGACCTTGTGCGGGTTGTGGGTCGCGAGGACGACGCGCACGGTCAGGCCTCCGCCAGCGCGGCGAGCTGCCGCTCCTTCAGGTCGGCGCATCCCGCCACACCGAGCTCCAGCAGCGCATCGAGCTCGCGCTTGTCGAACGGCGCACCTTCGGCAGTGCCCTGCACCTCGACGAAGAGCCCCCGGCCGGTGACGACCACGTTCATGTCGGTCTCGGCCCGCACGTCCTCGACATACGCGAGGTCGAGCAGCGGCTCCCCGTCGACGATGCCCACCGACACCGCGGAGACAGAGTCGAGCAGCGGCGTCGAGTTGCGGCCGATGAACTTCTTCTCCCGGCCCCATTCGATGGCGTCCGCGAGTGCCACGTACGCTCCGGTGATCGCGGCGGTGCGGGTGCCGCCGTCCGCCTGCAGCACGTCGCAGTCGATCACGATGGTGTTCTCGCCGAGCGCCTTGGTGTCGACCACGGCGCGCAGGGCGCGGCCGATGAGCCGCGAGATCTCGTGCGTGCGGCCGCCGATGCGGCCCTTCACGCTCTCGCGGTCGTTGCGGCTGTTGGTCGCGCGCGGCAGCATGGCGTACTCCGCCGTGACCCACCCCTTGCCCTTGCCGGTGAGCCAGCGGGGCACGCCGTTCGTGAACGACGCCGTGCACAGCACCTTGGTGCCGCCGAAGCTGATCAGCGCGGATCCCTCCGCCTGGGCGCTCCAACCGCGCTCGATGGTGATCTCGCGGAGCTGCGAGGCGGTGCGGCCGTCGGCGCGGACGATGTCGGTCATGTGCTTCTCTCGGTCGTGGCGGTTCGAGTCGCTCAGTGCGAGTCGAGGGCGGGGTGGGGCAGGGTGATGACGCCCGTCTGGACGAGCTGCACGTCGCGCACCTCGCGACCCATCAGGCGGTTCGCGAGCGCGGTGAAGTCGTCGGTCGAGGCGCCGGTGGCCTCGTACACGTAAGTGGCCGTCGCATCGGCGGGGGCGAGGAGATCGCCGCGCACGAGCTGCCGGTACACGTCCCCCGCGGTCTCATCGTCGCTGGAGACGAGCGTGACGCCCTCCCCCATCACGTAGCTGATGGCCCCGCGCAGGAACGGGTAGTGGGTGCAGCCGAGCACGAGCGTGTCCACGCCGGCCTCGCGCAGCGGTGCCAGGTACTGCTCCGCGACCTCGAGCACCTCCGGGGTCCCGGTCACGCCGGCCTCCACGAACTCCACGAAGCGCGGACAGGCGGCCGTGAACACCTGCAGGCGCTCGTTCACCTCGAGCATGTCCTGGTAGGCGCGGGAGCCGATCGTGCCGACCGTGCCGATCACGCCGACGCGGCCGTTGCGGGTGGTGGAGACCGCGCGGCGCACCGCCGGCCCGATCACCTCGACCACCGGGACGTCGTAGCGCTCCCTGGCGTCGCGGAGCATCGCGGCCGAGGCGGTGTTGCACGCGATCACGAGCATCTTCACGCCCTGGTCGACGAGGGTGTCGAGTACATCGAGCGCGTAGCGCCGGACGTCGGCGATCGGCTTCGGCCCGTACGGAGAATGCGCCGTGTCGCCGATGTAGACGAACGATTCGCGGGGCAGCTGGGCCCGGATGGCCCTGGCCACCGTGAGCCCGCCGACACCGGAGTCGAAGATCCCGATCGGCGCGTCGTTCATGACTCCCCAGCCTACCCGCGTGCGGACCGCGTCGCGCATCACGGCTCACTAAGCTGAGCGCATGACCACGTCGACGGCGCTGCTCACCGACCGTTACGAGCTCACGATGCTCGCCGCCTCCCTCCGGGACGGCACAGCGTTCCGTCCGAGCGTGTTCGAGCTCTTCTCCCGCAGGCTCTCCGGCGGCCGTCGGTTCGGTGTCGTGGCGGGAACGGGCCGGCTGCTCGGCCTCCTCCGCGAATTCCGCTTCGGTGAGGACGAGCTGCGGTTCCTGCGCGACCAGCAGGTCGTCGACGCCGCGACGATCGCCCATCTCGAGGACTACCGCTTCACCGGAACGATCCGGGGCTACCGCGAGGGCGAGCTGTACTTCCCCGGATCGCCCATCCTCACCGTCGAGGGCTCCTTCGCCGATGCGGTGGTGCTGGAGACGCTCGCGCTGAGCGTGCTCAACCACGATTCGGCGGTGGCGACGGCCGCCGCGCGGATGAGCATCGCGGCGGGCGAGCGTCCGCTGGCGGAGATGGGCTCCCGACGGGCAGCCGAGCGCTCGGCGGTCGCCGCGGCCCGCGCCGCCTACATCGCGGGCTTCGGGGCCACCAGCAACCTGGAGGCCGGTCGCACGTGGGGCATCCCCACGATGGGAACCGCGGCGCACTCGTGGACGCTGCTGCACGACAGCGAGGAGGATGCGTTCCGCGCCCAGGTCGACAGCATGGGCGTCGACACCACCCTGCTGGTCGACACGTACGACATCCGCTCCGGCGTCGAGACCGCGATCCGCGTGGCCGGCACGACCCTCGGCGGGGTGCGCATCGACTCCGGCGACCTCCCGATCGTGGCGGCCGAGGTGCGCGCACAGCTCGACGAGCTCGGCGCGACGCAGACACGCATCACCGTCACGAGTGACCTGGACGAGTACGCCATCGCCGCCCTCGCGGCCTCCCCCGTGGACGCCTACGGCGTCGGCACCTCGGTGGTGACCGGCTCGGGGTACCCCACCGCGAGCATGGTGTACAAGCTCGTCGCCAGGCAGGATGCGGAGGGCGCGTGGATCGGCGTGGCCAAGGCCTCAACCGACAAAGCGTCGCACGGAGGACGCAAGGCCGCGTTCCGCACACTCACCGACGGCGTCGCCACCGCCGAGACGGTCGTGGTGTCCGACGGCTTCGAAGAGCTCGACACGCCCGCGGAGCACCGGGACGGCCGTCCGCTCCAGATCACTCTCGTCGAGGCGGGCGAGATCGACACCGCGCATGAGGGCGTCGAGGGTACGGCCGCGGCCAGGGCGCACCACCTGCGCGTTCGCGAGGAGCTGCCGGTGCGGGCGCTCGCGCTCAGCAAGTCCGACCCGGCGATCCCCACCGTGTACGTGGAAGCCGACTGGGGTCAGCCGACCATCGACTCGTAGATCTCCTTGCACGTGGGGCAGATCGGGAACTTCTCGGGGTCCCGCCCCGGGGTCCACTTCTTGCCGCAGAGTGCGCGGACCGGCTTCCCGGTGATCGCGGATTCGAGGATCTTGTCCTTCTTCACGTAGTGCGAGAAGCGCTCGTGGTCGCCCGGTTCGATGTTCTCCTCGCGGAGGAGCTCTTCCAGTTCGCGATCAAGCGTTGCCACGCCGCCCTGATCGGGGCTGTCCAGCGGAGTACTCATCCCGTGAGTCTAACCGCGCAGCTGCCCCGGCGGGCGGCGGTCATGCGGTCTCGACGAACTCCATGAGCCGCTCGCCGCTGCGTTCGAAGATCCGACCGCCGACGACAGCTCCGGCCACGAGGACCACCGCACCGGTGAAGATGCCGACCCAGAACGCCGCCGGGGCGTACGCCGAGCCGGAGACGATCGTCGCCGTGAAGAGCCAGATCGTCGGAGCACTCAGCACGATCGCACCGACGAACGCCGCCGCGGGGCCGTAGGCGCCGTGCGACGTGGGGCGCTGCGGCTGCTGGAACGGACTGTCCCCCGGGCGGGAGACGGCGTAGGGCGCCACCACGGAGACCACGCTCGAGATCCCGAGTGCGCTGAACAGCAGGCTCGCCCCCAGCCCGACGAGCGGGAGGATGAGGCCCCAGCTGCCGACGAGGAGCAGAGAGAGCGGGACGGCGATAGCGAGCACCGGCACGGCGACCAGCAGCACGGGTACGAGGCGTCCGAGCCGATCCGGAAGGCCGCGCACCCCGCTGGCGACATGAGTCCACAGCGCCGTCGAGTCGTAGGCGACGTCGTTGTGCGGGAGCCACCCGAAGAACAGCGCCATCACCGGGACCGGGATCAGCGCGGCGATCTCCAACGGGACGCCTGCGACGATCAGCGGCAGCACCGTCAGCACCCCTGCGACCGGGACCACGATCACGTTCATGATGTAC
>NZ_JALXPE010000046.1 GCF_025143365.1 Microbacterium sp. p3-SID336 | reverse complement strand
AAGCGCGGCTTTAACGAGGGTACTAATCGACTCTGGCGGTTACACCCCGAAGAACGGTAGGCACGGCGTGAGTCCCTCGACAGCGCGTTCACTGACCGCGCTTGAGTTCTTCGACGATCCGGAAATCGCGCTCGAAGCCGTCGGGGAGCGCGGCCAGCGCCTTCTGATATGCCTCACTCGCCCGCGCGGCGACCGCCTGCTCGAAGCTGTCGAACTCGATCAGAACGACGCGTTCGGCGATCCCGGCCTCGTGCGCTTCGATCCGGCTGCCGATGCTCGCGAGCACTCGCCCGCCTCCCGCCCTGACTGCCAGGCCTGCCAGCTCGTTGTAGGTGTCGAAACTCTCGGGACGCTCAATCGTGGGATAGACGCTGACCCAATAGCCCTTAGGCATGATTACCTCCATAGTGTGAACGGGTGTTGCTTGAATGTGGATGAGTCTTCGACGAGCGCATGCGACTGAGGGCCAGGCACGTCAGTGCGGTGAGGGTCATAACGCCGATGCCGACCAGCACGGCGACGTCATAGGCGGTGTCATCAGGGAAGAGAACGTCGGCGCCGGTGCCGGCGGCGAGGATCAGCCCGCAGAAGGCGCTTCCCAGCGAGTACCCGACACTTCGAACCACGTAGTTGAAGCTCATGGCGCTCGAGGTCTCGTCCTTCGGTGTCAATGCCAGAATGACCCCCGGCATCGCGGCAGAGAAGCCGCCGACGCCGAAGCCCAGCACGCCCATCGTCAGGAACAGCTCGGTCAGATCCGATCGGGCCACCGCGAAGATGACGAAGCCACCAGCGACCACGACGGCACTGCCTGCCAGAAGTAGCGGGTCGGCGATCCTCGCTCTCAACCGCGGCACGAGCCTGCCAGCGACGAATCCCAGCACGGAGAACGGAATGAGAACCAGCCCCGCGGTGAAGGTCGTCAACCCGAAACCGTAGCCCGAATCTTGTGGGGTCTGCGCGAACCGGGTGATGAGCGTGAGCAGAAGGTACATGCCGATCCCGCCGGTGAGCATGGCGACATTCGCACCGGCGACCGCGGGATGCCGCATCGCCCGCACATCGACCAACGGCGTAGGGCTGCGGAGCTCAAGGAGGACCCAGCACCAGATCAATGCAACGGCAAGAGCAGCGAGGCCGACCGCGACTGGGAGGTGATGGATCCAAAGATCCCGGTCGCCCGCGAGGAAGAGCACCAGCAGCAGCGCGGCGGCGAGGACCGCCGCGCTCGCGAAATCGACGCGAGAGGAGCGACCTTCGGGGGCCGCGGGAATCGAGCGCCATGCGATCAGGAGTGCGACGACGGTGATGACCAGACCGAGACCATACGCGACGCGCAGTCCGCCGAATTCGGCGAGCAGCGCAGCCAGCGGATAGCCGACACCCGCGCCGATAATCGACACCACCGAGATCAGAGCGATCGCGGCCGAGCTGCGTTCTTCGGTGAGGTGGTCTCGTGCTACACCCATCATCAGTGCCGTCAACCCCAGTCCAACGCCCTGCGCAGCTCGGCCGACGATCAGCCAGGTGAACGGCAGCGGCAGGACCGTGAATAAGCTGCCCGCGAGGACGACCACGAGCGTCACCAGGATCGCTGTTCGCCGGTGCGGACCGGCTCCGAGCCGACCAAGTACCGGCGTGGTGATCGCCCCGGTGAGCAACGCAATGGTCAGAGTCCACTGCGCGGTGCTGACTGAGACGTCGTACGAGGTCGCGACCATGGTGATGAGCGGTGTACCCAGACTGGCCACCGCAGCGACGACGAGCGAGATGAAGACCAGGGAAGGAATCAGGAGCGGCGCTTCGGAGCGCACCTTCGGTACTGCGGTCATCGCGACTCCGCCGATCCGCTCCCCAGCTGTTGCTCGCTTCCTTCGCCGCGGTCCGCACGCTCGAGTTCCGCGAGATGCTCCAACGCCGGAAGTGCCGCCAGCAGCGCCTCGGCCTCACCGCCGCCGAGGCCACCTATCAACCGTTCAAACGCCTGAATGCCCAATCGGCGCCGCCTGCGGACATATTCGGCGCCGGCCTCGGTCAGCCAGACCAGCGTCACCCGTCTGTCGGACGGGTCGCCCCGCCGCTGCACAAGCCCCGACTCCTCCATCACCCTGACGAGCGCCGTCATCGCCGGCTGCGTGACGCGTTCAGCCATGGCCAGATCGGTGATGCGCCGAGGGCCTGTCCGCTGCAGAGTGGCCAGGGTGGCGGCGGACGTCAGACTCATGTCCCGCGGCAGGCGTCTCGCCGCCCGCGTGGCCAGATCGTAGAGAACCGCCCCGATAGCGGCGGGCGCATCGGCAGGCATCTCGGAGACCGTCATGCGAACAGCATAACGTATTTATATTTACTTCTTATGTAATTCTCGGGCGATAGGTCATGCACGTCGGTATCTCTGGAGACGTCCCAGCAAGCCCGACATCTGCATGGACGGCGGCAACCTCCTCAGCGACGGCGCCGGATCCTTCCATCACGACACCCCTTGCTCGCCGGCGCGTTCTGAGTCACGCCTCAGAGTCCGGTCGGCAAGCCCGGGTCTTGATTCGTCCACGATGCGGCTTCCACCGCGATGCATGAGTCACTCCGCGAGTTCTCCCGGTAGCTCGCAGTCGAGGATGTTCGTAGCCGGGCTCAGCACGGCAACGATCTCTGACGGGACGCTGCTGTACAGACGCCGGTAGTCCGCCTCGCCTCGCGCCACGTCGATTTGGTACGCCAAGCGCTCTTCACCGAGAGAGAACTGAGCGTCGATGCCGGGCTTGTTCCCCCTCGGATCCTGGCGGTGCCATGCGCCATCAAGCCAGATCGCGACAAGACCATGAACGACGAACCCCTCCGCGGAGTTTCCCAGTCTCTGATAGCAGAGGCCGGTCGGGATCGCCTGGGCGCGGAGTATCGCGGCGAGCAGTACCGACTTCGCGTAACAGAGACCAACTGTCTCGCGGAGAACGTCGGACGCGGCCAGCGTTACGCGGCGGTCTTGTGCATCGTAGGAATGAGCGATGTGGTCTCGCACCCACTCGAACGATGCCTGGGCGAAAGCAAAGTCTGCGGAGTGAGAATCGCGCAAACTGCGGGCAAGAGCGACTACTCCCGGAGCGTCGCTCTGAACGAGCGCATCGCTCCCCAGATAGTGAGAAACGTCCTCTGTTTCAAGAACTAGCTTCATCGCTTCAGCTTACGGGCAGCCAACATTGCCGGGTCGTGATGAGAAGGCGACGCCGCCGCCTACGATTTCAGGATCGTCCTCGGCGACGGTGGTCGCAGTCCCAACCGAGCCGGGCAATCGTCCGTTAGGATCACTCCCGCCCGGGGTCTGAGGAAGGTGACGAATGACAGACATCGCTGCTGTGCTCATCCCTGTCCCCGATGTTGCCGCCGGGCGCGCCTGGTATCTGCAGGCTTTTCCTGGCGCGGTCATGTCGACGGTCCCGGACATGGGCTTCGAGTACCTCGCGGTCGGGTCCACGCGCATAGAGATCGTCCCAGCTGATGAACAGGTCTCCAACGGAGCTGCCGGTTCGGTCGTCTATTGGCGGGTGCCCGAGTTCTCCGTTTCGCTCGCGCATCTTGTGTCGGTCGGCGCCGTCCTGTATCGCGGTCCGATGAAGATCGAGGACGACCTGTGGATGTGTCAGGTCCGTGACCCCTGGGGCAACTGCATCGGCCTGCGAGGACCACGGGCGATGTGAGGGTTCACCAAAGGACGACCTCTCGACGGTCGGCTTCGCGCTGGCCGGCCACGAAGACCGTTCGGGCCGCACCTCCTGGCGCGTGACGCCACCGGGTGCTGGCGTCACCTCGTGGCGTGCGGCAGCATCAGGTTCGCCAGGCTGACGACGAACTTGCCGGGCTCCTCGAACATGCACAAGTGGGCTGAGTTCTCGAACCACACGACGTCTTTCGACGGAGCGGTCACCGTCTCGAACCATCGCGCGACCGGGGCGGAAGGCGTCGTGTAGTCGTGGCGCCCGAGGAACTGGACGATCGGCACCTCGAACGACGTGAGGCCACGCCCGTCGAAGCCCAGCAGCTGCGGGACTACCTGAGGCATCGTCGCCTGCTGCCCGACGGCGATCAGCTCCAGCTCATCGTCCGTGTAATAGGGGGAGAGCTCCTGCGACTCGGTGAAGTATCCGAAGTCGGACCGGTACGCGGACAGCCCGCCGTAGTACTGTGCCCACCGCCGGCAGGTGACGATCCGGTCGGTGGTGAGCGGGTCAGGGCCCGGGTACTCGCCGAGGTCACGCAACTGCGCGAGGGCCTCCTCGTTCCCCTCGGCGGTGGCGCTGCGCAGCGCGTACTGGAAGCTCTCCACCTCGTTCTCGGGGCCGCAGATCACCTGACTCGCCGCCGCGTACGCCCAGAGCAGATCGGGGCGGCGGTGCGCCAGCGTCACCCCGATGATCGTCCCCCAACTGTGGCCGAGGACGCCGACCTTGGTCACGCCGAGCTCTGTCTGCAGCCACTCGATCAGCTCGATCAGGTCCTCGACGTAGCGGTCGATCGTGAGGTCCAGGCCGTCGGGTGCCGTCCGCGCCGACTTTCCGCTTGCGCGCTGGTCGTAGTTGACCACGGTGAAGAAGTCCTCGACGCCTCGCTGCCAGATCCATGACGACGGCAGGGAGGGGAGCGCGGGACCCCCGTGGCAGACGATGAGGACCGGGCCCGTCGCATCCCGCCCGCGAAGGGAGACGAATTGCTCGACGCCGCCCAGCTCGACGAATGCCGTGCGATCGATCGCTTCGGGGTTGGGGATGCGGCACAGGTCCGCGATCACCGCGCGGCCGGTCTCGTCAGTCATGTCCTCACCCTCACACCCGGACCGGGACGACGCGAGTCGACACCACGACATGCGTCGGAATCGGGGTAGGAACGGTCAGCGCAGGGTCCGGGCGCACCGGCCGTTCTCGTGCTGCCAGAGGTCCGAGTGGTCATGCGACCCGCGACGGCGCTGCAGCGGAATACCCGAACTGCTTGCGGGTCAGCGCATCGAAAGTGCGATCGGGCAAGAGGGTGGCCAGCGCGACGGCCACGTTCGCGCCGGGGCCGACACGATATCGCGTCTTGGGTTTCGGCGTCAGTGCCGCTGAGACGATCCGAGCGGCGACGGTGTCCACCGACGCCATCTGTCGCGCCAGCGCCGGGCTGGAGAAGTACCTTCGCATGGCCGCGGTCATGGCCGCATACGGTCCCGCGGCCGAGGAGGCCTCCAGATGACTCATCGCGGTCACATGCCAGTCGGTAGCCACGTACGTGGGCTGGACGAGCACCACGTCGATGCCGAACTGTCCGACCTCACCGCGCAACGAGTCGGAGATCGCCTCCAGCGCGAACTTCGACGCGTGATACCAGCCGCCCAGCGGGGCCGCGAACTCGCCGGCCAGGGACGACACGTTGACGATGCGCCCTGTGCGCGCTTCGCGCATCTGCGGCAGCACGGCCTGGATGAGTCCGACGGCGCCCAGGACGTTCACCTCCAGCTGCTGCCGCGCCTCTGTCAGCGTCGTTTCCTCGACGCTGCCGAACTCACCGTAGCCGGCGCAGTTGACCAGCACATCGATCGTTCCCGCCTGCGCCTCCACGGACGCGACGGCGTCGCTGATGGACGTCTCGTCGGTGAGGTCGAGCGGTACCGGCGTCACGGAATCCAGCGCCGCGATCGCGGAGGTGTGGCGCGCGGCCCCGAAGACGGTCGCGCCCGCCTCGGCGAACAGCGACGCGGCGCGGGCGCCGATCCCGGATGACGCCCCGGTGATGAGGACGGTGGTCATGAGTTCTCCTGACTGTGAATGTCATTCACACATGGCTACGCTAAAGTGAATCACGTGCACAGTCAAGAGGATCGCGCACTCCGCCAACTCTGGGAGCTCGCCGACGCGCCGTCCCGCGGCCCTAAGGCGCGGTGGACACTCCGCGACGTCGCCGACGCGGCTGTCGCCCTCGCCGACGAGAACGGCCTCGAAGCGGTCTCGCTCGCACGAGTCGCCGCCCGGCTCGGCGTGGTCACCACGGCCCTTTACCGCTACGTCGAATCGAAGGCCACGCTGATCGAGCTCATGGTGGATGCGGCCATCGGCGACCCGCCCGCGATCTCCGCACCCGACTGGCGCGACCGCTGTCGATCGTGGGTGGACGCCCTCGCCGGCGCGTACGCCGCGCATCCGTGGCTCGCCGACGTCCGTCCCACGCGCATGCCCACGCAGCCACGCGCCTACGCGTGGATCGAGGCGCTGGTGCAGGCGATCCGGAACGACGTCGACGCCGACCCCCTCCGCCTCGCACTCCTGCTGGACAGCCTCGTCCGGAGCAACGCGTCGCTCCGTGCATCGACGGCGCACGGAGTGCCGCCCACGTGGCTCGGCGAGGCGATCGCCGACCGGTTCCCCCTGCTCGCCGCGGCGGCGGAGCAGGACACCTCCGATGCGTCCGCGGAACTCGGCTTCGCCGTCGAGGCGGTGCTGCGCGGAATCCGCTGACCTCCACGCGCGGAGGCTCCGGGCTCGACCGCGGACCGTGCGCGCCGCCGCCCCGGGTCGAACATTTCGTCCGCCATCGAAACGTCCGGCCTCTAGCCTGGCCCTATGACCGTTCACCAGTACCGCACCGCTCTCTCGTGGGAGGGCAGCACGGGCGCGGGGTACCGCGCGTACGGGCGAGAGCACGACGTGCAGGTCTCCGAGGAGATCCTCACCCTCAGCGCAGACGCGGCTTTCCGCGGCGACGCCTCCCTACCCAACCCCGAGCAGCTGCTGCTCGCCGCGGCGAGTTCCTGTCTGCTGCTCTCCTTCCTCGCTGTAGCGGCGCGCGCGGGCATCGACGTGGCGCGCTACGACGACGAAGCCACGGCGTTCATGCCGATGGGCGAGCAGCCCGCGCGCATCACGCGCGTCGAACTGACTCCGCGGATCGCGGTGCGAGGTGGGGACGTGGCACACGTGGTCGAACTCCTGCACGAGGCGCACGCCGGATGCTACATCGCCAACTCCCTCACTGCAGAAGCGATCATCGCACCGACCGTGGAGGTGCTGTCGTGAACGACCTCGCCATCCCCGTCGAGGATGTCGCCGGCGACGTCAGCCGGATCGGCGCGGTGCTCGGGGCGGCCGGCGTTGGTCTCGAAGGCGGGGGAGTGTGGGCCGGACAGGCTCACTATCTCGTCGCCGACGGCGCCGCCGCGGTCGCTGCCCTGGAGGCCGCGGGCATCCGTGCGACCGCGGCGCCCGCGCTCGTGGTCCCGCTGCGTGCGGACGTGCCGGGAGAGATGGGGCGCATGATGTCGGCGCTGCACGCCGCCGACATCCGAGTCGAGGCGCAGTACAGTGATCACGACAACCGCAAAGTGTTCGTCGTCGACGACGTCGAGCGTGCGCGGGCGGTGCTCGCATGACGAACCCGTCGCTCGAGCAGCTCGCGCACGCGTTCGCAGAGCCCCGCCGACTGCAGATCCTGCAGGAGCTGCTCGGCGGTGTGCCGCTCCCGGTCGGAGCCCTTGCCGCGCGCATCGGCATCGCCCCGTCGACGGCGACCGCGCACGTGACCAGGCTGCTCGAAGCCGGACTGCTCGTCGTCGAGCAGCGAGGGCGCACGTGACTCGTCCGCATCGCCGACCCCGCGGTGGCAGAGGCCGTCGAGTCCGTGCTGCGTCTGACCGGCGAGCCACCGGTGACGTCATGGGCGACCAGTGATCGCCGCGCGGCGATGCGTCGCGCCCGTTCCTGCTACGACCATCTGGCGGGGGACCTCGGCATCGCCGTCGCCGACCACCTGGTCGAGCAGGGCCTGCTCGATGAAGACCTGGGTTCTGCGCGCGTCGCCGTCGACGAGGTCGGGTCGGCGCTCGGTCTGCCGCTCGCAGTGGCGGAGTCGACGCGCCCGCTCGTGCGAGGCTGCCTCGACTGGACGGCTCGGCGACCGCATGTCGCGGGTCGCCTGGGGGCGGCGCTGCTCCAGGGGATGCTGGACGCAGGGTGGGTGGCGCGCCGCTCGGAGGATCGGTCGCTGCGGATCACGCCCGTCGGTGCAGGGCGCCTGGATCAGCTCCGGCTCTGATCATCCGCTGCCGATCGACGGCGCGATCGGCTCGTCAGGAGATCGCGAAGCCGGACGCCCGCAGGGCCGCGAGAGCGGTCTGCGCGCGCTCTTCGGGGACGAGGACCAGGTCGGCGTCGTAGGTCGAGGCGACGAACACGGGCACGCCTGACCGCGCGAGGGGCGTCAGCACCGCGACGAGCAGCCCCGGCTCGTCCAGGCCGTGATCCGGCTCCGCCTCGTACAAGGCTATCCACCGCTCCTGCGCCCCTGTACCCGGTGCCGGGCGGATGGCGGTGAGACCGTCCGGCGCGCGCACGAGCGCGACCCAGTCACCCGCGGGCGCCTCGACGCCATCGACCCTCTCCAGGACCAGTGCACCGTCGAGCACGCGCAACCCCCGTGCGCCTCGCGCGGGGGCGGCAGTCGTCGTCGTGCGAAACGCCACCCGGGCGAGCCCCGGGCCGTCGTAGTCGGGGATGACCTCGCTCGCCGAGAACCCGAGGCGGCGGTGGAACGCCTGCGAGCCGGCGTTCTCGGGGCTGGTCACGCTTTGCACGACGGTTCGGCCGTTCGCAGCAGCGACATCGAGGAAGGCGCGGTACAGCGCTCGCCCCACGCCCTGTCCCTGCCTGCGAGGATCGACGCCGACGAAATGGATGTACGCCGTGTCCGGCTCGGTCTGCGACAGGAATCCGATGAGGAAGGCCGCGAGTCGTCCGCCCTCGTCCTCGACCACGAAGCTCGTGGTCGTGAAGTGCTGGAAGTAGAGCCTCGGCAGCAGCAGCGCGCGCTCCCGCGCTCCGTCGTCACCCTTGAGGTCCGCCCACCACTCGTCGAGCACGGCCAGCACGCGCGGGTGGTCGTCCGGCACGGGATGGCGGGCCACCAGGCCCCCGGGAAGATCCGCTATCACGGCCTCATCCTGCCAGGCAGCCGCCCGCCGCGCGGCGGACACGCCCTCCGGACCGCTCTGACTAGATGTCGGACGCTGCCGGGGGCTCGGGGGCGTCCACGATCTCCCGTAGCGCGGCGATGTAGGCGTCGAACGCCGCTCGGCCTTCCGCCGTGAGGGAGTACCAGGTGCGGGGGCGGCGTCCCACGTATCCTTTCGTCACCGCGATGTACCCGGCGCCTTCGAGCGAGGCGAGGTGCTTGGAGAGCAGGGAGTCGCTCACCTCCACGGTGTCGCGCAGCAGGCCGAAATGGACGGCGTCCGCCTGGCCGAGGGCCGCCATGATCGAGAGGCGGACGGGGGAGTGGATCAGGTCGTCCAGGCGGTGACGCGGGTGCGTCATGCGCGGGCCACCCGCCACGCGAGGTAGAGGAAGGGCAGCGCCGGCAGCAGACCCGTGAGGATGAGCCAACCGGAGAACCCCGCGGGGAGCAGCCGGTTCAGCACCAGCGTCACGACCATCAAGGCGGCGCTGACGAGCATGACGCGGTTCGTGATCGCCGTCGCTGCCGTCGGGATGGTCCGCCCGCTCCACCCGAGAAGAGCGAGGATCGCGGCGACGGAGAGGAGGCCGGGGACGATCACGGCGGCGAGGCGGTCCGGCCACGCGGCCAGGGCGATGGTGAAGGTCGCCAGCGTGGCCGCCATCACGAGTGCGCCGGCGACATACCAGCGGCGACGCGAGCGGATGCGGCCCGCCGCCGCGTCCGCTGAGCGGAGCGCCTCGGCTGCTGCCGACGACGAGGGGCCGGTGTCGTCTCTTGACGTCGACATGATGCCTCCTGATCGGGAACGGTGTCCTTGGAATCGAATGTGCTTGCAAGCTAAACATGTACTTTACGACTATTCAAGTACTTTCCGATTCTCCCGCAACAGCGCCGGTGCCCGACGATCCGGGGCACCGGCGCTTGGATGCCGACTCAGCGTTCGTCCAGCAGCTCACCATCGAGGACGGTGTGATCCGTGGTCAGGCGCAGTGTCTCTCTGGCCAGGGGGCTGCTCGCTGCGTTCTGCAAGGCGCGCTGCATCTCCGCCGCGGAGTTCCAGCGCCAGATGTCGAGGTAGGACCCGTCCTCCAGCGTGATCAGGGTCGCCTCGGCGAACGCCGGATTGGCCGACCGGATGCCGTCGATCAGGCTCGTGCGGCGTTCGAGCATCGCGGCCAGGTTGCCGGCCTCGACGGTGTAGCGGTGGGTTCGTACGGTTGCCATCGTGGTGCCTCTCAGTTCCAGGAGCCGCCGGCGAGCTGGCGTGTGGTCGCGTTCAGGCGGTTGAAGAGGTTGGTCGTCGCGATGTAGAGGATCAGGGCTGCCAGCTGACGCTCGTCGAAGAAGCCCGCTGCGTCGTTCCACACCTCGTCCGACACGGCGTCCGGTCGATCGGCAAGCCGGGTGGCGCTCTCCGCCAGCGCCAGCGCGGCGCGCTCCTGGTCAGTGAAGTACGGCGTCTCGCGCCAGGCGACCACCGCGTGCAGGCGCTCGTCAGACTCGCCCGCCTTCTTCGCGGACTTCACGCCGGAGTCGACGCAGGGGCTGCAGCCGTTGATCTGGCTCACCCGCAGGTGGACCAACTCGAGGGTCGAGTGCGCCAGGTCCGTCTGCCGCGCGGCCTTCATGAGCGCGAAGATCGCCGCCGAGGCGCCGTCGAGGATCGCGGCCGGATTGCTCATCCGGGGTGTTGTGGTGAGTGTCGTCGTCATGTCGTCTCTCCTTCTTGTGGGGTCGATTCCCCTGTCCCCAGCCTGGTGAGCCCCCGGGAATGCGAACAATCTCCAATCACGAAACACCGATCGCGTCCTGGCTTATCGATCGGAAGGATGCTCCCGGGCGCGACCTCGAGCTTGGCTCGCGGTCGCCGCGGGGCCTAGGTCTCACTGGCTGAGTTCGTGTGGCTCTCGCCCCTCGTCGACCGGTCCGAGATCTGCGACGGTCCGAGCGAAAGCGCGGATCGGAGCATTCTCCGCGTCCGTGCGCCACACCAGCGCATACGTGAGCCGCGGCAGATCCGGAATCGGCAGCCAGCGGATCTGGGGCAGGGACCAGTAGTGCGCCACGTGCGCCGGGAACGGATGGATGATCTCTCCGGTGCTGACGAGCTGCAGCAGCTCGTCCGCACTGGTGACCGCCTCCACGCGCTCGATCGCCCGCCCGCTCGGCGTGCGAAAGGGCAGGTAGCCGTTCTCCCACGACTCCGGCATGTTCGGCACCCGGACATGGGCGAAGTCCGCCAGCGCTTCGAGGGGTGCCGACGACCTGCCGGCGAGCTCATGGTCGACGGAGACCGCCAGGACACGGGAGTCCGTGAACAGCGTGGGCCCGACGGTCAGGTCGGCTTCTTCGACGGGGAGCCAAGTGACCAGAACATCGATCTCGCCTCTCCGGAGGCTCCCGAACGGGTCGACGAATGACGCGTGACGCACCTGCAGCTCGTATGTCGGGTGGCGGCTGGCGAAGGCATTCCAGTAGCCGTGCAGAACGGGGACGTTGTAGGGCATCAACCCGACGCGCAGGCGGGCGTCGATGCCGCGAGCCGACAGCTTCGCGCGTTCCAGGCCGCCCTGTAGCGCGCCATGCGCGGGGGCCAGGTCGTCGCGGAGCCGGGCGCCGACAGGCGTGAGGCGCACATCTCGACGGTTTGACCGATCGAACAGGCTCCCCCCGATCCGCCTCTCGAACTGAGCGATCACTTGACTGACTCGCGCCTGCGAGACGTGCAGTCGCGCCGCGGTGCGGCCGAAGTGCAGTTCCTCCGCGAGCGTGAGGAAGATCTCGATGTCTCGAAGCTCCATTGCGTCCTTCCCGCCCGTGCCGGTGGCCCGAGCCTATCCCGCTCGACATAAGCAGGACTGATCGATCAGTCGCGACATCTCCCGTTGATGAGGCGGTCGACCCTTCGCATTCTGGACTCGAACATCTCACACGAACAGGGAGCACAGCATGAAAGCACACGTCAGCTCGATTCTTCTCGGCGTCCGGGACATGGATCGGGCCAAAAGGTTCTACACCGAGGGACTCGGTTGGAAGGTCCAGAGCGACTTCGGCATCTCCGTGTTCTTCGAATCCGATGGTGCCTCGCCCGTCGGTTTCTACGGACGCGACGGACTCGCCGCACAGGTCGGCGCCGACCCGGAGGGCAGCGGGTTCAGCGGCGTGGTGCTGACCTACGTCGTCCGCTCCGAGGCACGCGTCGACGAGGTCATCATGGAGGCGCACGCCGCCGGTGCGACGATTCTCAACCCGGCGGGCGCGCTGCCCTGGGGCGGGTACGGCGGCACGTTCGCCGACCCGGACGGCTACATCTGGAGCATCGGCTACAGCGATCACGCACCCGATCAGCCGTACGCCGAGTAGCCGTTTCGCCGAGATCGGCGGCGTCGGGTCCGGTGGATTCCCTTCCGTCGGACACGACGCGGCCGAACTCAGATCAGTTCCATCACCGGTCCTTCGTGCACCGCCCGGTAGATGGTGTTTCGGATCGCGTTGGCGTCGTCCGACGTCAGTGTCCGATCGATCGGCCGCAGGACGATCCGCAGCAGGAGGTTGACCTGGCCCACCCGCGTCCCGAGCCTCACGCGCGCCGCATCGGCGAGTTCCTCGTGGGCGGTGCGGCTGAGCACCTCGACCGACTCGATCACTTCCGCATCAGCTCCGAGCGCGACCCGGATGCGGTCGCCCAGCGTCTCCTCGTCCTCGTCGATACCGAGCACGACGGAGATGTCTCGACGTGTGGCAGGCAGGGTCGAGACATGCTCCCATGGCTCCAGAGTGAGCATCTGGGAGGCAATGCGCGGGTCCTCCGCCCGCAGGTAGCGGATGTCGGGGATGCCCTTGCGCAGCATCAGGGCCCGTTCCAGACCCATACCGAGCGCCAGGCCCGACCACTGCAGAGGGTCGAGTCCAGATCCGCGGAGGACATCCGGATGGATGCGGCCGCATTCGGCGAGCTCCAGCCATTCGCCGTCGTGAAGCACGTCGATCTGGCGGCCGCCGACGGTATAGGGGTGCACGGCATCCGTCAGCCTCCATCTCGCGCCGGGCAGCACAGCCTCGACGAGTTGTTCGATCATCGCGATCATGTCTTTGTCGTCCGTGTCTGATGTGCTGCGGATGCGCCACAGATCCACCTGATGCGGTTCGCCCACGTGGCTACGGTCGACGGCATCGCGCCGATAGACGAGACCCGGCGCGACGATGAGCTCGTCGATGTCCGTTCGACCCTCGTAGTCTTCGAGGGCCGTGGGGAGCTCGGCGCTGGTATGACTGCGAAGCATCACCGTCCGGCTGAGGTAGCGGGTGTACCTGCGATCGCGGGTGACATCTTGGGCGTCGTAGCGGAGGCGATCGTAGTTCTCGTGCACCGGCACGATCGGCGTCGTCCGCAGGTGGCGGACCGTGCTATGCCAGTCCGATTGCAGGGCGCCCACCACCGATTCCAAGAGGATCTGGATCGCATGGGCGCCGCGAGCCGGGTCAGTGAGGTCACGCAGCGTCAGGGCGCGGTGAAGCTGGTCAGAAGTCAGGTAGTTGGTGTGCGACATGGGAGGTCTCCGAGACTGTTGCAGGTGGGTGAACGACCTTCTCTTCCCCCGGCCGTACCTGCGGAGACCTGACGCGCTATCGGCGTACGTCGATGACCCCGCGGCCATTGCCCGGCCGGGGGTGCAGAAATCGCTGTCGCCACATCACGGCACCAGCGTACATGCGAACCGCGGAGGGCCTACGTGCCAGCGTGAGTGCCGGCGATTCTGGTCTCCTGCGCGAGGTACCGGCCTGTGAGGGAAGCGGGTGCGCGGACGAGCTCTCCTGGGGTGCCTTGGTGCAGAATCGTGCCTCCCTGGTTGCCGGCGCCGGGCCCCAGGTCGATCACGTGGTCGGCACACGCGATCACGCGGAGGTTGTGCTCGATCGCGACGATGGTCGCCCCGTGGTCGATCAGTGCGAGAGATCCGGTCGGTGTGCCTGCCCGGGGGAAGGCCGCTCTGAGCGTTCCACTTACGTCAACAGCGCGACCGCCGCCAGGAGAAGGGGGATAGTGAGCACGGTTGTGACGATGGCGCTCGTCCGCGCGATATTGAGGCCTACGTTGTAGCGAGTTGCGCACACGACAACGTTCTGGGCCGTCGGCAGGGCAGCGCACGCCACGCACACGAACACGACCGAGTCCTCGAGGTGGAAGACCCAACGCGCGAGAACGTAGGCCACCGCCGGCTGTACGAGGGACTTCAAGGTGATGGAGAGCGCGACCGGGAGACGGTCCGGTCTCGGCACTCGGACCTTCGCCTGCATGAGAGACATCCCGAAGAGCAACAGCATCACCGGCACGCTGAGCTGCCCAAGCAGCTCCACCGGGGCCATGGCCAGCGGCGGCAGGTGGATGCCAAGCAGGTTGAAGGCAATCGCGACGAGCGCGGTCACGGTGACCGGATTTCGGACAGGCACCAGTAGCATGCGCCACGGTCTGCTGCGGTCGCCGCGGCCGGTCATGAAGTCCAGGAGAGTGAGCGCGATAGGCGTCAGAATCGACAGTTGAAACAGCATGATGGCAGTCACCGCCGTGACGTCGCCGAAGAGATACGTCGAGATCGGGACGCCAAGGTTCGTTGAATTCACGAGTCCGGACGCGAGCGATCCGATGGTCGTGCTTGCCGCACCCCAGCGGGCGAATGAACCGGCAAGGGCGAATACCGCCATCATCATGATGCCGGAGATGGCCGCGACAAGCCCCGTGACGGAGAAGATGTCGCTGAGGTGTGACCGGCTCACTACGGTGAACACCAGCGCCGGCAAGCCAATGGTCATCGTCAGCTTGCTGAGCACCGCCGTTGCAGTGTCACCGAGTACGCCGATACGAGCAGTGATGAGGCCAACCAGAGCGATGGCGGCGATGACGACGAAGCCGCTCAGAACTTCAGCCATCACATCCCTTGTTCCAGTCGCCGGTCCATGCAAGTGCGGTCTCAGGCTACCGGCGACGAGAATCGAATGCGCTCCGCACCGGGAACCAGGCTCGAACGAGCAGCACGCCAGCCTCCCGTCTTCCGCCAGCGGCTCGGGCCAAGAGCATCACTCGAGCGCCGTCAAGCTGCTCTCCAATCGCGGCTGAGGCTCGATTCGAATCGGGGGCAGGCGTGGCTCGCCCGCGCTCCGGCCACGAAGCCAGCTTGTCTGCTAGCTGGCATCGCCGACAGTGGTGTGTCGTGAACTCGGCGGATCATTGGCGTATGGGAAGTTCAGTGGGTGAGGCTCGCCTGGCGTTCTACGGCGGCGCTGGTTCGCATCCTGTCAGCCCGAGGTACGGTGAGCGCATGACGGACGGTCCCGAGAGTCAAGAGCAGCGCCCCGCCGCCGACAGCGCACGGGATCTCCGCGCGCGGCTCGACGAGGTCACCGCCGAGCTCGATGGCATCGCTCGGCGACGGCTGCGGGCCTGCCGAACTCGTGGACTCCGGCCACCGAGCGACGATCGGAAGAGCTGGAGGCGGAAGCAGACCGGCTTCGTCGCAGGCTCGGCGAACCACCCGCTGCGGGGCGCCCGCCGAAGAGTGCCTGGGTCGGCTGGATCATCCTGGCGGCCACAGTCGTCCTGATCGCGGTCGGCGTCGCTGCCTTCGCCTGGCTCTCCTAGCTCGCACGACATCAAGATTCGCGTGCGCGTGAGCTACAGGAAGACGGGGAGAGCCATCCAGACGGCGACTCCCACGAGCGTGACGGCGAAGCCGTAGTCGAGCCACTTCTTGGATCGGACCCCACGAAAGAGCGCAGACAGACCCTGGCCGGCCAAGGTCCAGATCACGAACGCGAGAAGGTTGTTGAGCGTGAAGATGACGGTGATCGCGAGAACTGCGAGGAGATCGCCGTCCTGCGGGGGCTGCAGGAACCGGGCGAACATCACCGCGATGATGTAGTACGCCTTCGGGTTCAGCAGCAGAACGACCGCACCCGACCAGAAGCCGACGCTGCGCGCTGGTATCTCGATGCTCGATGCGTGCCTGCTTCGAGCCGACCGGAAGAAGAGCCACGCCAGCCAGAGCACGTAGACGGCTCCGATGGCGGCCAGAGCCTTCGCCACGGCCGGGTGCCGGAGGACCGTCGCACCCATCCCGAGCCCGATCGAGCACGTGATCACGAAGGTGGCGACGTGGTAGCCCGCCAAGGCAGGGATCGCGGCGCGCAAACCCCGCGAGGCGCCGATGGCGGCGAAGAACGCGTTGCCCGGTCCGGGGCTGTACGCGAGCGGGAAGAGGAAGACGACCAGAGCGACACCGCTCGCCAGGGTCATCGTGGCGGCCGTTCCGTAGAAGTCATAGCTGCAGGTTGTCAGCCGGCACCGGTTCCGGTCTGGCGGGAATCGGCCGTCGCAGCGCCGCGGTGCGGAACAATGGAGCGGATTGCGCACTGCGCGCCGACGAGAGAAGGTTTCGACGATGGGTGTGGACCTCCTCCTCCGCATGGACGCTGCCAGGAAGAGGGACGTCTCGGCGTTCCTGGCGGAAGAGGGATTCGTGCGCAGCGAGTCGATCGCTCCTCGGCCCGGCTGGTCGTACTTTTTCTGGTTCGAAGAGGCCGAGTATCGGTCGACCTCCGGCGTGGAGGCCTCGCTGTTTCCCGGGAGCGACGACCCCGGTGCGAGCGCGTCGCAGCTCGTGCTGGCCGTTCATGCCAAGAGCTGGGCCTCGATCCACGACATCGAGAAGCTCAACGGCGTGATCCGTCGCGCCCGTGCCCAGTTCGGCGGTCGGATCGACGGAGACTACGGGAGGAACAGGTACATCCCTCTCTGGGAGGATCAGTCGACCCCGCTCAGCCGGGGGATCAACAGAACGCATGACAAGGCGACGGAGGTCCTGGAAGCACTGCGCTTCGCCGCACCCGACGAGAAGATCCTTCGACCCAGCGGCGCCGATGACGACCCGATCTCGGCGCGCGTGTTCGAGGCGGTGCAGCGGTACGACCCTGCGCGCGTGGTCTACAACGGTCTGCTCCCCATGCTGGTCGCGGTACTGGAGCATTACTTCCTGCACGTCTTCATCGTGCTCGCGCAGCACGATCCTGCCGCGCAGTCCAAGGTCCAGCAGAAGAAGGTCCCGGCGAAGCTCACCGGAGAGGATCTGCGGCGCCTCGCGAACGGGGAGATCACGGTGGAGAGCATCATCGCGCGCGAGTACAGCTTCCAGAGCGTGTCCGGCCTCTCCGCGACCTTCAGAGAGTGGTTCGGGATCGACCTGGGGAAGATCCTCGCCCCGCGACGCCGGGTCTTGAACCGGAACGGCAGCCTTCTCGACGGTCTCACCACGGTGATCGACGACCGGCACGACGTGGTTCATCGGCTCGATCTGGACCGCACCCTCGATCGGGACGGCTATCTGCACAACGTCGCACTGGTCGCGAAGATCATCGAGACGACGTCGGTCGCTCTCGGCACGAAGTACGGCTTCACGGTCGATCAGTTCTAGCCGCGGGGACACGCGGGCGGACTGGGCGACCTGGGTCCACGCCCACAACATCGGCGCGCGGTCGAGACGCGCACCGGTCGGGTGACAGGCGGCGGCAGCGGCATCCGCGAGACTGGGCTGATGACGACAGAAGCCCTGACGAGGATCTGGCCGGCCGCGGGACTGCGCGTGCGCGCGGGGGACCTGGAGCTGCGCTGGATCGATGACACCCTGCTCGTCGAGCTCGCGGAGCTCGCCGGACGCGGAGTGCATGCGGAGTCGACCATGCCGTTCGCCTTTCCGTGGACGCGGGGCTCCGCGACGCAGGTCGCGCACCGCGTGCTCGACTATCAGTGGCGGAACAGGTCGGCGCTCGGGCCGGACAGGCTCGTCCTCGAACTCGGTGTGCTGTGGAACGGGCGTCCTGTCGGCATTCAGGGCGCCTCCGGCAGCGACTGGTCGGTGCTGCGCGAGGTCGAGACGGGATCGTGGCTCGGGAGGGAGTTCCAGGGTCGCGGTATCGGCGCGCGCATGCGCGCGATGATCCTGCACCTGTTCTTCGAAGGTCTCGACGCTGAGAACGTCACCTCTGCGGCTTACCTCGACAACCCGGCCTCCAATGCGGTGTCGCGGAAGACCGGGTACGAGCAGGACGGGATCGTGCGGGTCGCCAGGGAAGGGCAGGCGGCGATGCAGCACCGCTACCGGATGACGCGAGAGCGCTGGGCAGCCGTGCGTGAGGCGAATGCGGCTCTCGTCGGCGCGCCTATCGAGATGTCGGGCGTCGCGCCGGTCGCAGAGCACCTTCGCTCGGACCGGGCCTGACGTCGAGGCTCCGGGGCGGGACATCCCGTCCTGGTCTCGACATCTCGGGGTGCGACGCAGCTCCGGATCGTCGCACCTGACGACGGTGCCCGGGGTGGGTATCCTGCCCCGACTTCCGACGGCGTGGAACGCCTCCGGCTGGAAGTGGCCGGAATGCCGATGAGGCCCGGGGGATCGGTATCCCGCCCGGGCCTCGTCGTGCGTGCCGTGCTCAGCTGTTCCGACCGGTCGCTGCGGCCGAGGCGTCCGCCGCAGGCTTCGGACGATCGGCGAGCTTGAGCCACACGACGCCCGCGATGATCAGTGCGAGCCAGAGCGCCTTCGCCGGCGTCATGGTCTCGTCGAAGAACACGGGTCCGAGAAGGGCGGCGCCCACCGCTCCGAGTCCGGCCCAGACGGCGTACCCGATGCCGACGTCGATGCGCCGGAGGGCGATGCTCAGGAACAGCAGGGTGAGCAGGAAGAAGCCGATGGCGACCAGGGACCAGGTGAGATCGGTGAAGCCGCGGCTGCCGTTGACGGCCAGGGCGTAGCCGACCTCGAAGCCTCCGGCGAGGAGGAGGGCGAGCCAGGGGCCGGCGGTGCCCTGCGGGCGAGAGCGGTCGAGGCGGGGAGCGAGCGTGGTCATGAGAGTCCTTTCGGGGGTGACGAGAGTCAGACGGTGCCGGCGAGGTTGAGCCCGATGACGCCGGCGATGATCGCCGCGATCCCGAGCAGCTTCTTGCGGGTGAGGCGCTGCGAGAAGAAGAGGGCGCCCACGATGACGATTCCGACGCCGGCCGCCGAGGTCCAGATCGCGTAGCCGACGCCGACGTCGAATGTCAGCAGTGCGAGGCTGAGGAAGAATGTGGCGATGCCGCCGCTGGCCAGCGTGCCGAGCGTCCACCACAGCCGGGTGAAGCCCTTCGCCTTTCCGGCGGCGATCGCGACGACGACTTCGAAGATGACGGCGATGCCGAGGTAGATCCAACTCATGAGGGTTCCTTTCGTGGTGACGCGAGCGTCCTGGATAAGTGTCTGTACATGCAGGTATTTAGGTGAAGAGGAGAGAATGAGGGTGCACAGGAGCTCACTCGCTGAGGAGGGCGGCGACCTGGGCCAGCGCCTTCGCGGACGAGCCGGCCGCGAGGTGCGGGAAGTGCGCGTCGAGGTCGCCGAGCAGTTCTTGCAGTCGTGCCTTGTACGCCGCCTTCATGTCCCGGAGCGCGCTGTCGCCCGCGGCGTCGATCACGGCGTACACGCCGCGGCCGTCATCGGCGCAGACATCCCGACGAGCCAGTCCCTTCGCCTCCAGGCGATGCACGAGACGGGTGGCAGAGCTGGGGTTCAGCCCGACGCGCTGTGCCAGATCGTTCACGCGCAGCTCCTTGTCGGGGGCCTGGCTGAGGAAGACGAGAGCGCGGAACTCGGTGAGCCCGACCCGGTAGGTGTCGCCCAGCCACTTGTCCAGGCTCGTCTCCACGGCGGACACCAGCAGGGTGAGCTTGGACCAGGCGAGCGACACGTCAGTGATGTCCGCCTTGTCATCGAGTAGTTGCTTGCGCATGCAGCTACTTTATGGGGCGGTTCCAGCCGTGTCAACACCCGTCCCGAAAGCCGGAACGTAGCCGCTCGTCCGCAGACGCTCAAGCCCCTCGTCGGCTCCCCTCCGCGGGGTCAGACTGAAGGCGATCGAAGGAGGAGACATGGCATCGACACCCGATGACACGCAGCCCGCCCCGCAGCCCCTGCGCGATGGAGACGCGACCGCGGAAGCAGACCCCAGCGACGACCCCGCGCAGGCGGAGTGGGAGCGCACGGAAGCACTCGACGACGGCGCCACCGCGGACGAGCTCGACCCGGCCACGGCCACCGGCCGCGATCCCGACGAGATCCCCGACCCGGACGACCAGGTGCCTGCCGAAGACCTGCCCGGATCGGCACCGCAGCCCGAGAGCCAGGGCGGGGACCCGGTCCTGGTCGACCTCGGTGAGGACGGCCAGGGCGACCTCGGCCCCGGGGATCTGTGATGGCGGTCTCTGCCGTGGTCACGCGGTCCAAGAACGGGCAGTGGGTGAACGAGGTGGATGGCGCGCCCGAGCTGTCGCGCAGCTACACCAGCCGCGACGAAGCCATCGAGGAGGGCGAGGCGCTGGCGTCCGAGTACGGCGTCCGCCACACCGTCGAGGAGAGCGAACCCACCGGCACCATCACCGACGGCGGTGCGGAGGCCTGAGCGTCAGCCTCGGCGTCCGAGCCCATCGAGGAAGCCCGGCTCCTCGGTGTCCTGCGCCTGCTGGAGGTGCCCGCACTCCGGACACCTCCAGCCGCCGGGGACGGCGAGCATCACCACGTCGTCCTCCGGGCAGTGCGGCGCCACCCCCTCACGATTCGTCATCGTCCCAGGGTAGGACGCGCCCTCGGACTCGGCCAGCAGGCGCCGCCGCCCCTCACCCGAGCAGGATGAGCTCCCTGGTCGTCCTGGTCATCGCGACATAGCGGTCGACGGCGCCGGTGACGTCCTCGCCGAACCGGTCGGGTCGCACGAGCACGACGAGGTCGAACTCCAGGCCCTTCGCCCCCTCCGGGGAAAGCGAGCGCACCCGGGTGCGCGGGGTGAAGTCCGGCGCGCCGATCACGCAGGCGATGCCCTCCGCGTGCGCCGCGAGCCATTCCTCGACGACGCGGTCCAGGTCCTCGACCGCCGCCCGGCGCACCGGCACGCCGCTGTCACGGACCGACGTCGGCACGTTGGCATCGGGAAGAGCAGCCCGGATCTCCGCCGCCGCGACGGCCATCACCTCGGCGGGCGTGCGGTAGTTCACGCTCAGGTGGGCCACACGAGGCTCACGGATGCCCACGCGCTGCAGACGCTCCGCCCACGATTCCGTGAACCCGTGTCGCGCCTGGGCCCGGTCGCCCACGATCGTGAAGCTGCGGGAGGGACAGCGTGCGACGAGCATCCGCCACTGCGCGTCGGTGAGCTCCTGCGCCTCATCCACGACGATGTGCCCGAACGGGCCGGCGAGTTCGTCCGGCGGCAGTGCCGGCGCGACGTCGACACCCGCCAGCACGTTCTGCGCGTCCTGTCCGCGCAGAATCGACATGACCTTCATGTCGCTGTCGTCGCTCTCGATCAGGTGGTCCACCACGTGCGACATCTGCTCCTGCGCGGCGAGGGTCGCCGCCTGCTGCCGGTGCCGCGTCCGCACGGCCTCCGGGTCCCCGATCCGGCGGTGGGCCGCGTCGAGCAGGGGAAGGTCCGCGTCGGTCCAGGCCGTGGCATCCTCGCGCTGCAGCAGCGACACCTCGTCCGCGGCGAGCTGCGGCGCGCAGCGAGCCAGCGCCGCGGGGGAGGACCACAGGCGCGCGACCACCCTCTCCGGAGTCAGCATCGGCCACGCGCGCATGAACGTGCCCGTCAGCTCGTCGTCCTGTCGTAGCCACCGCCGCACGACATGCGGCGGCACGTCGTCCTCCTGCACCTGGTCGACGAGGAGTTCCAGGATCTCTTCCCACACCTCGTCCCGGGCCTCGTTGTGCGGGCTGGCGGGGTCGGCGGCGGCGAAGGCCTCGGCCCACTCCTCGCGGCTGAGCCACAGGTCCGCCCACGGCGTCTCCACCCGGAGGGCGTGACCGGGTGGCCGTTCGGCCTCCGCGACCGCTGCGCCGAGCACGGCGTCCGGATCCAGGCTCGCCTTCAGCTCCGCCACCTGGGGATCGCGCTCCGGCATCGCCGCAGCGCCCTCGGGCGTCAGATCACGCAGCGTGCACAGTCGTACGGTGTGCTCGCCGAGGCTGGGGAGCACGTCCTCCACATACGCGAGGTAGTGCGCATTCGGACCCACGAGCAGCATCCCGCCCGCGCTCTCGGTCAGTCGAGGTTCGGCGTAGAGCAGGTGGGCGGCGCGATGCAGTGCCACCACGGTCTTCCCGGTGCCCGGCCCGCCGTCCACCACGAGAGCGCCGGCCGAGGGGGTGCGGATGATCGCGTCCTGGTCGGACTGGATGGTCGCGAGAACATCGCGCATCCGTGCGGTCCGGTGCGTGCCGAGGCTCGCGATGAACGCGGACTGATCGTCGAGCGCGGCGTCGTCGAAGCCGTCCGTCGTCAGGGCCTCGTCCCAGTAGTCGCTGATCCGGCCGTTCGTCCAGCGGTAGCGTCGGCGGGAGGTGATGCCGCGGGGATCCTGCATCGTCGCAGCGAAGTACGGCTCCGCGGCGGGTGCCCGCCAGTCCACGAGCAGGCGGGTGCCCTCGGCGTCCGCGAGTCCTGCGCGTCCGATGTAGACCGGCGGGCCCTCGGCCGGGGTGTACCGGCCGAGGCACATGTCGAGGTCGAAGCGATCGAGCATCCGCAGGCGGGCGCTGAGTCGGCGGATCTCGAGGTCGCGCTCGACGGCGGCGCTCCCGAGCTCCGCCGAGCGACGCTTCAGCTCTTCCAGGCGCTGTGCGATGTCGGCGCGCTGATGCTGGAGCGCGATGTCGATGCGGACGAGGTGGGCGCGGTCGGAGTCGATCAGGCTCGGAGCGGATTTTGCGGGCGCGGTGTCGGTGAGGTGGAAGGGGTCGATGGGCATGAATCTCCTTCGCGGATCGCGCACGGGTCGGCGCGCGGACGGTCGATTGTGCCGCAGCGAGGGGGCCTTGCGGCAAGCCCCGGGGGCGCGGATATCCTGGAAGTGCACGGAGACGAGGGGACCCCACCATGACCCATCGGATCGGCTACCTCATCGGCAGCCTGGCATCTGACTCGATCAACCGCATCCTCGCGAAGGCGCTCATCCGCCTCGCGCCTCCCAGTCTCGAGCTGGTCGAGATCCCGATCCGGGACCTCCCGCTCTACAACCGGGACGACGAGCTGGACCCCGTCGCCGCCGTCACCGACTTCAAAAGGGCCGTGGAAGGGGCCGAGGGACTGCTGCTGATCTCGCCTGAGTACAACCGCTCCATCCCGGGCGCTCTCAAGAACGCCATCGACTGGGGTTCGCGTCCGTGGGGTCACAACTCCTTCGCGCGGAAGCCCACCGGCATCATCGGGGCCTCGACCGGCGCGATCGGCACCGCGGTCATGCAGTCGTCGATGCGCAGCGTGCTGAGCTTCCTCAATGCGCCGCAGCTCAATGCGCCCGAGGCCTACATCACCTTCTCGAGCGACGTCTTCGGCGACGATGGGGAGGTGCGCGACCCGGACACGGAGAAGTTCCTCGCGCACTACATGGAGGAGTACGCGGCCTTCGTCGAGCGGGTGCTCTCCCTGACCGCGCCGGGGCACGTCGGCGACCGCTGACGCCTCGACCGGGGGGCGAGTGCGAGCCCGCTGGTAGCCCGGTGGGGGTGCGGGGCCTCAGTCCGCGACGTCCACCCCGCGCTCGGCCAGGAGCGCCATCAGGGCGAGAGCATCGTGCGGTGCGAAGCCCTTCGCGTCATTATCGAAATACACGAAGACGTGGCGTGGGCGTCCGTCGTCCGCGCCGGAGCCGTCCGTCCATCCGCGGATGAGGTCCGCCCACTCGCGCAGCTCCTGATCGGAATACCCGCTGTGGTAGAGCTCGTGGGAGCCGTGCAGGCGCACATAGACGATGTCGGTCGTCAGCGCCTCGAAGCGCGGCCACTTCCCAGCCGTGTCGGCGATGACGAGCGACGTGCGGTGATCCCGCAGCAGCTGCAGGCTCTCGGCTGTCCCGAACGTGTCGGAGCGGGGTTCGAGTGCGTGCCGGAGCGGACGGTCGGCATCGACCTCCAGCCACGCGCGTCCTTGCAGCCTCTCGTCGTGGCGACGGGCGAGCGCGAGGGCTTCGCCGGTCGTGGCCGGCAGCGATCGGAGGAACGACTCGAGCACGTCAGGCTCGAACTGCTGGCGCTCCGGCAGCTGCCACAGGAGCGGGCCGAGCCGGTCGCCGAGAGCCAGCACGCCCGAGGCGAAGAAGTTGGCGAGGGCCTGGCCGACGTCGCGCAGACGCAGCATATGCGTGACGTAGCGGGAGCCTTTGACCGCGAAGACGAAGCCATCGGGCACGCTCTCCGCCCAGCGGCGGTAGCTTTCCGGGCGCTGCAGGGAGTAGAACGAGCCGTTGAGCTCGACCGTGGGGAAGCGCTCGCCGATGTACTCCAGCTCGCGGCGCTGCGGCAGCCCCGTCGGGTAGAAGTCGCCGCGCCAGCTCGCATACCGCCATCCGGAGACGCCGATCCGTGCGCGTCTCTTCGGCGCCGCGGGGGTCATGCCGCCCGTCCGATCGGGGCTCCGATCGGGGTCAAGCCCCTTGCCGCCGCCGCGGGACTGTTGCACGGTGGAAGCATCCGATGCGAAGGAGGAGACGGGATGTCCCAGAGCGAACAGCCGATCGACGAGATCAAGCCGGATGCCGACCTGCAGGAGCAGGAGCGGCCGGAGGTCGAGACCCCCGATGACCCCGAGCTGCTCGTGCCCCCGGTGCCGGAGGCCCATCCGATCGAAGCCGACCCGGTGGATGCCGCGGAGCAGCGCCGTGAGGTGCCGCTGGACGACGATCGCGACACGGAACTGCCGGACGACGGGTATGACGCGATCATCGGTGACGATGCGGCCGCGCCCGACGCGGAGGAGCAGTAGCCCTCACGTGGTGTGCGTGATGCGGCTGTCCTCATCGATGCGGTCGTCCTCACGATCCAGGACGGTAGTCGAAGCGGCGCCCGAGGCGTCCGGGGTTGACGGGTGGCCGCGCTCCCGGTACCGGTGGCGGCGTGGCTGACTGCCGGGCCGGTGGCGTGGGGAGGGCTACATCCGCGGCGGATCAGGCGCCTCGCTCCGGGCACCGTGGCGGCGGTGCGGATGGCCTGAGTCCGAGTGGCGCCGAGGTCCGCCGGCGGCACCTGAGGATGTGGGCGGGGTATGCCCTCTCGACCGGACCGCCCCAGCACGGTGCTGCCGAGAGGGCTCACCGTCCTTCCCGGACGGTTGGGGAGGCGGCGAAGATCTCGCTGCTCTCGATGGCTGATTCCCCAGTCCTCAGCCCCTGTAGCCCCCGCTACGAAGAGCAGAATATCGCTTAATCCTCGTGTCCGCCATTTGGGGGACAAAATAATCACAACCCGATCTGCGAGGTCGGTCCCTGTCACTCTCCGCAGCCGTTTCGTAGGGTGGGGGGCATGGACAGAACGCTCCTCTTCTACGGACAGGTCGCACTTCCTGTCGGCCATCGGATCGAGGTCACCGAGCACCTCGATCCGGATACCGCGCAGCAGGTCGTGCTGTCCCTCGTCGATCTCGACACCGGCATCCGATACCGGCGCGGGGAGGAGCAGCGGGGCGCGGTGTCACGGTGGATCGGCCGCGTGCTGGAGTGCACGGTAGCGGTGAGCGCGGGCGGGACGCGGACCACCCTGCTCGTCGATCCCATCGGTCCGGCCGCCACCGAGGCCGGCGTGGCGCTGCGTGGTGCGGACGCCGCTGTCGAGGCCGCCAAGGCAGAGGCCGACCGCTGGGGCGGGACGGACCGGCCGCCGCCCGAGGAGCCCGAGCGCTTCTGGTGAGGCGCCCCTGCGCGTCGGCGCCGTCATCGGAAGTCCCGCGATCGATGCGTCACTCCGGTGCGAAGGTCCTCGAATGCGTCCGCGAGGATGTTGACCACGCCCTCCGGGGATCGTTCGAGCAGCCCGCGGATGATGAGAGCCGGTGACTCCCTGGCGATCCGACCGAAGCGCCCCCATACGCCGGTCGAGCAGATCACGTTGACCAGGCCGCTTTCGTCCTCCAGGTTCACGAAGGTGACTCCCGCCGCCGTCGCCGGGCGTTGCCGGTGGGTGACCAGGCCGGCCACCTCCACCCGCCGTCCGGTCTCATGCTTCTGCAGGTCGGCAGCGGTCAGCACGCCCCTGGCCCGAAGCGCCTCCCGGAAATGCGTCAGGGGGTGGTCGTCGGTCGAGATGCCCGTGGCCCACAGGTCGGCAGAAAGGCGCTCGTAGCTGGTCTGATCCGCGAACAGGGGAGGCTGCACCGCCACCGTCGTGCCGGGGAGGAAGCGCGAACGGTCCTCGGCAGCCGCCCCCGCGAGCCACATCGCCTCCCTGCGCTCCAGACCCAGGCAGGCGAAGGCCCCCGCGGTCGCCAGAGCCTCCAGCTGTGCGGCCGTGGCATCGGTCCGCCGCACCAGGTCGTGCAGGTCGCGATACGGCCCGTGGGCCTCACGCTCGGCGACGATGCGCTCGGCCATCGGCACCCCGATACCGCGGATGCCGCTGAGCCCCAGGCGTACGGCGAAGGCCCCGTCCCGCCGGTGCGCCGCCGACTCATCCGGCGCACTCCGGTCGAAGCGGAGCACCTCCGGCTGGGGATCGGCCAGACACTCGTCCCTTCCCGTCGGTCCGACGTCGGCACCGTCCACCCCGAGAGGCTCGAGGGTCTCCGTGGCACCCGACAGGTGCAGATCGGGTCGTCGTACTTCCACGCCATGCCGACGCGCGTCGGCTGTGAGGGTCGAGGGGGAGTAGAAGCCCATCGGCTGCGACCGCAGGAGGCCGGCGAGGAACGCAGCCGGATAGTGCAGCTTCAGCCACGAGCTGGCGTAGACCAGCAACGCGAACGACAGGGAGTGCGACTCGGCGAATCCGAAGTTCGAGAACGCCTGGATCTGGGCGTAGATACGGTCTGCGGCGTCGTCGACGAGGCCTCGCCTCGCCATTCCGGCGTACAGCTTGTCCCTGACCTTCTCGATCTTCTCCAGGCCCCGCTTCGACCCCATCGCCCGCCGCAGCAGGTCCGCCTCATCGGCCGTGCAGTCGCCGACGGCCGTGGCCATCTGGATGAGCTGCTCCTGGAAGATGGGGATCCCCAGGGTGCGCTTCAGGATGTCCTCCAGATCGCTGTGCGGGTACGGGATCGTGAAGTCGACGGGAGGTTCGCCGCGTGCCGCCCTCGCTCTGTTCTCCTCATCGACCCTGTCCTTCGCCATCTTGCGCCGCACGAACGGATGCACCGCTCCACCCTGGATAGGGCCCGGCCGGATGAGGGCGATCTGGATGGCGAGGTCATAGAAGCATCGGGGCTGCAGGCGGGGGAGGAGCCCGATCTGCGCGCGCGACTCCACCTGGAAGACGCCGATCGAGTCCGCACGGCACAGCATGTCGTACACCCCGGCCTCCTCCTTCGGCAGACTCTCCAGCGTCCACTCCTCACCCGTGGCCTCGCGCACGAGGTCGAAGCAGTGCTGCAGAGCGGCGAGCATCCCGAGCCCCAGCAGGTCGAACTTCACCAGTCCCATGAAGGTGGCGTCGTCCTTGTCCCACTGGATCACCGTCCTGTCCTCCATGCGGGCATGCTCCACCGGCACGACCTCGCCGACGGGGCGGGCGGTGAGCACCATGCCACCGGAGTGGATCCCGAGGTGACGGGGGGCCTTCAGCAGCTCGGCTGCATAGTCGAGCACGGTGTCGGGGATGTCGTGCCCCTCGACGGGTTCGAGCCCGGAGCCCCATCCGTCCACCTGCCGTGACCAGGAGTCCTGCTGCCCCGGGGAGTGCCCGAGGGCCCTGGCCATGTCGCGGATCGCGTTCTTCGGTCGGTACTGGATGACGTTCGCGACCTGGGCCGCCCGTTCCCTGCCGTACTCGCGGTACACCCACTGGATGATCTCCTCACGGCGCCGGGAGTCGAAGTCCACGTCGATGTCCGGCTCCTCGGTGCGCGTGGTGGCGAGGAACCGCTCGAAGGGCAGACGGTAGAGGATGGGGTCGACAGCGGTGATGCTCAGCAGGTAGCAGACCGCGCTCGCCGCGGCGGACCCCCGCCCCTGGCACAGGATCCCGCGGCGGCGGGCTTCGGCCACGATGCCGTGCACGATCAGGAAGTAGCCGGGGAAGTCCTTCTCCTCGATCACGTCGAGCTCGCGCGCGATGCGCCGGCGCCCCTCGTCGTCCAGCCGGGGATACTTCGACGGCACCGCCTCCCAGACCAGATGGCGCAGCCAGCTCATGGGTGTGTGCCCGGGCGGGACGTCCTGCCGGGGAAGAGCGGGCCGGGCCATCCGCAGCGGGAAGGCGGACGCGGCGGCGAGCTCGAGGCCGTGGGAGATCGCCCCGGGGTAGCGCTGGAAGCGGGCGGCCATCTCGGCCCCGCTGCGCAGATGCGCTCCGCCGTGGGACGGCAGCCACCCGTCGAGCTCGTCCATGCTCCGCACGGCTCTGACGGCCGCGACCGCCTCCGCGAGCGCGGCCTGGGAGGGTCGTGCATAGTGCACGTTGTTCGTCGCCACGACGGGCAGCCGCATCCGGCGGGCGAGGTCGGCCAGGGCGTCGTTGCGGCGCGTGTCCTGCGGCTCGCCGTGATCGAGCAGCTCGACGGCGACATGTTCGCTGCCGAAGAGGTCGACCAGGTGTCGCAGGGGAGTGGCGGCGTCCCCAGCCTCCAGCCCGCGGCGCACGGCGCCCTTGCGGCAGCCGGTCAGGATCGTCCAGTGGCCGTCCGCCCTGGCGGCGAGATCCTCGAGGTCGTAGACCGGGCGTCCTTTCTCACCTCCGCGCAGCTGCGCCGCCGTGATCGCCCCCGAGAGCCGGTGATACCCCTCCAGGCCGCGGGCGAGGACGAGCAGATGCTCGCCGGCCGGATCGGCAGCACCCTGCGGTGACACCGGCAGGTCGAGTGACAGCTCCGCGCCGAACACGGTCTGCAGTCGCACCTCCATGAGCTCGGCGAGCTCGGCGAAGCGTGCGGCCCCGTAGAACCCGTCGTGGTCGGTGAGAGCGAGGGCGCTGAGGCCCAGGCGCTCGGCTTCGGCGAGCAGTTCCTCCGGGGACGAGGCGCCATCTAGGAAGGAGTAGGAGGAGTGGGCATGCAGCTCCGCGTAGGGCACGGCCTCCTCGGGGCGCTTCGGGAGCACGGGAGGGACGCGCTTGCGACGTCGGCTGACGGGCCCGGGGTCCGGACGGCGCCCCGGAGGCTCTGCGGCGCGGGGTGTCGGATCCTGTTCACCGCTCAGAGTGCGTTCGAGCTCGCCCCAGCGCAGCGGCGGGTTGTGCCAGCCCATCAGCGGTACCGCCCTTCGGCCCACCAGCGCTCGCCTGCACGGAAGACCAGCCAGGCCCGATCGTGGTCGTCGACGATCTGGAGCCGGTGTCCGCGTTTGCCTCCTCCTGTCGTCCAGCGGCGCTCGTGCACCGGCCACGGTCCCGCCCAGGCCTGCACGGTGGCGCCGTCGATGCGTGCCGGCTCGTCCGAGAGGGCGCCGCGGTCGTCCACGCCGACCGTGCTGCCGTCCTCGGCGACGATCCCGACGGGCCGCGGGGGCAGGAACACCTCGGAGGGCAGGGGGTCGGGCAGGCTTCCCGGCCAGGGGGAACGCGGATCCCGCGGGGGGACGGTGCGCTCGCCCCACGGCGTGAGCACCTGGCGGTCGGCGAGCCAGCGCCCTCCCGAGACGGCGGCCGTGACCACCCCCTGATGGCCCAGCATGGTCTGCACGCGGGAGACCGCGTGGTGCAGACGCTCTTCGGTGCCGGATCCGAAGAGCCCCGGCTGGTGATGTGCGGCATCGTCGACGGCGACGGGGAGGATCCGCACCCCGACGATGCCGCCGAACGCCCTGGCCTCGTCGACGGGCTCCGCTGCCGTCAGCGCGGCGAGGGACTCCAGCTGCCAGCGCACCCTGTCGACGAGATCCGCGGCGTCGAAGCAGGTGGGATGCAGCCACGTGCGGGAGTACACCTGCCCGTCGTCGTCCGTGAGGTCGATGCGCACCTCGGTGCACACCACCGAGGCATCGGCCAGGGCCAGGGTCACGGCGTCTGCGGTCTGCCGCACGGCGAAGGCCACCTGATCGGCTCCGCCCAGCGGGGTGTCGAACTCGATGTTCCTGGCGAGCTCCGGATCGGGCGGACGCGGAGTGAGCGGTCGCGAGTCGGCGCCTGCGGCGAGGGCGTGCAGGCGCGCGCCCTGCTCGCCGAAGCGGTCGCGCACGTCGAGCGGGGCCAGGGCGGTGAACTCTCCCAGGGTGCGGACGCCGAGCCGGAGAAGGAGCCCGCTGATCTGCTCGTCGCGCAGCACCTGAACGGGGTAGGGGGCGAGGAACTCCCGGGAACCGCCGGGAGGGACGACCGTGCAGGGTGCGCTGCCGCGCGCGGCGATCTCCGCGGTGAAGGGACCGTCGGCGACGCCGATGCGCACTTCGGGGAAGCCGGCGTCCGCCAGGATCGCCGAGAGCGCGGTCGCCGCCTCCGCTTCACCGCCGTGATAGCGGGAGATGCCCCTGGCGCGCAGGATCGCGAGCCCGGGGCGCAGCAGCGTGACACCCGGGGCGTGCTTCTCGATGAGCTGCAGCACCGGTGCGAAAGCACGCTCGTCCTTCCCCGGGTCGTGCGGGAGCACACGCAGCGAGGAGAGAAGCCCCTGGGCGACGCGGCGCCGCTGCCCGATGCGGACGCCGTGCGCCCGGGCCGAGGCGGTGCAGGCGACGACGGCGTTGGCCTGCACGAGCGCGGTGGGCGGGTGCTCCCCGCCGCCCAGTGCCGCCCGCAGCGGCCAGTCGGGGAACCACAGGACCAGGACGCGGAGCGGGGCGTTCATCCTGCCTCCGCCCAGTACAGCAGCTCAGCGGGCACCGACTCCTCGCGGCGCTCCTGTGCGGGGGAGGGCAGTGCCGTCAGCTCGGCGGCTGCGGACTCGATGGCGCCCTGGGCGCCCGGCAGCTGCACCCGCACGCTCGACGGACGGGGACTGTGCCTGGTGCGGGCCGTCACCGTGACGGTGCAGTCGGAGAGCAGCCCCCACCCCTCGCCGAGCCCGTGCCAGTCGGGGTCGTGCAGATGGATGCTGCCCTCGCTCTGGGGCCACCGCCCGAGGCCGGGCGCCTCGGCCACCAGGAGGGTGCAGCCGCGATCGCGCAGCCGGGCGCTGAGCCGCGCGACGTCGGCATCGCGCGCTCGTGAGCCGGGGTGGACCACGATCAGCGGCACCACTTCGGCGAGGGCGGAGGTGGCGGCGAGCCAGCGGTCGCCGGGAGCAGGGACGAGGATGAGCCGTGACAGGTCGATGCCGAACGCGGCCGCGGCCTCCACGCCGAGCGTCGGCATGCCGATCACCGCGCACCAGTGCCCCTTTCCCGAGGCGGCGCTGAGCAGCGCCAGGACGAGAGCGGGCGAGGGGGACACGGTGTAGGAGGTCCCGGTGAGCAGCCCCTCCTCCGGCAGCAGTGCGGCGAACGCAGGGTCGAGGGGGAGTATCGTGTGCTCGCTGCGCCGACGCTGCATCCGGCTGATCTCGCGGCGCAGCCGCAGCACCTCTCCGGCGCGGGTATCGCTGGTCGGAGAGAGCGCGGTCATCGCATCGAGCCCGATCCCCATGCATCCATCCTCGAAGATATGTACGAATAAAGCAAGTGATGCTGTCGACTGTAATTCGTACATCGGACATCCGCCGCGGACTTGTCCACAGCGGTCATCCGCGCATCGCGGTCTCGCCTAGCCTGCCGGGATGGATCTCCGCCTCGCCCTCGTCGGGCTCGTGCACGGTGCTCTCCTCGCGATCGGCGGATGGCTGGTCGTGGTCGACGCCCGCACACACCGCCTCCCGAATCGGATCGTGCTCCCGACCCTCGCGGCCCTTCTCGTGCTGGTGATGGTCGACGCCGCGGTGAGCGGGCAGCCGCAGCCGATGGTCCGCGCCCTGCTCGGCGGGTCCGGCCTCGGCGCGTTCTACGCCGTGCTGCGGGCGATGAGCCGTGCCGGGATGGGCGGCGGAGACGTCAAGCTCGCGGCGGTGATCGGCCTGGTGCTGGCGTGGCACGGGTGGACGGCGTTCGCGGTCGGCGCCGCCTCCGCGTTCGTGCTCGGCGCGGTGTACGCGCTCGCTCTCATGCTGCTGCGGCGAGCCGACAGGACGACCAGGATCGCCTTCGGGCCCTGGATGATCGCGGGGGCGCTCCTCGGGGTCGTCGTCGGCTGACTCGGTCCGGCGTCGCACGAACGGGGGAGGGCGGGGCTACCCTGGGCTCATGGCACTCGCGCGACTTCACGGCGGCCCGCTGGACGGGCAGATCATCCCCCTCGGCGACGCGGACGACAAGCTGATCGTCCCGTACAGCGAGACGCAGGTGGTGTACAACCGCCGCGGCGAGCCGCAGAACACCGGCTCCGGTGACGGGCCGACCGAGGTGGACTACTGGTTCGAGGAGGCCCTCGAGGACCTCACCCTCGAGGATGACTGAGCCGAACCGCTCCGTCGAGGTCGAGCGCAAGTACGACGTCGACATCGACACGCCGCTGCCGCGGTGGGAGGCGATCCCCGGCGTCGACGGCGTCTCCGCGGGGGAGCACCGAGCCCTCGACGCCCGCTATCTCGACACGGAGCACGCCGCGCTCGCCCGCTCCGGGGTCGCGTTGCGCCGTCGCACCGGCGGACCCGACGAGGGCTGGCACGTCAAGGGACCGCGCGAGGGGGACGGACGGCTCGAGCTCGGCTGGCCGCTGGGCGACGGCGAGGGCATACCTCCCGTGGTCGCCGAGGCCGTCTCCCGGTGGACGACGGCGCCGCTGGTGCCGCTCGCCCGCATCGAGAACGACCGTACGGCCTACCTGCTGACCGGCCGGGGCGGAGTGGTGGCCGAGTTCGTGGATGACCGGGTCCGTGCGACCGATCTGCGCAGCGACACCCGACGGGAGTGGCGGGAGTGGGAGGTCGAGCTCGGACCGGCCGCGCCTGCCGACCCCCAGGGGCGCACGCTCTTCTTCGCCGCCGTGGAGACCGCGATCCGCGCTGCGGGCGGACGCGAGGCCTCCTCGGATTCGAAGCTCGCCAGGGCCCTGGGCTTCTAGGTGTACTTCCCCGACAGGTTGTGAACGGCTGAGGTAGCGAAGACCTCCGGGCA
>NZ_JALXPE010000045.1 GCF_025143365.1 Microbacterium sp. p3-SID336 | reverse complement strand
AGCCCACCGCCGTGAGGAGGAGCTCCGCGAGTCTGGTCAGGATGCCGTCGGTCTTGCCCACACGGTCACCCTAACCGCCTCACGCGTCGGCGAGTGCGTACCCCTCCTCGCCGTGGACGACCTGGTCGACACCGGCGATCTCGTCTTCGTTCGTGATGCGGAAGCCGATCGTCTTCTGGATCGCGAATCCGATCACCCAGGCCACGACGAAGGAGTAGATCAGAACGCCCGCTGCGGCGATCACCTGCACGGCGAGCTGACGGGCGTCACCGCCGACGAACAGGCCGGTGCCGGTGGCGAAGAAGCCGAGGTAGACGGTGCCGATGAGGCCTCCGACCAGGTGGATGCCCACCACGTCGAGCGAGTCGTCGAAGCCGAGACGGAACTTCAGCTCGACGGCCAGCGCGCAGACGATGCCGGCGACGGCCCCCAGCAGCAGCGACCAGCCAGGGGTCAGGTTCGCGCAGGCAGGGGTGATGGCCACCAGACCGGCGACGGCACCCGAGGCGGCGCCGACCGAGGTGGCCTTGCCGTCCTTGATCCGCTCGATCAGGATCCACCCGAGGATCGCGGCGGCGGTGGCCCCGAGCGTGTTCAGACCGATCAGGCCGACCCCGCCCATGTCCTCCGCGAGCCATTCCGCACCGGCGTTGAAGCCGAACCAGCCGAACCACAGCAGTGCCGCGCCGAGGAGTGTCAGCGGCACGTTGTGCGGCTTGAGAATGCCCTTCTGGAAGCCGATGCGCTTGCCGAGCACCAGGGCGAGTGCCAGCGCAGCCGCACCCGCGTTGATGTGCACGGCCGTGCCTCCGGCGTAGTCGATCACGCCGATGCCGCTGTCCTCGCCGAACAGGGTCGTGCCGAGGTTCATGATCCAGCCGCCGCCCCACACCCAGGCCGCAACCGGGAAGTACCCGACGGTGGCGAACACGCCCGCGAAGATCAGCCAGCTGCCGAACTTCGCGCGGTCGGCGATGGCCCCCGAGATCAGGGCGACCGTGATGATCGCGAAGGTGGCGCCGTAGGCGACGCCGAGCAGCGCGACGTTGGAGCCCTCCCCGGAAGCGAGGTCGGAGAGCCCGAAGTCGGCGAAGGGATTGCCCGCGAACGCGGTCGGGCTGTCGACGGCGCTCATCGAGAAGCCGAAGAGAATCCACAGCACGGCGACGAGTCCGATCGAGCCGAAGCTCATCATCATCATGCTGACGACGCTCTTCGCCTTGACGAGTCCTCCGTAGAAGAAGGCGACGCCGGGAGTCATCAGCAGGACGAGCGCTGTCGCGGTGATGGCCCAGGAGATGTTGCCGGGAGCATCCATTGGAAAACCTCACATCCGAAGTAAT
This sequence comes from Microbacterium sp. p3-SID336, assembly GCF_025143365.1. Taxonomy (GTDB): domain Bacteria; phylum Actinomycetota; class Actinomycetes; order Actinomycetales; family Microbacteriaceae; genus Microbacterium. Next base: position 32,389 of record NZ_JALXPE010000045.1, on the reverse strand, counting down.
TGAGAGCTTCAGTGTGACCACGGACCGTTTCGCCCATGCGTGAGGTTTGTTTCCCCGCTGTTACAGCCGTCGTGCGGGCGTGAACATCGCGTTACGCGCGCCTGCGGGCTTACGCAGAATGCGTCAGCGCATTGAGTCGGGAGATGGCGCGCAGGTACTTCTTGCGATAGCCGCCGGCGAGCATCTCGTCGGAGAACACCGCGTCGAGGGCCAGGCCTGTCGCGAGGATCGGGAGCTGCGCGTCGTACACGCGGTCCACGAAGGCGACGAAGCGCAGCGCCTCGGACTGGTCGGTGAGCTGACGGACGCCGCGTAGACCAACGCGCTGGAGACCGTCGATCAGACGGATGTACCGGGAGGGGTGCACCTGCGCGAGGTGCCGGATGAGGTCGTCGAAGCCGTCGTCGGACACCGGTCCCTCTGCGGCGGCCCGGGTGACGGCGTCGGCGTAGGCCGCGTCGTCGAGCACGACCGCGTGGCCATCGATCGCACGCTGACGGAAGTCGACGCCGTCGATCCGCAGCGTCTGGAAGCTGTCGGACATGGCGTGGATCTCGCGCAGGAAGTCCTGGGCGGCGAACCGCCCCTCGCCGAGGGCGTTGGGCGGGGTGTTGGAGGTCGCGGCCAGGCGGGTGCCGGTGGGCACGAGCTCGCCGAGCAGTCGCGTCATGACCATGGTGTCGCCCGGGTCGTCGAGCTCGAACTCGTCGATGCAGAGCAGGTCGGCGCCCTTGAGCAGATCGACCGTGTTCTTGTAGCCGAGCGCGCCGACGAGCGCCGTGTACTCGATGAACGAGCCGAAGTACTTCCGGCGGGCCGGCATCGCGTGGTAGATCGACGCGAGCAGGTGCGTCTTGCCGACGCCGAACCCGCCGTCGAGGTACACGCCCGGCTTGAGCTCGGGCTCCTTCTTCGCCCGGCTGAACAGCCCGCCTCGCTTCACGGGGGCGCCGCGGCCGGAGAACCGCAGCAGCGTCTGCTTGGCCTCCTCCTGCGAGGGATACGCCGGGTCGGCGCGATAGCTGTCGAAGGTGGCCTCGTCGAACTGGGGCGGCGGCACGAGGCTCGCCAGCATCTCGGGTCCGGTGACGGTGGGGGTGCGCTCGGTGAGGTGCACGGTTCCAGTACGGGTGGTCGGGTCGGTCATCACGATCCTGAGTCAGGGCGGCCTGTGTCGAAGTCTTACGGATCCGGTGCCGGGGGCACAGGGAGGATCTATCGTCGAAGGGACGGATCAACACTACGCCGTCCGCACCTGCCCGTTCGCCCGCCCGACCGCTACGGAGACCCCATGGCCATCGAGTTCGACTCCTCCTCCCCCAAGTTCGCCGAGTACGCGGAGCCCGGCCGTCTGGTCACCACCGCCTGGCTCGCCGAGCACCTGGGCGAGCCGGGACTGGTCGTGGTCGAGTCCGACGAGGACGTGCTGCTGTACGAGACCGGGCACATCCCCGGAGCCGTGAAGGTCGACTGGCACACCGAGCTGAACGACCCCGTCGTGCGCGACTACGTCGACGGCGAGGGATTCGCAGAACTGCTCAGCCGCAAGGGCATCGCCCGCGACGACACGGTCGTGATCTACGGAGACAAGAACAACTGGTGGGCCGCCTACGCGCTCTGGGTGTTCTCCCTCTTCGGCCACGAAGACGTGCGTCTGCTCGACGGAGGCCGCGACCGCTGGATCGCGGAGGGTCGCGAGCTCACGCGTGACGCGACGGTGCGCTCCGCGACCGAGTACCCGGTGGTCGAGCGCGACGACTCGGCGATCCGCGCGTACAAGGAGGACGTGCTCGCGCACATCGGCAACCCGCTGATCGACGTGCGCTCGCCGGAGGAGTACAGCGGCGAGCGGACCACGGCTCCCGCCTACCCCGAAGAGGGGACGCTGCGGGCGGGTCACATCCCCACCGCGCAGAGCGTGCCGTGGGCGAAGGCCGTCGCCGAAGACGGCGGCTTCCGCCCTCGCGCCGAACTCGACGCCATCTACCGCGAGGGCGCCGGCCTCCAGGACGGGGACGACGTCGTGGCATACTGCCGGATCGGCGAACGCTCCAGCCACACCTGGTTCGTGCTCAAGCACCTGCTCGGCTTCGAGAACGTGCGCAACTACGACGGCTCGTGGACCGAGTGGGGCAGCGCAGTGCGTGTGCCGATCGTGACGGGCACGGAGCCCGGCTCCCTCTGACATGGGAGAATGACGGGGATGAGCACCACCCGACTCCCCGACACCCTCGCCGAGATCCGTGACGGCTTCCTCGAGACCCCGGAGGCCGACCGTCTGCTGCTCCTGCTGGAGTTCGCAGACGAGCTCCCCGCCGTGTCGGACGAGGTCGCCGCGCACCCGGAGATGTGCGAGCGAGTGGCCGAGTGCCAGTCGCCCGTGTACATCTACGTCGAGGTGGACGACGACATCGTGACCATGCACGCGACGGCGCCGGAGGAGGCGCCGACCACCCGCGGCTTCGCGAGCATCCTGGTGCAGGGCATCACAGGGCTCACGACCGACGAGGTGATCGCGATCCCCGAGGACTACCCGCAGTCGATCGGGCTCACCAAGGCCGTGTCGCCGCTGCGGATCGGCGGCATGACGGGCATGCTGATGCGGGCGAAGAACCAGGTCAGGCAGAAGCGCTGAGGCCCTGCGCCTCGAGCCACTGCGTGATCGCCGTGCTCCAGCCCTTCTCGTCGTAGTTCCAGAGCTTGGTGTGCCTGGCCACCGTGAAGCGCGGCATCGTGACGAGATCGGGCCGTGCCTCCTGCAGCGCGTGCGACGCGTCCGCCGGGACGAAGCCGTCGTCGTCGCTGTGCAGGATCAGGATCGGCGCCCGCAGCTCGTCGGCCCGGGCGACCATGTCGAGACGGTCGAACAGGATCGGCTCGTCGGCGCCGCTCAGCCGCGCGGTGAGCGGAAGCTGGAGCGCACCCATCGCCAGCTCGGGGAGCGGCGGCCTGACCCTGGCGACCTTCGCCTGGAACCGCAGCACGGTGCGCCAGTCGACCACGGGTGACTCCAGGATGACACCGGCGATGCGATCACGGTTGCCGGAGCTCACCGCCGCCTGCAGCGACACCGCGCCGCCCATCGACCATCCCATCAGCACGATCTTCTCGGCACCGTGCCGCAGCGCATACGCGATCGCCGCGTCGACATCACGCCACTCGGACGCGCCGAGCGCGTAGGCCCCTGCCTTCGTCCGCGGCGCCTCGCCGTCGTTGCGGTAGGAGACGACGAGAGTGGGCAGCCCTGCGGCGTGCAGCACGGGCACCGCGCGCAGGCACTCGGCGCGGGTCGTGCCCCGGCCGTGCACCTGGATGACCCAGGTCGAGGAGGCAGCGGGGAAGAACCACGCGGGACACGGCCCGGCGGGAGACCCGATCAGCACGTTCTCCCATCGGAGATGCAGCTCGGCGGGCGACTGGTAGTACGCGCCGCTGAAGGAGGCACCGCGGTCGACGTTCGCGCCCGGCTCGATCTTCGTGAGCAGCTTCCGCCGCACCGTCGTCGCATCCGCACTGAGCACGGCCCCGAGCTTGACGTAGCCGTAGGTGCCTGTCGTGAAGAGTCCGTAGCGCCCGGGAAGCTCGGTGTCGGGGGTGCGCCGCAGCTCGATGGTCTGCGCGCCCGTGTCGATCGCGAGGATCTCGGTGTCCACCAGACGGCGCATCGGAGTGACCACCCGCCGGGCGACGGCGAGCACCAGGAAGCCGGCCGCGGCGGTCAGAGCGAACAGCGCGGGGACAATGAACTGGGCGGCGTGCCTGAGACTCTTCATCGCCTTCCGACTCTAGCCTGTTGCCGTGACCGCACATCCCGAGGCCGGGACGCCCTTCGACAGCGCCGTCGCCGAACTGCGAGAGACCGCGTTCCGCGACGACATCGTGGTGCGCGAAATCGCCACGCCGCAGGGCCTCGCCCCGTTCGCGATCGCGCTCTCCGCGGACGTGCGTCCCGGCGAGGACGGCGACTCGGTGTACGGCACGGGCCGCTTCATCCTGCTGCACGACCCGGACGAGCCGGACGCGTGGGGCGGCGCCTGGCGCATCGTGATCTTCGCCCAGGCCCCCCTGGAGACGGAGATCGGCACAGACCCGCTGCTGGCCGACGTCACCTGGTCCTGGCTGGTCGACGCGCTCGATTCCCGCGACGCCGGCTACCACTCCGCCGCCGGGACCTCCACGAAGACGCTCTCCAAGGGCTTCGGCGGCCTCGCCGACGAGGGTGACGGCGCACAGATAGAATTGCGGGCGTCCTGGACACCGGATGGCCCGTTCCGACCGCACGTCGAAGCATGGGCCGAGCTGGTCGGAATGCTGGCGGGACTTCCGCCGGGCTCCGAGGGCATCGCCGTGATCGGCGCGCGAAAGGCTGTACGTGACTGAATACTCCGTGATCTCCGACACCGAGGAGTTCCGTGCGGCGTGCGCCGCGCTGGCGGCCGGCTCCGGCCCGGTGGCGGTCGACGTCGAACGCGCCTCGGGCTTCCGCTACTCGCAGCGCGCGTATCTGGTGCAGGTCTTCCGCCGCGACGCGGGCGTCTTCCTCTTCGACCCCCCGGCGATCGGCGACTTCGCGCCGCTTCAGGAGGCGATCGGCTCCGAGGAGTGGGTGCTGCACGCTGCGAGCCAGGACCTGCCCTCCCTGCGCGAACTGCACCTGCAGCCCTCGACGATCTTCGACACCGAGCTGGCGGCCCGTCTGCTCGGGCACGAACGCGTCGGTCTCGCCGCCGTGGTGGAGGATGCCCTCGGCATCACGCTGAAGAAGGAGCACTCGGCGGCGGACTGGTCCACCAGGCCGCTGCCCGACTCCTGGCTGGAGTACGCCGCGCTCGACGTGCTGCATCTCGTCGACGTGCGGGATGTGCTCGTGGCCGAGCTCGAGGAGCAGGGCAAGACGGAGTTCGCCGCGCAGGAGTTCGACGCGACGCTGGCGCGCGCGCCGAAGCCGCCGCGGGAGGATCCGTGGCGACGGCTGAGCGGACTGCACCAGGTGCGGGGATCGCGCAACCTCGCGGTCGCCCGCGCGCTGTGGGAGGCCAGGGAGATGTACGCGCAGCAGCAGGACATCTCGCCCGGTCGTCTGGTGCCCGACCGCTCGCTGGTCGCCGCGGTGCTCGCGAACCCCTCCTCGAAGCAGGCTCTCGCCGGCGTCAAGGAGTTCCAGGGGCGTGCGAGCCGCACGCAGCTGGACCGGTGGTGGCAGGCGATCGTCGATGGACGGGCGGCCGAGCAGCTGCCGCGCGAGCGCGTGCCGAGCGATGCCCTTCCCCCGCCCCGGGCGTGGGCCGACCGGAACCCCGAGGCCGACGCACGGCTCAAGGCCGCGCGCCCGGCGGTCGAGGCGGTCGCGGAGGAGCTCGGGATGCCGACGGAGAACCTGCTGACACCGGATTACCTCCGCCGTGTGGCCTGGGACGCCCCTGGCACCACGGCTGCCGAGGTGGGCGCGGCTCTCTCCGCGCTCGGCGCACGCGCGTGGCAGGTTGAACAGACTGCACAGAAGATCGCCGACGCCTTTGTAGAGGCGGCGCAATCGTCGGACAGCACGTCCGCGAGCGCTTCGTAGGTTCGATCCAACCGATTCCGTCTCATTTCGGCGCGTTCATAGACTGAGGCCAACGCACTGAACTTGGAGGCAGAGTGGCCGAGATCTCGGACGTCTACTTCGTCGATGGAGTGCGCACCCCCTTCGGGCGCGCCGGCGAAAAGGGCATGTACTGGAACACCCGCGCAGATGACCTCGCCGTGAAGGCGACCATCGGCCTGATGGAGCGGAACGCGGCCGTCCCGGCCGACCGCATCGACGATGTCGCGATCGCCGCGACGAGCCAGACCGGCGACCAGGGGCTCACCCTCGGCCGCTCGGTGGCGATCCTCGCCGGCCTTCCGCAGACGGTCCCCGGCCTGGCCGTCGAGCGCATGTGCGCCGGTGCCATGACGAGCGTGACCACGATGGGCGCCTCGATCGGGGTCGGCATGTACGACCTGGCGCTCGCGGGCGGCGTGGAGCACATGGGCCACCACCCGATCGGCGGCAACGCCGACCCGAACCCGCGCTTCGTGGCGGAGAAGATGGTCGACCCGGGAGCGCTCAACATGGGCGTCACGGCCGAGCGCATCTTCGATCGCTTCCCGCACCTCACCAAGGAGCGCTCCGACCGCTTCGGCATGCTCAGCCAGCACAAGGTGCAGGCCGCGTACGACGCCGGCAAGATCCAGCCGGATCTGGTTCCCGTGGCGATCAAGGGTGCGGACGGGGCCTGGGGCCTCGCCACCGAGGACGAGGGCCGTCGCCCGCAGACCACGATGGAGGACCTCGCCGGGCTGAAGACGCCGTTCCGGCCACACGGTCGCGTCACCGCCGGCACGTCGTCGCCGCTCACCGACGGGGCGACGATGTCGCTGCTCGCCGGTGGCGGAGCCGTCAAGGAGCTCGGCCTGGCACCGAAGATGCGGATGGTCTCGTTCGCGTTCGCCGGCGTACAGCCCGAGATCATGGGCATCGGCCCCATCCCCTCGACCGAGAAGGCCCTGAAGAAGGCCGGTCTCACGATCGACGACATCGGTCTGTTCGAGCTCAACGAGGCCTTCGCCATCCAGGTGATCTCGCTGCTCGACCACTTCGGCATCGCCGACGACGACCCGCGGGTCAACCAGTGGGGCGGCGCGATCGCGCTCGGTCACCCGCTCGCCGCCTCGGGCGTGCGCCTCATGATCCAGCTCGCGGCGCAGTTCGCCGAGCGCCCGGACGTCCGCTACGGCCTGACGGCCATGTGCGTCGGTCTCGGCCAGGGTGGATCGGTCATCTGGGAGAACCCGCACTACGACGGAAAGAAGAAGAAGTGAGCTACGACGACGTCGACTTCTCGCCCATCCAGGCGCTCACCGAGGGAGAGGTCGTCACGCACTCCCCCGTGCGCGACATCCGCCTGGCGTCGGGCAAGGTCCTCGCCTTGATCACCCTCGACAACGGCCGCGACCACACCCGTCCCAACACGCTGGGCCCCGCCACCCTCACCGAGCTCGGCGAGACCCTGGACGGGCTGAAGGCGCGCGCCGCCGCCGGAGAGATCCAGGCCGTCGGCATCACGGGCAAGCAGTACATCATGGCCGCGGGTGCCGACCTCTCCGACATCAGCAAGGTCGGCTCACGGGACAACGCCCGCCTGATCGCACAGCTCGGGCACAAAGTGCTCGGCAAGCTCGGCGAGCTCGGGGTGCCCTCGTTCGCGTTCGTGAACGGGCTCGCGCTCGGCGGCGGCCTCGAGATCGCGCTGAACTCCAGCTACCGCACGGTCGACGCCTCTGCTGCCGCGATCGCCCTGCCCGAGGTGTTCCTCGGGATCATCCCCGGCTGGGGCGGCGCGTACCTCCTGCCGAACCTCATCGGCATCGAGAACGCGCTCGAAGTGGTCATCTCGAACCCGCTCAAGCAGAACCGCATGCTGAAGCCGCAGCAGGCCTTCGAGCTCGGCATCTTCGACGCGATCTTCCCGGCCGCCAACTACCTCGAGAACTCGCTGATGTGGGCGGACGCGGTGCTCGGCGGCAAGAAGGTCGAGCGCAGGAACGAGCCTGGCAAGATCGAGCGGCTCACCAAATGGCCCATCGCGATCAAGATGGCTCGCGGCATGCTCGAATCGAAGATCGGCACGGTCCCGAAGTCGCCGTACGTCGCCCTCGACCTGCTCGACAAGGCCAGGAGCGGCACGAAGGCAGAGGGGTTCGCCCGCGAGGACGAGGCGCTGGCGGAGCTCGTGACCGGCGACCAGTTCGCCGCATCGATGTACGCGTTCGACCTGGTGCAGAAGCGCGCGAAGCGCCCTGTCGGCGCCCCGGACAAGCAGCTCGCGAAGAAGGTCGCCAAGGTCGGCATCATCGGCGCCGGCCTGATGGCGAGCCAGTTCGCGCTGCTGTTCGTGCGCAAGCTCCAGGTGCCCGTACTGATCACCGACCTGGACCAGGCGCGCGTCGACAAGGGGGTCGCCTACATCCACGAGGAGATCGGCAAGCTCGAGGCCAAGGGGCGCCTCGACGGCGACACGGCCAACAAGCTCCGCGCCCTCGTGACCGGCACCACGGACAAGAGCCTGTACGCGGACTGCGACTTCGTGATCGAGGCCGTCTTCGAGGAGGTCGGGGTCAAGCAGCAGGTGTTCAGCGAGATCGAGAAGATCGTGGCGGAGGACGCCATCCTCGCGACCAACACCTCATCGCTGTCTGTCGAGGAGATCGGCGCGGCGCTCGCCCGCCCGGAGCGCCTGGTGGGCTTCCACTTCTTCAACCCGGTCGCGGTGATGCCGCTGATCGAGGTCGTCAAGACACCGCACACGTCGGAGGCGGCGCTGTCGACCGCGTTCGTCGTGGCGAAGAACCTGGGCAAGAACGCGGTCCTCACGGCGGACGCCCCCGGATTCGTCGTGAACCGTCTGCTTGCGAAGGTCATGGGCGAAGCGGCGCGTGCCGTCTACGAAGGCACCCCCATCGCCGACGTCGAGAAGGCCTTCGCGCCGCTCGGCCTCCCGATGGGACCGTTCCAGCTCATCGACCTGGTGGGCTGGAAGGTCGCCGCACACGTGCAGGACACCATGGTGGGCGCGTTCCCCGACCGGTTCTACGCCAACGACAACTTCCATGCGCTGGCGGAGCTCGACCAGGTGGTCGAGAAGGACAAGGGCGGCCGCGTGGTCGGCTGGACCAAGCAGGCCGAGAAGGTCCTCAAGCCCGCGGTGGGCAAGAGCCCGGCGTCGGCGGCTACCATCCTGCAGCGCGTGCAGGACGGACTCGCCACCGAGATCAAGCTGATGCTCGACGAGGGCGTCGTGCCCGAGGTGGAGGACATCGACCTGTGCCTCATCCTCGGCGCCGGCTGGCCGTTCATCGACGGCGGGGCCTCGCCGTACCTGGACCGTGAGGGAGCGTCCGAGCGCGCCTTCGGCGGCTCCTTCCACACCCCGCAGATCCGCGGCGTCGAGAGCCGCTGAATCTCTGCCACGAAGGGGGTCGCGTCACACGCGGCCCCCTTCGTCATGACGGGGTGGGGCGGAGGTCGCTCTCTCCCTTGCGCGGCCAGTGGGACAGCGCGCGCTCCGCGAGAGCGGTGATCGTGAGGGACGGGTTGACGCCGGGGTTCGCGGGGACGGCAGCACCGTCCACCACGTGCACGCCCGGGTGACCCCAGACCCGGTGGTACTCGTCGATCACGCCGTGCTCCGGGGTGCCCGCGATGACGGCGCCGCCGAGGAAGTGGGCGGTCAGCGGGATGCCGAAGACCTCGGGCCACGACCCCCGCGGCTCCGCCGGCACCCCGCCGTCGTGCTGCATGCGCGCCGCGATCGCCCGTGCGGCACGGTGGGCCTGCGGCAGATGACTCGGGTTCGGGGCGCCGTGGCCCTGGGCGCTCGTGAGCACGAGCCGTCCGAACCGCCGCCGCAGCGACAGAGTGAGCGAGTTGTCGGCGGTCTGCATCACGAGCGCGATGATGCCCCGTTCGCTCCAGCGCCGCAGCGAGCCGAGCCGCAGGGTGCGCAGCGGTGCCCGCACGGCCTGCCCCACGAGCGACGCGAGACGAGCGGGCAACCGCCGCTCGCCGGGGACCAGCGCCGTCGCCAGCGCCCCCATCAGGTTCGAACCGGGGCCGTAGCGCACGTTCTCCACGTGCGTCCGCTCGTCCACGTGGAAGGAGGTCGTGATCGCCACCCCCCGCGCGAGCTGCAGCGACTCCGGCACGCGCACGGCCACGGCGCCGTCCAGGGCCTCGGAGTTCGTGCGGGTGAGACGCCCGAGTGCATCCGACACCCGCGGCAGCGCACCGCTGCGCTTCATGCGGTGCAGCAGCTGCTGCGTCCCCCAGGTGCCGGCGGCGAGCACCACCTGTTCCGCGGTGACGGTGCGCCGCGCACGCCGCAGCCAGGCGCCGCTGCGCACGGTCGTGACGGCGTACCCGCCACCCGGGAGCTCGCGCACCTCTGTCACGGTGCGCAGCGGCTCGATCGCGGCGCCACGACGCTCCGCCAACGCGAGGTAGTTCTTGACGAGGGTGTTCTTCGCGCCAACGCGGCAGCCCACCATGCAGTTGCCGCAGAGCGTGCACCCCGTGCGCTCCGGCCCCTCGCCGCCGAAGTAGGGATCGGCTACGCGCTGACCGGGCTGCCCGAACCACACGCCGACCGGGGCCAGTCGGAAGGTGTCGGCGACGCCGAGGTCGTGTGCTGCGCCCTCCATGACGCGCTCGACAGGCCCGCGGTGCGGGTAGCGGTCGACCACACCGAGCATGCGCTTCGCCGTCGCGTAGTGCGGGGCGAGTGCCGTCCGCCAGTCGCGGATCGACGCCCACTGCGGGTCGGTGAAGAACGCCGTCCCCGGCTCGTACAGGGTGTTGGCGTAGTTGAGCGATCCGCCGCCCACCCCTGCTCCGGCGAGGATCATCACGTGTGGGAGACGGTGGATGCGCTGGATGCCGAAGCAGCCGACCGCCGGGGCCCAGAGATAACGGCGCAGGTTCCAGCTCGTGCGGGCGAAGTCCTCATCGGCGAATCGGCGTCCCGCCTCGTACACACGGACCCGGTACCCCTTCTCGCTCAGGCGCAGGGCTGCGACCGAACCGCCGAACCCCGAGCCCACCACCACCACGTCCTCATCGAACATCCTGCGTCCTCTCGCTCGGCGTCATCACGGTCAGCGCCCCGGGACGCACGGAGACCGTGCAGGATGCTTCGCCCAACCGCTCCCCGTCCGCATAGATCACGAGCCCGGGCGCCGCGACCGTGACGGTCTGCGCGCGTGCGTGCGTCACCTCGGGCCGCGACAGGTGCCTGCCACGGAGGAGCAGCGGGAAGAGCGCCAGCAGCCGGACGCGGCCCAGCGGCGCCACGCGGACGACATCCAGTCGCCCGTCGTCCGGAGCAGCCCCCGGGCACACGGGCATCCCGCCCCCGTAGCTCGCCGTGTTGCCGACCGCCACGAGGGTGCCCGGTGCTGCGGTCGGCGCCGCGCCGTCCACGGCGACCGTGTAGTCGAGCGGACGCAGCCGGACCAGCTCGATCAGCAGCGCAAGGTAGTAGCGCAGGGCGCCCGCCGGCCAGCGGAGCCGGTTCGTGCGGTCGCTCACGCGCGCGTCGAAGCCCAGTGCCACCACTGTGAGGAACAGGGACCGCCGTTCCCGTGTGCGCACCTCGCCCACGTCGATCGCCCTGGGCATTCCGGTCAGCGCGAGCTCGGCGGCGGCCGCGGCATCGCCGCGCGGGAGGTGGAGCGCCCGCGCCAGGTCGTTGCCCGTGCCGGCAGCCACGAGCGTGAGAGGCGTCCCCGCGGCGCACAGCACCTCGAGGATGCCCGCGAGCGTGCCGTCGCCACCGACGACGACGAGCACGTCCGGCTGCTCGTCGAGCGCGCGCACCGCGAGTCGCCTGGTCTCCGTCGCCGAGACCCCGGAGTAGACGCGCACGGTCGCCCCCCGTCCGCGCAGATGTGCCACGGCCTCGTCCGTCATACGACGGCCCCGACCCTTTCCCGCCTGCGGGTTCGACAGCAGGGCGATGTGCCCCATGTCAGCGCTCCCCCGCCGTGCCGGTGTCGTCCGCGATCACGGCTCCGGGGTTCATGATCCCGCGGGGGTCCAGCTCGCGCTTGATCGCCCGCAGGATCCGCACTCCCGTGTCCCCGATCTCCTGGGCGAGCCACGGGGCGTGGTCCCGACCGACGGCGTGGTGATGGCTGATGGTGCCACCGTGAGCGAGAATCGCGTCGTTCACCCGCGCCTTCACGGTCTGCCACACCGCGAGCGGATCATCGCGGATCCCGGCGAGCACCGTGAAGTACAGCGAGCCGCCCGTGGGGTAGATGTGCGAGACGTGGCACATCACCGTGCTGCGCGCCCCCGCGTCCGCGAAGCCGTCACGCAGCGCATCCTCGACGCCGCGCTTGAGCTCGAGCAGGTTCGACCAGGTCGTCGCCGTCTCCAGCGTCTCGCAGAACACCCCCGCGTCCAGCAGCGCGTCGCGCAGATACGGGCCGTCGAAGCGTCCTGACGCCCACTCCTGCGCATCCCCTGCTCCGGTCGTGGTGCCGCCGGCCGCCGTGAGCAACTCGGCGGTGCGCTCCCGCCGTTCGGCGATGCGGTCGCCCTCGTAGACGGTCACCACGCTCGCGCCCTTCGCGAGCGCCTTCCCGATGCGGCCGACCTGCGCCAGGCTCACGGCGGTCTCCGCCTCGTCCGACAGCCGGATCACGGTCGGCCCACCGCCCTGCTGCGCGACCCGCCGCAACGCGTCGGCCCCGCGCGCGAAGTCCGGGAAGGACCACGACTCGAACACCCGTGAGGTCGGCAGCGGATGCACGCGGACGCGGACCTCGGTAATGACGCCGAAGATGCCCTCGGAGCCCAGGAACACCCGGATGAGGTCGGGGCCCGCGGCCGATCCGGGCGAGCGCCCGAGCTCGAGGTCCCCGGTGGGAGTCGCCACCCTGATGCCGGTGACCATGGTGTCGAACCGCCCGTTGCCCGCGGAGTTCTGACCGGAGGACCGTGCAGCGGCGAAACCGCCGATCGTGGCGTAGCGGAAGCTCTGCGGGTAGTGGCCCAGTTCGAGCCCGTGCGCGGCGAGCAGCCGTTCCGCCTCCGGCCCTGTCGTGCCGGCGCCGAGCACGGCCTCGCCGCTGACGGCGTCGACGTGCCGCAGACCCGAGAGGCGGCACAGGTCGAGGCTGACGACCGCGCGGTGGGCGCCGCGCTCGGGGTCGAGCGCGCCGACGACGCTGGTACCGCCTCCGAACGGGATCACAGCGATGTCGCGCTCCGCCGCCAGCGCCAGGCAGGCCCGAACCTGTTCGTGGTCGCCCGGTCGGACGATCGCATCCGGGCCCTGCTGCGCCGGCTGTCGGCGGCGCAGCAGATCCGGTGTGGAGCGTCCCCCGGCATGGCGGATGCGCGCGGGATCGCTGGTGTCGACCGCGTCACGGCCGACGATCGCGCCGAACGCCCCGGCGTCCTCCGCGCTGAACGCCGAGGGTGCGAGCACGACATCGGCCAGGCTCGGCGGCGCGGCGGGACGACGGATCCTGCCCAGCATCAGGGGAAGCAGTCCCCGCACGGCGAGCGGCAGGTCCTTCGCCTTCGCGGGATCGCCCCATCCGTTCCAGCGCATCCCCTCGTGCTCGGCGTCTCTGCCGCTCTGCTGCTCCATGCGTTACAGTGTGACACATCATGGAAGAACGTCAACTTGCGGCGCCGCCGATACCGACGTGGGACGCGACGCAGACCCGGGTGCTCGATGCGACCGACGAACTGCTGGTGCGCGGCGGCGTCACCGGCGTGACCATCGCGGCACTCGCGCGACGCTCCGGCCTCAGCCGGCCCACGATCTACCGCAGCTGGAGCGACGCGGACGACGTGGTCAGGGCCGCCCTGCTGCGCCGCGTCGCCCTGCTCATCTCGCAACTCCCCGTGCGGACGCACACCAGGGCCTCGCTCGTCGACGATGTGCTGCGCTTCACGGCGCTCTTCCGCACGGACGGCGTGTACGGTCGGCTGCTCGAGGAGGAGCCGGAGGCCTTCACGCGGTACACCCTGCAGCGCGTCGGATCCAGCCAGCGGCTGATCCTCGCCTGGCTCGCCGACGCCATCGCGGAGGCCCAGGCCGACGGGTCGGTGCGCGCGGGGACGCCCGGGGAGATCGCTGTCATGCTGCTGCTCATCGCCCAGTCCGCCGTCCTGTCGCACGGCACGGTCGCGGAACTCATCGACGAGCGCGCGTGGGAACGCGAACTCCGCAGCGCCCTGGACGGACACCTGCGGCCATGACCGATCCCGCCGCCGCGCTGAACGCCGCCCGCCGAAGCCGTGACCTCGCAGCGGCGGTGGACGAGACCTGCGACGTGCTGGTGGTCGGCGGGGGCATCACCGGCGTCGGCGTAGCGCTCGACGCCGCCGCCCGCGGGCTTCGAGTCACGCTCGTGGAGGCGGAGGACCTCGCGTGGGGCACCAGCCGCTTCAGCTCGAAGCTTGTCCACGGGGGGCTGCGCTATCTCGCCACGGGCGACGTCGCCACGGCCGTCGAGAGCGCGCGCGAACGGCACCTGCTGATGACGACGATCGCCCCGCACCTGATCCGGCCGCTTCCCCAGTTGCTTCCCTTCGCCCCCGGTGTCTCCGCGCGACAGCGCAGCGCCGGTACCGCGGGCATGGCGATGGGCGACGTGCTGCGCCTCCAGGCACGCACTCCTCGCCGTGTGCTGCCGCCACCCCGGCTGCTCGGGCCTCGTCAGGCCAGGGCGCTCTTCCCGGCGCTCACGCCCCGCGGCCTGCGCGGCGGGGTGCTCGGTCACGACGGACAGCTCGTCGACGACGCGGCTCTCGTCGTGGCCGTCGCCCGCACGGCCGCGGCCCACGGTGCTCGGATCCTCACGCGCGTGCGCGCGGAGGCTCTGCGCGCGGACGGCGCCACCGTCGTCGACACGCTCGGCGGCGGGCGGTTCGACCTCCGCGCCCGCAGCGTGGTGAACGCGACCGGGGTGTGGGCGGGAACACTGGACGACGGCATCCGCGTGCGCCCGAGCCGCGGGACCCATGTCGTGCTCGACGCGGCGGACCTCGGTCGCCCCCGAGCGGCGCTGACGGTACCCCTGGAGGGCTCGATCAGCCAGTATGTCTTCGTGCTCCCTCATGCCGGAGAGCGGGTGATCGTGGGGCTGACCGACGAGGACGCCCCCGGCGCGATCCCTCGTGTGCCGGCGCCCACCGAGGCCGAGATCGCGTTTCTGCTGGCGACCGTGAACCGGCTGCTCGCGGCCCCGCTCGACCGCACGCAGGTGCGCGGCGCGTTCGCGGGTCTGCGGCCCCTGGTGGACAACGGGGCGTCGTCCTCCGCGGATGTCTCACGGCGCCACCTGGTGCGCGTCGCCTCTGCCGGGTTCGTGTCGGTGCTCGGCGGAAAGCTCACCACCTACCGACGGATGGCGGAGGATGCCGTCGATCTGGCGCTGCGGACGCGGCGCATCGACGCACCCCCCAGCACGACCGCGTCGCTCATGCTCGTGGACGACCAGCCGTCGCGCTGGGAGCGCATGGCAGATCAGTCGTCTCAGCGCCCGTCGCGTGCCGAGATCGAGTTCGCGGTCCGCGCCGAGGGCGCCCTCACCGCCGACGACGTGCTCGACCGTCGCACCCGCATCGGCCTGGTCGACGCCGAGCGTGACGAGGCGCTCCCGCTGGTCGAGACGGTCGTGGCCGAGACCCTGGACCTCCTGCGCTGACCTCACCGCGAGCCGCGGCCCGGGGTGGTCGCCTGCTCGCGGTCCGTCTCAGCCGTGCGCCGCCCGCTCCGGCCCTCGATGCTGCCGCGCGCAGCGGAGGGCCGGATCAGCGCCGCTCGTGCAGAGGCAGGTCGATCGCTCCGGTCTCTCCGGCGTGGCGCGCCTTCGGGATGCGCGTGCCGAGGACCTGGGAGACGACGTCCTGCGCGATCTTCGGCGCCGTGAGCCCAGCGTCCGCGAGGATCTGCTCGCGCGAGGCATGGTCGAGGAACTCGTCCGGCAGCCCCAGCTCGTCGACGGCCGTGTCGATACCCGCCTCACGCAGCACCTGACGCACGCGCGTGCCGATGCCGCCGACGCGAATGCCGTCCTCGAGGGTGATCACGAGGCGGTGGCGGGCGGCGTGCTCCACGACCGAGGACTGTACGGGGATCGCCCAGCGCGGATCGAGGACCGTGGCCCCGATCCCCTGCGCCCGGAGCCGATCTGCAACGTCGAGGGCCAGCGCTGCGAAGGGACCGATCGCCACGATCAGCACGTCTTCGCTCTCGCCGCGGGCGAGCACGTCCACACCGTCGGCGAGCCGCTCGATGGCGGGCAGGTCGGCGGACACCTCGCCCTTCGGGAATCGGATCACGGTGGGAGCGTCCTCCACGGCGACAGCCTCCTCCAGCGCCTCGGTGAGACGCACGCCGTCGCGTGGAGCGGCGATACGGATATGCGGCACGATCTGCAGCATCGCCAGATCCCACATGCCGTGATGGCTGGGACCGTCGGGCCCGGTCACGCCGGCGCGGTCGAGCACGAAGGTGACGCCGGCACGGTGCAGCGCCACGTCCATCAGCACCTGGTCGAACGCGCGGCCCATGAACGTCGCGTAGACGGCGACGACCGGATGCAGCCCGCCGTACGCGAGCCCCGCCGCCGACGCCACGGCATGCTGCTCAGCGATGCCGACGTCGTACACCCGATCCGGGAAGCGCTCCGCGAAGGGCGCGAGTCCGGTGGGGCGCAGCATGGCGGCCGTGATGGCGATGACGTCCGAACGCCACTCCCCCACGCGCACCAGGGCATCGGAGAAGACGTCTGTCCAGCCGCGACCGCCCGACGACAGCGTCTCCCCGGTCGCCGGGTCGATACGGCCGACCGCATGGAACTGGTCGGCGTCGTCGTCGCGCGCCGGCTGGTAGCCACGACCCTTCTCGGTGATCGCGTGGACGATCACCGGCGCGCCGTAGGACTTGGCGAGCTCGAGAGTCTCCAGCAGCGCGGGCAGATCGTGCCCGTCGACTGGACCGAGGTACTTGATGTCGAGGTTGGAGTAGAGCGCCTCGTTGTTCGTGAAGCGGGAGAGGAAGCCGTGCGTGCCGCCCCGCACGCCGCGGAAGACGGCACGACCCACCGGGCCGAAGGCGCGGAACAGCCGGTCCGACCGCTGGTGCAGGTCCTTGTAGGCGGCGGCCGTCCGGACGCGGTTGAGGTACCGCGACATGCCGCCGATCGTCGGCGCGTAGGAGCGCCCGTTGTCGTTCACGACGATGACCAGGTTGCGGTCGTTGTCGTCCGAGATGTTGTTCAGCGCCTCCCACGTCATGCCGCCGGTGAGGGCGCCGTCGCCGACCACCGCGACCACATGTCGGTCCGAGCGGCCCGTCGCCGTCAGGGCCCGCGAGACCCCGTCGGCCCAGCTCAGCGAGCTCGAGGCGTGAGAGGACTCCACCACATCGTGCGGGCTCTCGCGCCGCTGCGGATACCCGGCCAGGCCGCCGCGCACGCGCAGGTCGGAGAAGTCCTGACGCCCCGTCAGCAGCTTGTGCACATAGGACTGGTGGCCGGTGTCGAAGATGAACGGGTCGTCCGGCGAGGAGAACACCCGGTGCAGAGCGATCGTGAGTTCGACGACGCCGAGGTTCGGACCCAGGTGACCGCCGGTCCGCGAGACGTTCTCCACGAGGAAGGCACGGATCTCCGCGGCGAGTTCTTCCAGCTCCTCGGGCGAGAGCCCGTCCAGGTCGCGGGGTCCAGAGATGCTCGGAAGAATGGGCATCTGCGCCTCCTCACAGGCTTCAGCGGACGCGTCCGGCACGGGTGCGGACGACTCACCGATCCTACCTCTCGGACCCGTGAGTATCCCCTGGGCGCGCACCCCTTGACACGGCGAGGGATTCGCGTCTCGGGCCTCGCAGCCCTCGCCTGCCGGCGGTCGCCATCATCTCCGACGAGGAGGAGAGGCCGAGGCAGATCGCCCGCCCTTCCGCGCTCCGGCGCCGAACACGAGTGCGACGACGGGCGCCGCGACGACCTGGTAGCCGAGCCACAGGATCCAGGCGAGGTCAGCGTTCGATGCGGCCACCGTCAGGGCGGCGACCGACACCAGGACCCATGCGGAGTCGTAGGCGATGAGGTGCTTCACATGGGAACGCGCACCGCTCCTCGCCGCGTAGGCGAGCTCGGCGATCGCGCTGGCCAGCACGGCGATCGATGTGAGCGCCAGGAGCAGGCCCGGGGCACGCAGCTCATCGACGAGGAACGGGAAGAACACCAGCATCGAGATGCCGACGAGGGCCTTCCAGATCCCGTCCGCCATGAACCCGACGCGGAGCAGCATCACGCTCATGCAGCCACCGCCTTTCGGGTCCGGCCGCGCCGCAGGCCGTACGCACGGCCGACAGTGCGATCGTCGCCGGCGAGGTCCAGCAACGCGTGCGCGAGATCGACACGGTGGACGCTGGTGGTGGCGTTGCGTTCGGCGAGCAGGCGGTACTCGGTTGCCGGGCCGTCGGTGAGGTAGCCCGGCCGGACGATGGTCCATCGACACGTTGCCCGGCTCGCCTGGAGCAGGCGCTCCATGGCTTCGATGTCGTCGTACACGGCGGGCATGCGCCGACGCACCAGCGTCCGGATGATGCGGAACCACCACGGTTCGCCCAGACCGGCGGCATACGCTGGCACGGCCGAGACCGCCACCATCCGCGTGATGCCGACGCGTTCCATCGCCGCGATCAGATTCCTCGTGCCGGGCTCGCACACCGGCGTGGCGAGGTCGGACCCCATGCCCAGCGTGGAGATCACCACATCGGCGTCGGCCGGGAGCTCCGCGACCTGGTCGGCGAGCACATCCGCACGCAGCACGGACACACCGGGCGGCGCGGCGAACTCCGTACCGGGGCGCACGATCGCGGCCACCCGCATGCCCAGGCTGACCGCATGCCTCACGACTTCGCGGCCAGTCCGCCCGGATGCTCCCGCCACGACGATGTGCATCGCGTCCCGCCCTCTCATCTAGTCAAGTTGTACTAGAGTCAGCCTATACGGAGAGACGATCAAGAGGTGTGGGATGTCGGCAGTCAGACTGCTCGTGCTCGGCGCGGTGATCGATCGAGGAGCCGCGCACGGATATCAGGTCCGCAAGGACTTGGAGTCCTGGCGGGTCGATCTCTGGGGCAACGTCGCTCAGGGATCGATCTACCATGCACTGCGACGCCTGCACTCCGAGGGTCTGATCGAGCAGGTCGACGATGTCGCTCTCCCGCAGGGTCCCGCCCGCACCCGGTACCGGCCGACCGCTGACGGACGTCGAGCGTTCATCGAGCTCCTCGAGGCCATGCTGTCCTCTGACGAGAACACCCCCGAGGAGACCGTGGCGGGCATCGGCTTCCTCACCAAGCTGACGCGGCCCCGCGCCATCGAGCTCCTGGAGCAGCGCCTCGAGTCCGTCGGCGCGAAGCGCGACCGCGTGGTGCGGGAGCACGAGCTGGACCCGGATGCTGCATGGGACCATCATGTGGAGGCGATCCGGTTCTGGGATCAGGCGACCAGTGCCGAGGTCGCCTGGATCGCGCAGCTCCTCACGACGCTCCGGGCGGGCGGATACGCGATGCGCGAAGAGTAGCCGCGCGCTCGACGACTGACGCGCACACAGGAGCACCCCGCCAGGCCGAGGCCGGACGGGGTGCTCCTGTGTGACGCTGGTGTCTGAGGCTCAGACCAGCGAGCGCAGCACGTACTGCAGGATGCCGCCGTTGCGGTAGTAGTCCGCCTCGCCGGGGGTGTCGATGCGGACGACCGCGTCGAACTCCACGACCTGCTTGCCCTCGGGCGAGTGCTCGCTCGGGGTGGCGGTGACCTTGACCGTCTTCGGGGTGACGCCGTTGTTGAGCTCCTCGAGCCCCGTGATCGAGACGATCTCGGTGCCGTCGAGGCCCAGCGACTCCCAGCTCTCCCCCGCGGGGAACTGCAGCGGGACGACGCCCATGCCGATGAGGTTGGAGCGGTGGATGCGCTCGAAGCTCTCCGTGATCACGGCCTTGACGCCCAGGAGGCTCGTGCCCTTGGCCGCCCAGTCGCGCGACGAGCCGGAGCCGTACTCCTTGCCGCCGAACACGACGAGCGGGGTGCCCTGCTCGGCGTAGTTCATGCACGCGTCGTAGATGTAGGACTGCGGGCCGCCCGGCTGGGTGAAGTCGCGGGTGTAGCCGCCCTCCACGACCTGACCGTCGTTGACGGCCGAGACCATGACGTTCTTCAGGCGGATGTTCGCGAACGTGCCGCGGATCATCACCTCGTGGTTGCCACGGCGCGAGCCGAAGGAGTTGAAGTCCTTGCGGTCGACGCCGTGCTCCGTGAGGTACTGGGCCGCGGGCGTGCCCGGCTTGATGTTGCCGGCCGGCGAGATGTGGTCGGTGGTGACCGAGTCGCCGAGCGTCGCCATGACGCGCGCACCCTCGATGTCCTTCACCGGAGTGAGCTCCATCGTCATGCCCTCGAAGTACGGGGCCTTGCGCACGTACGTCGAGTTCTCGTCCCACTGGAACGTGTCGTCGTCCGGCGTGGGCAGGTTGCGCCAGCGCTCGTCACCGTCGAAGACGGTGGCGTACTGCTTGATGAACTGGTCGCGCGAGATCGACGAGTCCACGATCTCCTGGACCTCCTCCGGCGACGGCCAGATGTCCTTGAGGAAGACGTCATTGCCGTCGGCATCCTGACCCAGGGCGTCGGTCTCGAAGTCGAAGTGCATCGACCCGGCGAGGGCGTACGCGATGACCAGCGGCGGGCTGGCCAGGTAGTTCATCTTCACGTCCGGGCTGATGCGGCCCTCGAAGTTGCGGTTGCCCGAGAGGACGGCCGTGACGGCGAGGTCGTGCGAGTTGATCGCCTCGGAGACCTCTTCGATCAGCGGACCGGAGTTTCCGATGCAGATGGTGCAGCCGTAGCCGACCGTGTAGAAGCCGAGGCCCTCGAGGTCCTTGTCCAGGCCCGACTTCTCGTAGTAGTCGGTGACCACCTTCGAGCCCGGGCCGAGCGTGGTCTTCACCCACGGCTTCTGCTTGAGGCCCTTCTGCCGCGCCTTGCGAGCGAGGAGACCGGCGGCGATCATGACCGACGGGTTGGACGTGTTGGTGCACGACGTGATGGCCGCGAGGGTGACGGCGCCATTGTCGAGGCTGTACTTCTCGCCCTCGGGAGTGGTGACCGGGACGGGGTTCGACACGTTGGCCGGCGCACCGCTGCTGATGTGCACGGGACGGGTGGTCGGCTCCTCCTCGCCGGGCACCTGACCGGGGTCGGACGCCGGGAAGGAGTGCTTGGACTCGAGGTCGACGATGTCGTCGCTGGTCGAGGCCGTGGCGTAGTTCAGGATGTCCTGCTCGAACTGCGTCTTCGCCTCGGAGAGGAGGATGCGGTCCTGCGGGCGCTTCGGGCCGGCGATGGACGGGACGACCGTGCCGAGGTCGAGCTCCATGTACTCGCTGAAGACCGGCTCGTGGGAGGCGTCGTGCCAGAGCTTCTGCTCCTTGGCGTACGCCTCGACGAGCGCGACGGCCTCTTCGCTGCGGCCGGTGAGGCGCAGGTAGTCGAGGGTGACGTCGTCGATCGGGAAGATCGCGGCGGTCGAGCCGAACTCGGGCGACATGTTGCCGATCGTGGCACGGTTCGCCAGCGGCACCGAGGCGACGCCCTCGCCGTAGAACTCGACGAACTTGCCGACCACACCGTGCTTGCGCAGCATGTCGGTGATGGTGAGCACCACGTCGGTCGCGGTGACGCCGGCGGGAATCTCACCCGAGAGCTTGAAGCCGACGACGCGCGGGATGAGCATCGACACGGGCTGGCCGAGCATCGCGGCCTCGGCCTCGATGCCGCCCACGCCCCAGCCCAGCACACCCAGGCCGTTGACCATCGTGGTGTGCGAGTCGGTGCCGACGCAGGTGTCGGGGTAGGCCTGGAGGACGCCGCCGTTGGTGCGGTCGTAGATGACCTTCGCGAGGTGCTCGATGTTCACCTGGTGGACGATGCCGGTGCCGGGGGGCACGACCTTGAAGTCCTGGAACGCGGTCTGGCCCCAGCGCAGGAACTGGTACCGCTCGCCGTTGCGCTCGTACTCGATCTCGACGTTGCGCTCGAGGGCGTTCTCGGTGCCGAACAGGTCGGCGATGACAGAGTGGTCGATGACCATCTCGGCCGGCGAGAGCGGGTTGATCTTGTTCGGGTCTCCGCCGAGCGCCGTGACGGCCTCGCGCATGGTGGCGAGGTCGACGATGCACGGCACGCCGGTGAAGTCCTGCATGACCACGCGGGCAGGCGTGAACTGGATCTCGGTGTTGGGCTCCGCGTTGGCGTCCCAGGACCCGAGCGCCTCGATCTGCGCCTTCGTGACGTTCGCGCCGTCCTCGGTGCGAAGCAGGTTCTCCAGGAGGACCTTGAGACTGAAGGGGAGCTTGTCGAAACCGGGCACCGTGTCGATGCGGAAGATCTCGTAGTCGGTGCTGCCGACCGTCAGGGTGCTCTTGGCACCGAAGCTGTTCACCGTGGACACGAATCCGTCTCCTTCTATTCGGATGGGAGCGACAGGCGCCTCCATCTTGCTCGCCCGCGCGCCTCGGCTGCTAGGAAGGCGGACCTAACCAGTCTGCTCCGTGCGGCGTGCAGACGAAAGCCTGCGATTTATCTTGATGTCGAGATAAATCTATCACGCCGCGGCGGGCTCGTCCTCCGGCGACGCGCGGGGATACAGCGCCCGCACCACCAGCCAGGTGACGGCGATCAGCGGTGCGAACAGCGGGAGCCCCATGACGAGCTTGAGCGTGCCGAGAGCGGTCACGTCGCCCGCCAGATAGAGCGGGAACTGCACGGCCAGGCGCGCGAAGAACAGCGCGGCCCAGGCGATGCCCAGCCAGAAGAAGGCGCGTCGCTTGCGCCGGTCCGCGCGCCACGCGGTCCCCTCCCCCATCAGGAAGCCCGCCGCGATCCCGATCACGGACCAGCCGATGAGCGCCGAGACGAGGATGACAGATCCGTAGACCGCGTTCGTGATCAGCCCGGGGACGAAGTTGTCCTCGCCCCGCCCGGTCCACAGCGCGAGCCCCGCCGCGGCCACCGCGGCGATCAGCCCGCCGAGAGCGGCGGAGGGCGGCGACTTCTGCACCAGCCGGATCACGGTGAAGAGCGCCGCGAGGCCGACCGACACGCCGAGGGGAAGCAGCAGCGGCTCCGGCCGCAGGGTGAACAGCACGACGAACGCGAGGCTCGGGACGACAGACTCCAGGATCCCGCGCCAGCCGCCCATGGCCGACCACACGACCCTGTGGGTGCTCGCGTTCTCTGCGGGGTCGAGCCCCGCCTTGCGCGCCGCACCTCCGAGCGCGGCACCGAGGATGTCGGAGGCGCTCTGCGGGCGCTGCTCCTCGGGTGCGGGCGTGCTCACGCCGAGCCCGGCGTCGCCGGCATCTTCAGCGGGATGAGATCGCGCGGGGGCATGGGCGCTCCGCCGCGCACGACGACGATCGAGCGGAACAGATCCTCCACCTTCGCGGCGGCCTCGGGGTCGGACGCCGCCGCTCCGCCGATCACGCCGCGGAGGAACCACCGCGGGCCGTCGATGCCGACGAAGCGTGCGAGACGCAGCCCCGAGCCCTCCGCGGCGGTCGCAGGCACCTCCGCGAGAAGCTCCTTGCCGAGCGGGCCCTCGCGCTCCTCGACGCGTCCGCCCTGCGCCTTCACCTGATCGCGCAGCTGCACGCGGGTCTCATCCCACAGGCCGCCGGAGCGGGGCGCGGCGAACGGCTGCACCTGCAGGGAGGACTCCGCGTAGTCGAGGCCGACTGCCACGATCCGCTTGGACTGCTCCTCGACCTCGAGGCGCAGGTTCAGCCCCTCCCGCGGAAGGATCTTGATGCCGCCGAGGTCGATGTAGGGCCGGACCGGGTTCGCCTCGGAGTCGTCGAAAGGCCCCTCGGTCGCACGGTTCTCCGGCGCGGACTTGGAAGGAGTCGCGTTGCTGTCGGTCATTTCGCCTGTCCTGCTTCGTTCTGAGTGGCCTGTGCCTGGTAGCCGGTCGAGCCGAATCCGCCGTCGCCCCGCACGCTCTCCGGAAGCTCGTCGACCGGAAGGAAGCGCGCGCGGGTCACAGGCATCACGATGAGCTGGGCGATGCGGTCGCCGACGGCCACATCGTACGCGTTGCGGATGTCCGTGTTGATCAGACTCACCTTGATCTCGCCCCGGTAGCCCGCGTCGACCGTGCCGGGAGCGTTGACGATCGAGATCCCGTGCTTCGCCGCCAGGCCACTCCGGGGCACCACGAACGCGGCGTATCCGTCCGGAAGGGCGATGCGCACACCGGTCGGCACGAGGGCGCGCTCCCCGGGCTCCAGGCGCACGGCCTCCGCGGCGACCAGATCGGCGCCCGCGTCTCCCGGGTGCGCGTAGCCGGGGACCACTGCGGCGATAATGGGGACATCAACGGAATCGGTCACCCCATGAGGCTAATGCAGAACCCCGCAACGGACACACGCCCGCACTACCGCGAACGACTCGCACCGAGCCTCTGGCTGCTGGTCACCGCGGCACTCGCCGGGCCGATGGTGTCGCTCATCTTCGTGCCGGTCGGCTCGACCTTCGCGCTGATCCTCGGTGCGGCGGTCTCCGCCCTCCTCGTGCTGGCCTTCGTCGCGCTCGCGCCGGTGGTCTCGGTCGAGGACGGAGTGCTCAGGGCCGGCCGCGCCCACATCGACGTGCGCTACCTCGGGGAGCCGCTCGCGCTGACGGGGGAAGAGGCCAGACAGGCGAGGGGGCCGGAGCTCCCCGCCCGCGGGTGGCACCTGATCCGCGGCGGCATCGACGGCGTCATCGTCGTGCCGAACATCGACGAGGACGACCCGGTCGTCGCCTGGACCGTCTCGACGCGCACCCCCGACCGCCTCGCCGCCGCGATCCGCGCCTCCCGTCGCTGACCGCGGATCCGGCGTCCCCGCGAATCCAGCGTCCCCGCGAATCCGGCGTCACCCGAATCCCGAATCACCCGCAGACGACAGCGCGCCCCTGACCGGAACGGTCGGGGGCGCGTGAGGCGTCGCTCGGAGGTCTGCTCAGGCAGCGCACTCCTTGCAGATGGGGCCGTCGGGTCCCTCGTGGTCGAGCTGCGAACGGTGCTTCACGAGGAAGCAGCTCATGCACGTGAACTCGTCCTGCTGCGCGGGCAGCACGACGACATCCAGCTCGAGGTCGGAGAGATCCGCGCCCGGCAGGTCGAAGTTCGAGGGGTTGTCGGAGTCCTCGTCCCCCGTCGTGCCGGACAGCTTGTCCGGCACACGCTCCTTGAGGGCTTCGATCGACTCGGAGTCGTCTTCACTCTTTCGGGGAGCGTCGTAATCGGTTGCCATGCGGTGAATCTCCACTTTCATGGTGCGAGTGGGCGGTGCGCCGTCGGGTAATCGGCGGCCATAGTTTGCACGACGGAAAGTCATTTCGCAAATGCTCCCTCGCGCGACAGAGCAAACTGACGGCACGCCCGCGGTATTCCCTGCTCCGACCCCCGGTGCGTGACACCATGAACGCACACCCATCAGAGGGGCATTCGCATGGAAAACGTCACCATCGTCGGCACCGAGGCAGGAGTCCTGGTCCTCGCCACAGAGTCGGGCGAGCGGTTCGCGCTGCCCATCGACGACGTGCTGCAGAGAGAGCTCCGCCGCGCCACGAGGCAGGCCGAACCAGCCGCCCAGAAGCTCGCGGCGAGCCCGCGCGACATCCAGGCGCAGATCCGTGCCGGACTCACCGCCGCCGAGGTCGCCGAACTGCTCGGGGTCGCCGTGGACGACGTCGTCCGCTTCGAGGGGCCGGTGCTCGCCGAGCGCGAGCACATCGTCGGCCAGGCCCTCGCCGTGCCCGTGCTCATCGGCAGCGAGGTCGAGCCCGATGCGCAGCCGACCTTCGGCACGGCCGTCCGAGCCAAGCTCGCGGAGATCGCGGCGACCTCCGAGCGGTGGGCGAGCTGGAAGGAGGAGTCCGGCTGGGTGGTCAAACTGGAATTCACCGCGAACGACGTCGACCACGACGCGCGATGGAGCTTCGACCCCCGACGCAGCGCCCTCTCGCCGCTCAACTCGGACGCGACGCAGCTCTCGCGTCAGGGCTCCCTGCCGGAAGGACTGATCCCGCGTCTGCGTGCCGTCGAGTCCGAGCGCACGGCGTCGCCATACAAGGACGACAGCCGCTTCGACTCCGGCGCCTTTGGCCCTCGGCTCCTCCCCGCACCTGACGCGGACGTCGAGGAGCCTGCTGCTCCCGAGCGCTCGGCTCCCGCCGTCCAGGACGCCGCGACGAACCGCGCCCCGGAGATCGCCTCCACCAGCCCGGAGACGGCCGACCTCCTGGAGGCGCTTCGCCGCCGGCGCGGCCAGCGCGAGGCCTCGCCGCTGATCGACGATGCGGATCAGCACGAGGACGAGCCGGACCCGATCTCCCTGTTCGAGGCGTTCGACGAGCCCGAGGAGGAGCCGGAGACTCCCGCGGCCCCTCCGCAGCGCACGACCAGCGAGCCGGCCGATGGCGGTGGCCGCCGCCGACGCCGGAACGCGATGCCGTCCTGGGATGAGATCGTGTTCGGGGCGCGCACCGACGAGTGACAAGACCGCTGAGCCGAGTGATCAGCGGCCGAACGCGCCGAGGCGGAGCAGCGGCACCCGGCTCTCCTCCGGTGTGAGCGCTCCGTGCTGTCCGACCATGCCGCGACTGCGCTGGTCCTCCGCTGTGCCGTCGTAGACCGCCCAGACACCGGACGCCACGACGAGAAGGTCCCCAATCCGGCCCAACGCCGCCGAGGTGACCTCGGGCCCGAACAGCCCGGAGTGCACGGCCTGCTCGCGGGTGAGCACATCCGCCACGCCCTCCAGGTCGGCGCGAAGGCGTGCCGCGACCACCGCGGACTTCGCCTCGGGCTCCAGATACAGATGCAGCATCCGCGGCTCTCCGCCGACGTGGCGCACACCCTGCAGGTGGGCCTCCTCCAGCACGGCCTGCCGGTGAGCCGGCACGTCGACCATGCCGTGGTCGGAGGTCAGCAGCACGCCGACTCCAGGGGGGACGCGCACCGTCAGCGCGGCGTCGATGCGCTCGAGGGCGGCGACCCACTCCGCGGAGGCGATGCCGTACCTGTGCCCGGCCTTGTCCACTTCGGGCAGGTAGCAGTACACGAAAGCGCCGGGATGCTCGTGCGCCAGCGCGTAGGCCGCCTCGACCCTGTCCGCCGGCGTCGCCGCGGGCACGAAGGAGGCGCCGCGCAGCGTGGCCCTGGTGAAACCGCTCCGGGCATAGGCGGAGAGACCGACGGCGAAGGGCTGGTGTCCGGCGGCGGCGGCGCGCTCGAACACGGTCGGCACCGGCTGCCACTCCTGCGGATCCAGCCCGTCCGTCTCCCAGCCGCTGAGCTGGTTCGCGAGCACGTCGCGTTCGGCATCGAGGACGCGGTAGCCCACCAGGCCGTGCTGCCCCGGCCACGCGCCCGTGGTGATGCTCGTGAGCGCCGCGGCCGTCGTCGTCGGGAAGACGGTGTGCGCCACATCGCGCTTCGTCATGCCCGCGGTCATGGCCCTGGCATGGCCGGCATGTCCGCGGAGGCTGATCGCCCCGAGTCCGTCCACGACGACGAGCACCACCGATGCGGCGCGCGGGAGCGCGGCGGATTCGCCCCGGAGCGCAGCGTGCAGGTCGTCCGCCACCCCGACGACGCTCCGGGCGCTCGGCGACGCGGACGGTAGCATGAGGGACATCCGAGCCAGTCTGACACAGGCTCCCGTACGCCCCCAGGAAGTCCATGCCGAAAACCCCGCCGTCCGAGCCTGTCGACGAACGCATCCAGGACATCGATCTCTCCCATGAGATGCAGGGCTCGTTCCTCGAATACGCGTACTCCGTCATCTACTCGCGCGCCCTGCCGGACGCGCGTGACGGCCTCAAGCCCGTGCAGCGGCGCATCCTCTTCCAGATGGCCGAGATGGGCCTGCGTCCCGACCGCGGACATGTGAAGAGCGCACGCGTGGTGGGCGAGGTCATGGGCAAGCTGCACCCGCACGGCGACTCCGCGATCTACGACGCGCTGGTTCGTCTCGCCCAGGAATGGGCGCTCCGCGTGCCGCTCGTCGACGGACACGGGAACTTCGGCTCGCTCGACGACGGGCCCGCCGCGGCCCGGTACACCGAGGCGCGCCTGGCGGCTGCGGCCCTCTCGCTGACCGAGAACCTCGATGAGGACGTCGTCGACTTCATCCCGAACTACGACGGTCAGTTCCAGCAGCCGGCCGTCCTGCCCGCTGCCTTCCCGAACCTGCTCGTCAACGGCGCGAGCGGCATCGCGGTCGGCATGGCCACGAACATGGCTCCGCACAACCTCATCGAGGTCGTCGCCGCCGCCACCCACCTGCTCGAGCATCCGGATGCCACCACCGAAGAGCTGATGGAGTACGTTCCCGGTCCCGACTTCCCGTCCGGGGGCATCCTGATGGGCCTCGACGGGGTGAAGGACGCGTACACCACCGGGCGCGGTGCTCTGAAGGTGCGCGGACGCACCTCGATCGAGCCGCTCGGTCCTCGGCGCACGGGCATCATCGTCTCTGAGCTGCCGTACATGGTGGGACCGGAACGACTGATCGAGAAGATCCGCGATGCGGTGCAGGCGAAGAAGCTGCAAGGCATCAGCGACGTCACCGACCTCACGGACCGCAATCACGGTCTCCGCGTGGCCATCGGCGTCAAGACCGGGTTCGACCCGAACGCCGTGCTGGAGCAGCTCTACCGGCTGACGCCGCTGGAGGACTCCTTCAGCATCAACAACGTCGCCCTCGTGGACGGGCAGCCGCGCACGCTGGGGCTCAAGGAGATGCTGAGCGTCTACGTCGGGCACCGCATCGACGTCATCACGCGGCGCAGCCGCTATCGTCTCGCACGGCGGGAAGAGCGCCTGCATCTGGTGGAAGGCCTGCTGATCGCGATCCTCGACATCGACGAGGTCATCCAGGTCATCCGCTCATCCGACGACTCCGAGCAGGCACGCACGCGTCTGCGCTCCGTGTTCGACCTGAGCGAGCCGCAGGCCGAGTACATCCTCGAGCTGCGGCTGCGTCGCCTCACCAAGTTCTCCCGCATCGAGCTGGAGACCGAGCGTGACGCGCTGCTCGCCGAGATCGCGGGCCTGCGCGAGCTCCTCGCCAGCCCGGCGCTGCTGCGCACCGCGGTCGCGAACGAGCTGGATGCCGTCGCCGAGGCGTACGGGACCCCCCGCCGGACGCTGCTCATGAACGCCGCCCCGCCGAAGCCGCGCGCCGCGAAGGGAGCCGTCGACCTGCAGATCGCGGATGCCCCGACCACCCTCGTGCTGTCCACGACGGGCCGCGCCGTGCGCGTCGACCTCGGTGAGGGCCAGGAGCTCTCGGCACCCGCACGGCGGAGCAAGCACGACGCGATCCTGGCGACCGCGCAGACGACCGTCCGCGCGGAGCTCGGCGCCCTGACCAGCGCGGGTCGTGTCGTGCGGTTCTCACCCGTCGATCTGCCGTCCGTTCCCGCCACCTCCGTGCAGCTCGCCGCCGGCACACCGCTGCGCGACTACCTGGGCGTGACGGCGAAGGGCGAGCGCATCCTCGGCTTCGTGCGCTTCGACAGCGACACCCCGATCGCGCTGGGCACGGCGCAGGGCACGGTCAAGCGGATCGTCCCCTCCGCCCTGCCGGTGCGCCCCGAGCTCGAGGTGATCGGCCTGAAGCCCGGAGACGCCGTCGTCGGCGCGACCGAAGCTCCTGACGACGCCGAGCTGGTGTTCGTCACCACCGATGCGCAGCTGCTCCGGTTCTCCGCCTCCGCCGTACGCCCGCAGGGGGCCGCCGCTGGCGGCATGGCGGGCGTCAAGCTGGGCGGCGGCGCGACGGTGCTGTTCTTCGGCGCGGTCGATCCTGCCTCCGAGGCCGTGGTGGCGACCGTCTCCGGCGCGGAGAGCGTCCTGCCCGGCACCGATCCCGGCCGCGCCAAGGTGTCGTCCTTCGCGGACTACCCGGCGAAGGGACGCGCGACCGGTGGTGTGCGCGCCCACGCCTTCCTGAAGGGCGAGGACCGCCTGACGGTCGCGTGGGTCGGACCCCACCCGCCCCTGGCCGTCGACCCGACGGGCGCGGTGCGCAAGCTCCCCGAGACGCTCGCACGTCGCGACGCGTCGGGACAGCCGATCGATGGTGTGATCGGCAGCATCGGTCGCACGATCGTCTGAGCCTCACCGGCTGCGGGCCGGAGGGGCGTCGCGGGCGGAGGCGTCGGCCGCCTCCCGCGCCGGCCTAGGCGTCGATGGACTCGCGGGACAGCCGGTCTGCGGAGTCGATGATGAACTCGCGGCGCGGAGCGACCTCGTTGCCCATCAGCAGCTCGAACACCCGGCCCGCGGCCTCGGCATCCTCCATGCGCACCCGGCGCAGCAGTCGACCGGAACGGTCCATCGTCGTGTTCGCGAGCTGCTCGGCATCCATCTCGCCGAGACCCTTGTACCGCTGGATCGGCTCGTGCCAGCGCCGGCCGGCCTTCCGCAGCTTCGCGAGCAGCGCGTGCAGCTCCTGCTCCGAGTAGGTGTAGATCGTCTCGTTCGGCTTGGAGCCCGGATTGATCACGATGATGCGGTGCAGGGGCGGCACAGCCGCGAAGACTCGACCGTGCTCGATCAGCGGCCGCATGTAGCGGAAGAACAGCGTCAGCAGCAGCGTCCGGATGTGGGCGCCGTCGACATCGGCGTCGCTCATCAGGATGATCTTCCCGTAGCGCGCGGCCTCGATGTCGAACGTGCGGCCGGAACCCGCGCCGATCACCTGGATGATCGAGGCGCATTCCGCGTTCGACAGCATGTCCCCGATCGAGGCCTTCTGCACGTTCAGGATCTTGCCGCGGATGGGCAGCAGGGCCTGGAACTCGCTGTTGCGCGCGTTCTTCGCGGTCCCGAGCGCGGAGTCGCCCTCCACGATGAAGAGCTCACTGCGTTCGACGTCGTTCGTGCGGCAGTCGACCAGCTTCGTCGGAAGCGTCGACGACTCGAGTGCATTCTTGCGTCGCTGGGTCTCCTTGTGCGCGCGCGCCGAAACCCTGGCCTTCATCTCGGACACGATTTTGTCGAGCAGCTGCGTCGCCTGGCTCTTGTCGTCGCGTCTGGTCGACGTGAAGCGCTCCAGCAGCTCCTTGCGCATGACCTGCGCCACGATCTGCCGGACGGCAGGAGTGCCGAGGACCTCCTTGGTCTGGCCCTCGAACTGCGGTTCCGGCACGTTCACGGTGAGCACGGCAGTGAGCCCCGCCAGCACGTCGTCCTTCTCCAGCTTGTCGTTGCCGACCTTGAGCCGGCGGGCGTTCTGCTCGACCTGGGCACGCAGGACCTTGAGCAGCTCCTGCTCGAAGCCCTGCTGATGCGTGCCGCCCTTCGGGGTGGCGATGATGTTCACGAAGGAACGGATCCGTGTGTCGTAGCCCGTCCCCCACCGCAATGCGATGTCCACGGCGCACACCCGCTCGACCTCAGTGGCGACCATGTGGCCGTCCGGCTGCAGCACCGGCACGGTCTCCTTGAAGGTGCCCTCGCCCTGGATGCGCCAGGTGTCGGTGACGGGCGGGTCGATCGCCAGATAGTCGACGAACTCGGAGATGCCGCCCTCGTACAGATAGGAGGTCTCGACGGGACCGGTGGGTGTGCCGTCCTCGGCGGTCGCCGCACTCGCGGCGCGCTCGTCGCGGACGACGATCTCGAGACCGGGCACGAGGAACGCGGTCTGGCGCGCCCTGGTCTCCAGCTCGGCCAGCTGGAACGCGGCGTCCTTGGTGAAGATCTGCCGGTCCGCCCAGTAGCGCACGCGTGTCCCGGTGACGCCGCGGGGCGCCTTGCCGATGACCCGCAGCTCGCTCTTCTCCTCGAACGGGGTGAACGGCGCGTCCGGCCGCTTCTCCCCTGCATCCTGGAAGACGCCGGGCTCGCCCCGGTGGAAGGACATGGCGTACGTCTTGCCGCCGCGATCCACCTCGACGTCCAGGCGCTCGGACAGCGCGTTCACGACCGAGGCGCCGACTCCGTGCAGGCCGCCGGACGCGGCGTAGGAGCCGCCGCCGAACTTCCCCCCGGCGTGCAGCTTCGTGTAGACCACCTCGACACCCGTGAGCCCGGTGCGGGGCTCGACGTCCACCGGGATGCCGCGACCGCGGTCGTGCACCTCCACGCTGCCGTCCTCGTGCAGGATGATGTCGATGCGCGTGCCGTTGCCGGCCACCGCTTCGTCGACGGAGTTGTCGATGATCTCCCACAGGCAGTGCATGAGGCCCGGCGATCCGTTCGAGCCGATGTACATCCCGGGGCGCTTGCGGACGGCCTCGAGGCCTTCGAGCACCTGGAGATGATGGGCGGAGTACTCGGCATTCACAATCTCCGAGTCTATTCGCGCCGGGGACACCGGCCCCGCCGACACTCCCCGGGCCGACACACTCGGGGCGAAGCCACGCGCGGGGGCGTACGCGCTGAGCGAAACACGCGGGCAACCCGGCATGCACACAGGCCCGCCGTGGTTGTATTGAGCACGACCAACCAAGGACGCCGACACCCGAGGAGGCCCCGAGATGAATGCAACGACCGAACGTGAGACCTCCGCTGTCGAGTTCCGACTGACCGCGATGGACCGCTGCGACTCCTGCGGCGCGCAGGCCTACATCGCCGCCGAGGTCAACGGCTCCGAGCTGCTGTTCTGCGCACACCACGGGCGCAAGTACGAGGAGAAGCTCCGCAGCGTCGCCACCAGCTGGCACGACGAGACCGCCCGCCTCGTCGAGACGGTCTGATCGGACGACTGAC
>NZ_JALXPE010000044.1 GCF_025143365.1 Microbacterium sp. p3-SID336 | reverse complement strand
CCACTTCGCCTGTGGTCGCGGAGACCGTGGAGGCGGCCGACGTCGCGGCCCTGCCGCCCGCCTCGCCCCCGCCGGTGCCCCCCGGCTCCCAGGACCCGGCGGCGCTCGACTCCTGGCGTGCTCAGCACGCCGCGTGGAAGGAACAGGATCAGGCGTGGCGACGCCAGCAGCAGGACGTCGAGCGCGCCGCGCGGGACCAGCTGCGGCGCGAGCGTCAGGCCGAGGCCTCGGCGTTCGCCGCAGAGGCCGCCGAGCGCCGCCGCATCCGTCGTGCCTCCCACCCCCGCGCGGGCTTCGCCTTCGTGACGGCGGCGGTCGGACTCGCCACGGTCGTCGGTGCCGCCGTCGGGCTGATCGCGGGTGAACCACTCGGTGTCGCGCTCGGGCTGCTGTCCGGCGCTGTCGTCCTGGCCCTGTCGATGATCGTGGCCGGAGCCCTGCGCCGTCGCAGCGGTTTCCTCGCCTTCGCCACCGCCCTCACCCTGGCGGGCGGCCTCGTCGCCGGGGCGGCCACGACGACCCCGGGGATCGTCTTCGGCTACGCATCGCTCTCCAACACCGAGGCCGCCCACGTGCGTCAGCCCTTCGGCGACCTGTACCTGCAGCTGCACCCGCATGACGGCGGCCCGCGACCCCTCGTGATCGAGAAGGGGTCCGGTCGCACGGAGATCTTCGTCGACCCCGGGGTGGAGCTCCAACTGCGCGGCACGCTCGGCGACGTGCAGGTGAGCTGGTTGCGCATCGACCAGGAGGATGCGCGCATCCTCGACAGCGGGACCTGGCCGCTCGCGGAGCAGGACGGACGGTTCCTGCTGCGGGAGGACATCGCCGGCGGCTCCTCGTCCCCCGAGACCGTCCAGCCGGTCACGATCGATCAGAGCAGCGGCGTCATCGTCGTCACCGTGTACGACGCCATGGAGGAGCAGGAATGAGCACCGAGTCGACCACCGCACCCCGCACGCGCTGGGCCGCCATCATCTGGGGCGCCGTGTTCGCGGCGATCGCCGGCTGGGCGCTCTGGCTGCTCGCCGACGACGGTCGTCGCACGGCACTCTCCGACACGGTCGGCACCGTGACACCGGCGACCATCGTCACGGTCGCACTGCTGACGGCGGGCGGGCTCCTGCTCGTCGCCGGTGCGGCCGGGCTCGTCCGTCACGCCCAGCGCCGACACGACGCGACAGGGCAGGCCGCCACGGGGCAGGGCGCCAACGGACCGGACGCCACAGGACACGGCACCACCCGGCCGGACGCCACAGCGCACGCGACCGGACCGGACGCCACAGCGCACGCCACCACCGGGCCGGACGCCACAGCGCACACCACCACCGGACCGGACGCCACAGCGCACGCCACCACCGGGCCGGACGCAGGGCACGGCACCACTCGACCGGACGCCGCAAAGCCGGGGTCCGACGTGGGGCCGGTCCCCGCCGAGTAGCCTGGGACCCATGGCGCAGCAGGGACGGCGACCCGGCAAGGGCTCAGGCAGAGGCCAGGGCAAGGGCAAGGGCGGGTCGCACGGCCGGGGCCGCGGCTCCGCTGCGCGCCCAGGTTCCGGCACGCCGCCCCGCACGACCCCCGCGGCACGGACGAAGGTCGTGTACGACGCTCCGGTCGCAGCCCCGGAGGAGCCGCGCACGTTCCGCCTGGGCGCCGTCCCCGGTGCCACTCCGGGGACGTGGATCGACCGGTGGAAGCAGCGCCTTCCGGATGTGCCGCTCGAACTCGTGCCGATCGAGGTCGCCACGCAGCGCACGGCCCTCGACGAGGTCGACGCCGCGCTCGTGCGGCTGCCGCTCGACGACGCCTCGCTGCATGTGATCCCGCTGTACGACGAGCTCCCCGTGGTCGTGGCCGCGGCGGATTCGCACCTGATGGCCGTGGACGAGCTCGCCGCCGCCGATCTGGAGGGCGAGGTCGTGATCGCCCTGAGCGACGACGTGCTCGGGCCGCTCGACCTCCCCGGGACCACCGCCGCCCGCTTCGCTCCGCTGCCCACGGCCGACGCGGTCGCGACGGCGGCGTCGGGGGTCGGCATCGTGATCGTGCCGATGTCGCTCGCCCGCCTGCACCACCGCAAGGACGTGGATCACCGCGTGCTGACGGACGGCCCGCACTCCACGGTCGCGCTCGCCTGGCTCCGTGACCGCACCACGCCGGACGTCGAGACCTTCGTGGGCATCGTGCGCGGCCGCACGACCAACTCCTCGCGCTGACGCGGACGCGACTCAGTCGCTGCCCGAGCCTTCGCGTGTCCCCGTCATCACGAGGTCGAACGTGCTGCTCGCGGTGCCGAAGTAGTTCACGTGCGCCGACGCGGCCACCACGTTCTCGCCGTCCCTCAGCAGCCCCGGGGGCACCGTGAACGTCACCGGCTCGTCCGTCGCGGTGTCGGTCGAGCGGCCGACATCCGCGAACGTCTCGCTCGTCGGCTTCTTGTCGTTCAGGTGGGACGTGCCGATCAGCGCGCCGTTGACCCAGACGGCGACTCCGTCGTCGGCCCGGGTGCTCACGGTCACCGCGGACAGCGCGTCCGCGTCGTCGACCTCCACCGTCTGTCGGAACAGCATCGCCCGCGCGCGGTTCTCCGGCGGCGGCCCGAGGTCGACAGGCGTCTCGACGCCCGTGCCCCATCCGAGCGGCGCGTCCCCCTGCGCCCAGTCCGCGTCGTCGAACCCTCGCGCGGTCCACCCTGTGGGCCAGTCGCCCTTCGCGTTCCACACCCGCCAGGTCGACCCGCCGCGCAGCAGCACGTCGTCGTGCGAGGGCGACAGATCCACGGGCATCCGGAAGCGGCTGCTGTCGTCCGTCTCGTACCGCTCCAGCGTCGGCGAGTAGGTGAAGGCGTCGACGCTGCCCACGGCGGGATGGAACGTGTAGTACCGCAGCCACCCGTCTCCGCCGTTCGCGCGTCCCTGGTAGTTCGACAGGATCTGCGGCACGGGCTCCCCGCAGTCGTTCAGGTCGCTGCGGCGCGCCTCGCCGTCGTCGCCGTGCGCCCAATGCCCGTTCACCACCATCGCGATCGAGCAGTTCTCCGAGATGAAGTCCTTCCAGAGGTCCACTTCGGTCGTGGGTGTCACGTCCGTGCGCTCGGTGTCTGTGGACCGGACGCCGCCCGTGGTGATGAGGCCGTGCAGCGCGAGGATGACGGCCCGATCGGGGTGTGCGGCGATCACGCGCTCCGCCCAGTCGATCGCATACGCGGGCGTCTCGTACTCGAGGCTGAGCAGCAGCAGCTTCGTGTCGCCCACCGTGAGCAGACTGTAGCTGTCCTTGTTCTTCCGGTCGATGCCGTCGGGCCCGAACTGGTCCTGCCCCAGGTACCCGCCGTACGACGCCGTGGGACTGTTCCAGGAGGCGTCGGCGTACCGGGTCGGCGGGAAATGGCTGTCGTACGTGCGCGACTCCCCGGTGGTGACATCGAGGTCGTGGTTGCCCGGGAGCACCGAATTCGGGACTCCGGCGTCGTCGAGCGTGCTCATGGCGCGGCTCGCGCGTTCCCACTGGTTCTCGTTCGGCCAGGACTCCACGAGGTCGCCCACCTGGAGCACGAACGCCGTGTCGAGCCGCTCGCGCGAATCGACGATCCACTGCGTCTGCGTCTCCATGCTCTGGGCGAGCTCGTCCGAGACCGTGTATCCCTGCGTGTCGGGCAGCACCACGATCGTGAAGGCCTCGCCGCCCCCGCTCTTCGCGACGGTCCCGGTCGGCACGGCCGCCGGAGAGGGCAGCAGCAGTGCCCCCAGCACGGCGGCCGCCACGCCGAGAGCGCGCGCACGACGCCGACCTCCCCTGGTCAGATGACGCATACGACAACCCCGGCCTGCACTCGATGATCAGCACCGCCCCCGCACGACCTCCGTCTGCATCGGAGGCGCATTCAGGATCATAGACGGACCCCTTCGGCGCGATCTGCACGACGAGGGCCCCGATCGCCGAGACGACGGCGTGAGCAGCGTTGCCTCGGCGGGTCCGCACGGCGCGGGCGGCCGGTGCGCCCTCGTTAGAATCGCCTGATGGCCTCGCTCCTCTACGTCTGTGTGCGCCCCGAGACCGGGGCGGCGGACGCCGAGCACGCCTCCTTCCGCCGGGCCCTGGGCGTCGACGTGGTCGACCGGCTGGACCTGCTGCACGACACGCTGACCCCGGCGCACCTGTCCCGATACCGCGGCGTCGTCGTCGGAGGATCGCCGTTCAATGTCACCGACCCCGTGCCCTCCCCCGCGCAGCGCCGGGTCGAGGCCGATCTGGAGACCATCGCCCGGGCTGCGATCGATGGCACGGTCGCGGCCTTCTTCACGTGCTACAGCATCGGCGTGCTCACCCGCATGCTGGGCGGCGAGGTCGTGACCACGACGCCCGAGCCCGCGAGCGCCGCCGTGATCGAGGTCACCGCCGACGGCACGGGCGACCCTGTGTTCGGCCCGAGCGGTCCCGCCCTCACGGTGTTCACGGCGCACAAGGAGAGCGCGGCGGCCACCCCGCCCGGCGCCGTGCTGCTCGCGACGAACACGGTGTGCCCGGTGCAGGCCTACCGCGTGGGCACACGCCTGTATGCGGCGCAGTTCCACCCCGAGCCCACTCCGCGCGACTTCGCCGACCGGATGACGTTCTACCGCACGACCGGGTACTTCGACCCCGAGCAGTTCGATGCCGTGCAGCAGCAGGTGCTCTCGGCCTCCGTCACCGAGGGCGCGGCGCTGCTGCGCCGTTTCGCACAGAGCTTCGCCTGAGTCAGTCCGGGGTGCCGTCGCGCAGCAGTGCCACGCGTTCCTGCAGGTATGCCTCCAGCGGCATGTAGCCGCCCGCGGTGCTCCAGCGCACGGACGGCACACCGTCGACCAGTGCCAGCGGCCCTGAGCTCCCGCCCGCATCCACCGCATCCACGTCGATCACGCTCCACCCCACGTGCACGACCTCGCCGGCGTCGAAGCCGCCCCGCAGCGCCTCGGCTCTGCGCTCGGCACGCGCCCGCGCCGACTCGGCCGTGTACCCGCGTCGCCCCGGGTCGGCCGCGCGCAGCACCTCCGCCGTGGCGAGCGTGTGCGTGTCGGTCAGGAGCAGCACGCCCACGTGCCAGGCCGCGCCGACGCGGACGATGCGGCGTCCGCGCCAGCGGGAGTCGCGCTGCTCGCCGAGGCCCTCCTGCGGGGCGCCGGCGAGTTCGCGCACGGCCTGGGCCAGCAGCGCCGATGCCGTGCTCACAGCTCCCCCTGCCGCGTCCGCTCGGCGAGCTCGGGCCCCGCCACGGGGGCGCGTTCGCCGCGGAGCGTCATGCCGATCAGGGGATACAGCAGCACGGAGAGCATGCCGGCGCCGACCAGCGCCGCGGCCGTACCGGTGTCGAGCATCTCCTGGTCGACGCCGATCGCGGTGACCGCGACGATGATCGGCAGGCCCGTGGCCGCGAGCAGCCCGAGCGCGGCCCTGTCCCTGCCGCTCGCGCCGGCCGGGGCGGAGAGCTGTGCCGTGGAGCCGCGGATCACGAGCAGCGCGATCAGGAACACCGGCACGAGCGCGAGGGCGCCGGCCGAGGTGAGCAGCGCCTGCAGGTCGAAGGTGACGCCGGTATAGAGGAAGAAGATCGGCACCAGGAAGCCGAAGGCGATCGCCTCGATCTTGCTCTCCACCTCCTCCGCGTCCTTCTTCGGGGCGCGTGCCATGATGATCCGCCAGATGGCGCCGGCCACGAAGGCGCCCAGCAGCATGTCGAGGTCGAGGACCACGCTGAGGCCGACGAGCGCGGCGATCAGCAGGATCACGAACCGCACCCCGAACTGGTCGGACGTGTGCAGGGTCGCGCGCACGATGCCGTGCAGCCGGCCGTGCGGCACGCGGTGCGCGATGAGCACCGCGAGCCCGGCGAGCACCACGAAGGTCAGCAGGACCGCCGTCGCGAGCGGGGTGGCGCGCGTGCTGAGGAAGATCGAGATCGCGATCAGCGGCAGGAACTCGCCGACCGCTCCGATCGTGCTGATCGCGCGGCCGAAGGGCGTGTCCAGCTCCCTGGCGTCGCGGAGGATCGGCATGAGGGTGCCGAGCGCGGTCGAGCTCAGTGCGATCCCGATGACGACCATGCCCTCCCCCGGCGCGAAGAAGAACCCGAGCCCGATGCCGAGCAGCACGCTCAGCAGCCAGCCCAGTGACGCCCGGGCCAGCGGCTTGCCGGCGACCATGCGGAAGTCGATCTCGGAGCCTGCGACGAAGAAGAGTACGGCGAGGCCGAAGTCGCTCAGCTTCTCCAGCAGCGGCCCCGGCTCGACCCAGCCGAGCACGGCGGGTCCGACGAGGATACCGAGCACCAGCTCGAAGACCACGATCGGCACCCGCACCAGCGGTCGGACACCGCGGGCGAGAAGCGGTGCGGCGACCGCGAGCAGGGGGATCAGCACCAGACCGACGTCGCTCGCATCCACGGTCTCAGGGTAGCGACGCCGCCCGCGATTCGCTCCCCACCCGCGCGACACGGCAGAATCGATGCACACCCCGAGGAGCGCCCATGAGCCAGCCCGATACCGCCCGTCTGCTGATCGCCTGCGACGACCAGCCCGGCATCGTCGCCGCGGTGGCCGGCGTGCTCGCACGGCACGGCGCGAACATCATCTCGCTCGACCAGCACTCGACCGATTCCGAGGGCGGCCGGTTCTTCCAGCGCACCGTCCTCCACCTTCCCGGTCTCGCCGCCGCACGCCCGGCGCTGGAAGCCGACATCGCGGAGGTCGCCGCGCGCTTCGGCATGGAGTGGTCCCTGCACGACGTGTCGCGCCGCAAGCGCGTCGCGATCTTCGTGTCGAAGTACGACCACTGCCTGATGGAGCTGCTGTGGCGCACGCAGCGCGGTCAGCTCGACATCGACATCACCATGGTCGTGTCCAACCATCCGGACCTCGCCGAGGCTGTCCGCTCGTTCGGGGTGCCGTTCGTGCACATCCCCTCCGGCGACAAGCAGGCCATGGAGGAGCGCCAGCTCGAGCTGCTGCAGGGCAACGTCGACCTGGTCGTGCTCGCCCGCTACATGCAGATCCTCACGGACGACTTCATCACGCGGCTCGGCGCCCCCGTCATCAACATCCACCACTCCTTCCTGCCGGCGTTCATCGGCGCGAACCCGTATGCGAGGGCGAAGGAGCGCGGCGTGAAGCTGATCGGCGCGACCGCCCACTACGCGACGGCCGACCTCGACGAGGGACCCATCATCGAGCAGGACGTGACGCGCGTGACCCATTCCGAGTCCGCCGCCGAGCTGCAGAGCCGCGGCGCCGACGTGGAGCGCCTGGTGCTGGCACGCGCCGTGCAGTGGCATGCCGAGGACCGCGTGATCGTGCACGGCCGCTCCACCGTCATCCTCTAGCGGCCGAGGTCACTCCGCCGGGAACGTGGTGGCGGCTTGTGGTCTGCCAGAGAACGGATCAGGGGCGTTCGGCGATGATGTCAACGGCGAGCCCGTGCGATGCCGTCGCCAGGCGTGTGTCGTTGGTCCACAGTTCGGTGCATCCCGACACCTGCGCCGCCGCCAGGTGCAGCGCGTCGGGAGTCTTGAGGCCGAAGTCGGCTCGCAGCTCCGCGGCACGGACGAACACCGCCGCGTCGAGGTCGACGGTCTCGATGTGGTCGAACGTGGCCAGGTAGCGGTCTCGAAGCTCGGCGTTGCGCTCCCGCATCGGACGCACGAGGCACTCCTGGAGCGCGAGCGCACTGGACGTCACTTCGACCTCCACGTCGGCGAGAGCACGACGCACGGCCGCACCGCGGGCGCCCCGGTCTTCCATCGCGTAGATCAGGATGCAGGAGTCGAGATAGAGAATCCATTGTCGCCGCGGTGGATGGAGACGCAACCGGTACTATGCCCCGCCGCTCACTCGCCGGGCACACCCGCGGCGAGCTCGGCGAAGACTGCGGCGGCAGCCGTGTCGCGGGCGAGCGGGGCGGCCTGCCCCATCCACAGCGACTGCAGCTCGCCCAGGTTCTGCTCCCCCGCCGGGGTGCGGAACCGGCCGGTGAGCCAGTTCTGCATCGGGAACGGGGCGATGGTGCCGCTCGCCTCGATCGCCCGCACCGCGCGGTTGCGCGCCCCGCGCGCCAGGCGACCGCTCATCGCCCGGGTGAGCACGGTCTCATCGGCGGCGGTGCGCCGGATGGCGTCGCGGTGGGCGTCCGTCGCCGCCGATTCGGCCGTCGCGAGGAACGCCGTCCCCACCTGCACGCCGGATGCCCCGAGCGCGAACGCGGCCGCGACACCGCGACGGTCGGCGATGCCCCCCGCGGCGATCACGGGCACGTCCACCGCGTCGACCACCTGCGGCACGAGCGCGAACATCCCCACCAGGGACTCCTCGGCGGGGCGCAGGAACGACACGCGATGCCCCGCGGCCTCCGCCCCCGTGGCGACCACCGCGTCGACACCGGCCTCCGCCAGCGCCACGGCCTCCGCGACGGTCGTCGCCGTCCCGACCACCCGGATGCCGCGATCGCGCGCCTCCGCCACCACCTCGGCGGACGGGACGCCGAACACCACGCTGAGCACGGCGGGAGCGACGTCCCAGATCGCGTCGAGCTGCTCGTCGAGCGCGGGCACGTAGCGCTCCGGACGACTGGGCACCCCGACGCCGACCGCCTCGTAGAACGGCTGCAGGGCCTGCGCGAACACCGTGTGCTGCGGGTTCGGTGACACTTCGTCTCCGGTCGGCAGCCAGATGTTGAGCGCGAACGGTCGCGCGGTCGCGGCCCGCAGTTCGGCGCCCGTCGCGCGGATGCGGTCCCCGTCGTAGCCGTACAGACCGTAGGAGCCCAGCCCGCCGGCGTCGCTCACGGCGGCGGTCAAGGGCACCGAGGACAGCCCGCCGAACGGGCCGAGGACGATCGGATGCGAGATGCCGAACAGGGCGGTCAGGGCGCTCATGCTTCGACGGTACGCCCTCGCCGGACACCGCGGGCCGCGAGGGCGCGACTGTTCAGTCGGGCAGCGGGATCGGGGCGGTGAACGGTCCTGACGGCTCCTGCCCCCTGCGGTCCCTGCGCACACCCAGTGTGGTGCCGACGCTCGCCGCGATCACGAGCGCGACGGCCACGAGCCTCAGCACGGTCGCGTCCTGTCCGAGGATCAGCCAGCCCGCGAGGGTGGCGAATGCGGGCTCCAGGCTCAGCAGCACGCCGAACACGCGCTGCGGCAGCCGGCGCAGCGCCGCGAGCTCGAAGCTGTACGGGATCACGGACGACAGCACGGCGGTGATCGCGGCGAGCAGCAGCAGCGAGGGGTCTGCGGCGACCGTGGCCGCGGCGGGGACGCCGACCGGGATGAGCAGTACCGCGGCGACGACGAGGCCCATCGCCAGGCCGCTGCTGCCGGGGATGAGCGCGCCCACGCGCGCGCTCATCCGGATGTACATGACCCAGAACCCGGCGGCGATGAGGATGAACAGCACGCCGAAAGGGTCGAGCGGCTCGGCGCCGATGAGCCCGTCGATGCCGAGCAGTGCCATACCGAGCAGGGCCACAGCGACCCAGACCGCGTCGGCGAACCGCCGGGTGAGCACGGCGGCGAGGACGAGCGGCCCGAGGAACTCGATCGCCACGGCGGGCCCGAGCGGGATGCGGTCGATGGCTGCATAGAAGAAGCCGTTCATGGCCGCGAGCGACACCCCGAACAGCACGGCCGCCGTCCACTGCGGG
Organism: Microbacterium sp. p3-SID336; assembly: GCF_025143365.1. Lineage (GTDB taxonomy): Bacteria > Actinomycetota > Actinomycetes > Actinomycetales > Microbacteriaceae > Microbacterium. Next base: position 25,370 of record NZ_JALXPE010000044.1, on the reverse strand, counting down.
CGCGTCCACCGGCGCGGCCTCGGGCGCACGATCACGACCAGCAGCACCGCGGCGATCGCCACGCGCAGCGACGTGACGCCCCACGGGCCGAGCACGGGGAACAGCTGCGCGGCCACGGCGGCGCCGAACGGCAGCGAGAGGCACGAGCCGATGACGAGCGCGACGCCCACGAGGGGGCTGGAGGCCGCGGGTCTCTGCACCAGACAAGCTTAGGCGGCGGGGCCCCTCTCCCCGCCGCCTGAGCCGTTCATGCGCGGGTCAGAGAGCCTTGCCCCCTGTCACCGCGACCACCGTGCCGGACACGTACGACGACTCCGCCGAGGCGAGGTAGACGTAGGCGCCGGCGAGCTCCGCCGGCTGTCCTGCGCGACCGAGCGGCGTGTCCTGGCCGAATGTCGCGAGGCGCTCCGGACCCCACCCCGTGGCCGGGATCAGCGGCGTCCAGATGGGGCCGGGTGCGACGGCGTTCACGCGGATGCCGCGCGGGCCGCCCTCCTCGGCGAGCGCCTTGACGAAGGCGACCTGTGCGGCCTTGGTCATGGCGTAGTCGATCAGTCCGGGCGAGGGCTGGGCCGACTGCACGGACGAGGTCACGATGATGCTCGACCCCGGCTCGAGGTCGGGGAACGCGGCCCTCGCGGAGAAGATGAGCCCCGCGAGGTTCGTGTCGAACACGCGGCGCATCTTCTCGGTGTCGAGGTTCTCGAAGCCGTCGATGTCGTGCTGGTACGCGGCGTTGAGCACCAGGATGTCCAGCCCGCCGAGTTCGGTGCGGGCCCGGTGCACCGCCTCGGTGGCGAAGGTCTCCTCGCGCACGTCGCCGGCGAGGCTGACGCCGGTGCGCCCTGCTTCGCGGACGAGCGCGAGCGTGTCCTCGGCGTCGTCCTGCTCCTCCGGCATGTGCACGATCGCGACGTCGGCGCCCTCCCGGGCGAAGGCGATCGCGACGGCTCTGCCGATGCCGGAGTCACCGCCCGTGATCAGCGCACGCCGTCCTTCCAGCCGGCCGTGGCCGACGTAGGACTGCTCGCCGTGGTCGGGTTCCGGCGTGGTCTGCTCGGTCAGTCCCGGCTGGTCCTGGCTCTGCGCGGGGAATCCGTCCTCGCGGTGCGCGTGCCTCGGGTCGGTGATGCCGCCGTCGCGGGTGGTGTCGCTCATGTCCGCTCCTCCGGTGTCGAGTGGCTGTCGATCGGTTCGTGATCGAGCCTCGCGGCATCCGGGTGGAGGCGGCAGGGGGTTGACACGTCAGCCCGGTGCCGCGACCCTCGGGAGCACCCTCGTCAGCGGCGCAGACGGGGTGTCGTCGTTCAGAGCGGCGGCGTGACCGGGATGTCTCCGCCCCCGGGCTGCTCGCCGGACTCGGACGGCTCCGGGACGAGGTACAGGCCGCTCGGGGCGTTGGCGGTGAAGGCGAGCGCCTCGATCCAGGCGCGGTTGATGGAGGGCTGCCTGCTCCCGAAGTACTTGAACACGAGCGAGCTGCCCGGCTGGATCCACACGGTGGTGCGTCCGCCGCCGACGCTCGCGTCCTCACGCCAGCTGAACGGGAAGGGCTCGCCGCGGCGGAGCTTCGCCGTGATGACGAGCTGGACGTGCGTGAGAGCGCGGTCCTCGATCTCGGTCTTCACGCCGCCTTCGTAGATGAACTTGCCCATCGGGTGATGCTCCTCGGTGGTTCGCGATTCGGATTCCGGCAGCCTCCGCCGGAATCGTGCCCTCTGCGTAGCGTATGCCCACAGACGGGCCGAACGGAAAACACGTGGCGGCTGTGCGCGGCAGAAGGACGCCCGCGCGCGCGAAGTCAAGGCCGTGCGCGCGATTCCCGTGCGGGTTAGCCTCGAAACCTACACACCCGAGGAGGGCACCGCCATGAACGCACGCCACATCGACGACCGTCCCGACGAGGGCTACACGCCCGGCACCACCCACGCCGAGCGAGGTGCAGGCAACCCGCGGCTGCGCGTGCGCCGCGACGACGAGCGCACGGAGTTCGCCCTCGACGTCGAGGAGGTGCGCATCGGCTCCGCGGCGGGCAACGAGCTGCGCCTGGCCGACACCGAGCCCGTGCACGCCACGGTGGTGCACGACGACCGCGACGAGTACGTGGTGACGCTGCACGCCGAGGGCGAGATGAACTCGAACCCCGACGCCGACGCCACGCATCCCGGCGAGCGCACCGAGACCCTGCGGACGGGCTCCCGCTTCACGGTCGGTCCGTGGGAGCTGGTCTTCGCTCGAGACGAGTTCGCCGACCACGGACGCCCGTACGGCGGACGGCTCGGCGGCGAGTACTCCGACCAGCCGCTGCAGCCGCCGCGTCCCGACTACGACGGAGACGGCGAGCGCACCGAGCGGATGGACGCCAACGCGCAGTCAGCGCCGGACGCTCACTCGGACTCCAGCGCCGACTCGTGATGCGGCGCGCCGACCGGCTTCGACTCGGCTGAGCCCCGCTGGCGCAGGTAGATCGCGAAGGCCACCATCGTGCCGACCGCCAGGAACTCCGACTGCCAGTTCTGCAGTGTGCGGTCCCAGAAGTCCGACGAGCCGACGTAGTCGAGCCACGTGATGGCCGCGGTGCCGTGCATCGCGTTCTCCGCGTTCATCACCACGGTGCCGGCGAGGGACTGCGCCAGCCACGACAGCACGAACACGGCGCCCATCACGATCAGCAGCGAGTTGCCGAACACGGCGGCCCGCCAGCCGCCCGCCCGGGCCCACCGCGGGGAATCCGGGCGGGCGTGGCGGCCGACGAGCTGATCCGCGTCACTGCCAGGCCCCTCGTCCCCCGGCTTCTTCGACTCGGGGGAGCCGCGCTGCACGAACCAGATGGTCGCGGCGATGAACAGGAAGAACTGCAGGAACTCCGACTGCCAGTTCTCCGCCACGTCGACCACGAAGTCCGACGACCAGACGAAGTCGAGGAAGCCGATCGGCGCGAGTCCGTGGTCCTTCAGCTCGTCGTTGTTGCGCAGATAGCCCGCGAGCGACTGGCCGGCCAGGGCGAGCACGAACAGCGCGAGGAAGAACAGGCTCAGCGCGTGATCCTTCAGACGGGCCTTCACGGTCATCGCCCTCCCAGCGGCAGCCCGATCATGATGACCAGCCCGACCCCGATGATCCCTGCCCAGGTCCAGAACACCGCTCTCATGCCCGCAGTGTCGCGTGTGCGCTCCGTCACGTCCGCCTCCTCCATCGTGCGACTCGATTCGACCATCGCGGCGCCGGTGGGGCAGGGCCAGGGGCTTGACTCCCGAGGCTTTGTCAATCCCCTGCGCGGGGACCGGCGGGTGCTCGTAGCCTCGCTCCAGGTCCGCACGGCGGACGCATACGCACATCGGGAAAGGACAGCACCCATGGCCACCACGCGCGAGAGCATCGCCCGATGACGGCACCGACCGAGGCCCCCGACCTGGAGCGCTTGAGCGAGCTCGCCCGGACGCGCGGTCTGCGCGTGAGCGTGGCGGAATCGCTCACCTCCGGACGGCTCGCCAACACCGTCGGCGCGGGCGAGGGTGCGTCCGGGTGGTTCGCCGGGGGCATCGTCGCCTACTTCACCGAGGTGAAGGAGCGGGTGCTCGGCCTGGTGCCTGGCACCGACCCCACCTCGGCGGCCTGCGCGGAACAGCTCGCCGCGGGCGCGCGGGAACTGTTCGACGCGGACATCTGCGTCTCCACCACCGGCGTGGGCGGCCCTGGCCCCGAGGACGGACACCCCGCCGGCACCGTGTACCTGGGATGGGCGACCGCGGACGACTCGGGCCACCGTCGCCTCGCCCTCACCGGCGAGCCGGACGACGTGCTGTCGCAGAGCGTCGATGCCGCCGTCCGGCTGCTCGCCTTCCACGCGGAGGGCCTGCACCCCGCGGGACCGCGCCGCGGCATCGGCGCCTGAGGGTCGCGGCGGCTCAGCGCCCCGGCTGCAGGCCGATCCGCAGCGGAGCACCCGGGGCCGCCGCCGCTGCGAGCGCCGCGTCGATGTCGAGCAGCGGTCGCACGGAGCCCACCGCCTCGCCGAACGGGTACGCCCGACCGCGACCGGCGAGGAAGGCGACCGCGTCGGCCAGCTCGCGCGCGGTGTAGTTGTGCACCCCGGTGATGGTGACCAGGCGTCGCACCAGGCTCTCGGCATCGACGGGAACCGGCTCGGCGGGGAATACGCTGCCCACGAGCACCACGGTGCCGCCGACGCCGACGCCGGCGAGCGCTTCGGTCACCGCATGCCCCGACGCCTCGATCACCACGTCCGGCTCCCTGTCGACCCGACCGGCGCCGAAGCGTGTCGCGAGCTCGCGCCGCTGCGGGTCCGGGTCGAGCACCTCGACGGCGGCCCCGTGCTCGGCGGCGATGGCCGCGGCGGAGAGTCCCACGAGCCCGGCACCGTGCACCCGGACGACCGCGCCGTCCAGCTCGATGTCGCGTGCAGCCCTGGTCACCGCGGCCCAGGCGGTCGCGGTGGCGCAGGACGCCGGCGCCAGCACCGCGGCCGACAGCGACTCCGGCACCCGCACGATCGCCGTGCCGTCGCGGAGCTGCACGTGGGTGCCGAACGCACCCGTGAGATCGCCGTGCGCACCGACCCTGTCGTGCCCGTACTTGCCGAGCGTGCGGCACTTCTGCGTGAGCCCGCGGTGGCAGCGGTCGCAGCTGCCGCAGGCGATGGTGACCGACCAGACCACGCGGTCGCCGATGCGCAGCGGGGTGCCGTCGACGGCGTCCGCTCCGGCGTCCCCCGTCGCGATGACCCGGCCGACGCTCTCGTGTCCGAGCACGAGTGGCGTGGGGGCGGCCCTGCGGCCCTGGACCGTGTGCACGTCGGAGCCGCAGATGGTGGAGAGCTCCACGGCCACGAGCACGTCCCGGTCCGCGAGGGCCACGCCGGGGACGGCGATCGTCTCGTGCGGATGCCCTGCGCCGACCCACACCATGGCGGTGGCGGCAGGACGCAGCGCGACGTCCCTCCGGTGTCCCGGTGGGCGGATCAGCAGGGTTCCCACGCGCGCGCCCGTCAGACCCTGGCGGCGACGGGCAGCAGTTCGCGCGCAGCCAGCTCGGCCCGCAGCGCGGTGACGTCGGCGAGTATCGCGTGGGCACCGGCACCGCTGAGCGCCGCGCGGTCGTGCGCCCCGCTGAGGACCCCGGCGACGAAGCCCGCCCCGGCGCGACGGCCGGAGTGGATGTCGCTCACGGTGTCGCCCGCGATGGCCACCGCCGCGACCGAGGAGGTGCCGGTGCGCAGCAGCGCCGTGAGCACGAGGTCGGGCGCGGGGCGGCCGCGGCCGGCGTCCGCGGGGGAGAGCGCGAGGTCGATCAGCCCTTCCCACCCGAGCCCGTCGAGCAGCGCCTGCCGCGTGACGGGGGGAAAGCCCGTCGTGAGCACGACCGCGAGTCCCGCGTCTTTGAGCCCCTGGATGGCGTCCGCGGCGCCCGGGATCTCGGCGACGCCCGCGGTGGACACGATCTCGGCGTACGCGTCCTCGAACGCGGCCGCGGCACGGGCGGCCGCGGCGGCGTCTCCGCCGGAGAGGTGCAGGAACACGTCGAGCTTCGACTGCCCCATCGTGGCCCGCACGTGCGCCAGGGCCTCGTCCCACGGCAGACGGTCGGCGACCCCCGTCCGCTCGGCCGCGCGCTGGAACGCCTGTTCCACGACGCCGTCGTCGCGCACCGTGGTTCCTGCCATGTCGAGGACGACGAGTTCGAGCGGAGTGGTCATGGGGTTCCTTCCAGAGCGGGTGCCGCGTCGAGGGCGGCGGTGAGGTTCAGGGCGGCGAGACCGAGGCCGCAGGTCATGCCGATGCCGGTGGTCGCGGCGAGCACGAGGGCTCCGCTGTCGTCGCGGTCGACGAGGAACTCCGCAGGGCCCTTGGCGTACACGCCCTGCCAGCGCTCGATCACCCGCGGTGCCGTGAGGTCGAACAGGGCTTCGGCCTCCGCGAGGAACGCCGTGAACGCGGTCTCGGGCTGGAACGGCGGCGGGGCTGTCGCCGTCGCGTGCGAGTCGCCCAGGATGAGCGAGCCGTCCGGCAGCTGCGTGTACATCTGGTTGAGGTCGAGGGCGGCGAGGTCCGGCCGTTCGCCGTGCAGACGCTCCCGCACCCGCGCGGCCTCCGCGGTGTCGGCGAAGCGGCCGTAGCGGAGCAGCGACCACCCGGTGAGCAGCGGCGCCGTCAGCGGCCGGGGCACGACCGCGGCGATGCGCATCATGTCGAGGGCGCAGCGGGCGACGCCGTGCCGCTCGGCCACGTCGGGCAGCAGCTGGTCGATGTCGTGGTTGACGGCGACCACGACGGCGCCGGCGTGGATCGCGCCCCGGGTGGTCTCGACGCGGCCGGGGCTGAGTCCGGTCACGGCGGTGCGGAAGCGGAACTCGACGCCGCGCGCGGTCAGGTGCCGCACGATCGCGGTCGCCGCGGTGCGCGGGTCGGTCTGCAGGTCGGCCTCGATCAGGGCTCCGCCGATCACCGCGTCACGGCGGAGGGGCGCACGCCGGTGCATCTCGGCGGCGTCCAGCAGCCGGATCCCTCCCTCGCGCGTCGCGGTCTCGAGCACGGCGAGCTCGTCGTGGTGCCGGGCGGCGACGAGCGTTCCGGATTCGCGCAGCCAGAACCCGGCGTCCCGGGCGAGGCGCAGCCACACGTCGCGCGAGGCGTCCGCGTAGCGGCGGGCGTCTCCCTGCTGCGCGCCGATGCACAGGTGGCCGAAGTTGCGGATGGTCGCTCCGACCGGCGCATCGGCGCGGTCCAGCACGACCACGCGGAGGCCGCGACGGGCAGCCGCATCCGCGGCGCCGAGTCCGACGATGCCGGCGCCGACCACGACGAGGTCGGCGGTGTCGTTGACCCCGGTCATCGGAACACCTTCCGCATCCACATCGCCAGGCCCTCGACGGCGAGCACGGTGACCAGGATCATCAGGACGATGGCGGTCACGGTCTCGTAGCGCGACCCCTGGCTGGCGTTCAGCAGGTAGTAGCCCACTCCCCCGCCGCCCACGATGCCGAGGATGGTCGCCGCGCGGATGTTGGTGTCGAGCATGTAGAAGCTGTGCCCGATCAGGGCGCGGGCACCCTGCGGCACGGTGGCGGCCGCGTAGGTCTGCACCCGCGTGGCGCCGACGGCACGCAGCGCGCGCTCCGGTCCGCGGTCCACCTCCTCCAGCGAGTCGGCGATGAGCTTGCCGAGCAGCCCGATCCCGCCGATGGCGAGGGCGATCACGCCCGCTTGCGCGCCCAGCCCGGTGATCACCACGAGCACGATCGCGAGGATGAGCTCCGGGATGCCGCGGATGCCGACGAGCAGCAGTCGAGCGGTGCCCCGAGTGGCGGGGTGCGGGGCCACGTTCCGCGCGGCGAGAGAGCCGAGCAGCAGGGAGGGCAGCAGGGTGAGCACCGTGGCGGCGAGCGCGATCGCGACGGTCTCGCGCATCGCCTCGATCATGACGCCCGCGTCGTAGCTGCCGAACGAGGGCGGCCAGAAGCGCGCGGCCACCTCGGGCAGCTTGGCCCAGAACGTGAAGAGGTCGAGCCACGAGATCCGGCTCACGACCACGCTGCCGATCACGAGGAGCACGGCCGCGACCCCCGCCGCGGTGTGGCGCACACGCTGCGGGGTCCACGGGCGGCGCAGAGCCGCGACCGGGGAGGCCGCCCACGCGGGGGCCGCGTCGTGGACGGGACGGCGCGGCGCACCCAGCCGGGGGTGCAGCAGCCGGTCCATCCACGAGCGGGTGTGCCTCTGCTCGCCCAGCATGGCGCCGCGCACCAGGCTCGACACGACCTCCATCGCGATGCACAGCACGAAGATGACGAGGGCGATGCCGAGGCCCTTGCCGTAGTTCAGCGCCTTGAACGCGTACGACATCTCCAGACCGAGGCCGGCGACGCCGACGTAGCCGAGCACGACGCTGCCGCGGAGGTTGATGTCGTTGCGGTGCAGGACCGTGGCGACCCAGCTGGGCAGCACCTGCGGGAGGATGCCCGCCGCGAACTCCTGCATGCGCGAGCCGCCCGCGGCACGGATCGCGAGGCGCGGGCCCTCGTCGATCTGCTCGATGGCGTCGGCGAACATCTTCGAGATCATCCCGATGGAGTGGATGCCGATCGCGAGGATCCCTGGCAGGGTGCCCAGCGAGAACATGAGCACGAACGCCATGGCGAGCACGACGTCCGGAAGGGCACGGGTGAGGACGCCGAGGAAGCGCGCGGCCGCCCGCCAGCCGGCACCGGGCGTGGTGTTCGCCGCGGCGAGGTAGGCGATCGGCACCGACAGCACGGCGGCGAGGAGCGTTCCGACCAGCACGAGCCCGACGGTGAGGGCGATCAGTCCGACAAGCTCGGCCGGTTCGGGGAAGGAGAGCCCGCCGATGCGGCCGAGGAAGTTCTCGGCATTGCCCCAGCTCTGCACCATGGCGGGGATCGAGATGCCGACGTCGCGGACGGCGAGGATGCCGAGGACGACCAGGGCGACCAGCGTGAGTGCCGCGGCGATCCGCTCCGGGGAGAGCCGATGCCGCGGGGCGCGCTCGGCGAGCGAGCGCAGGCCGGAGCCGCCGCCGTCCGCGCGCGCCCCGGTGGCGGAGCCCGCGAGCACGGTCACGATGCGCCCACCGCGGCGTCGAGCAGCTCGACCTGGACGGCGTTGATCTCGGCGGTCGTGGTGGCGACTCGTCCGTAGATCTCCATCACCTCTGCCTTGGAGAGGTCGCCGGTGGGGGTGTCCAGCACCACCTCGCCGTGGCGGAGGCCGACGATGCGGTCGGCCCAGCTGATCGCGAGATCCACCTGGTGCAGGCTGCACACCACTGTCAGGCCCTCATCGGCGGCGATCCCGCGGATGAGTGCCATGACCTGCTCGCTGGACTCGGGGTCGAGCGAGGCGACCGGCTCGTCCGCGAGCAGGATGTCGGGCTTCTGCATGAGGGCGCGGGCGATCGCCACACGCTGCTGCTGGCCGCCGGACAGCGTGTCGCTGCGCTGGTAGGCGCGATCGAGCAGGCCGACCCTGTCCAGGTGCTCCAGCGCGGTGAGCTTCGCGGTCCGGGAATAGCCCCACAGACCGAGGCGCGGGCCCCGGACCGTGGACAGCGAGCCCGTCAGCACGTTCTCGAGCACGGTGAGGGAGGGCACGAGCTCGAACTGCTGGAAGATGAAGCCCACGCGGCTGCGCAGTCGTCGCAGCGCCCGGCCGCGGAGGGCGGGGACGGAGGAGCCGAGGACCTCGACGGTTCCGGCGGTGGGCAGTTCGAGGCCGTCGATGTGTCGCAGCAGGGTGGACTTGCCGGAGCCGGAGAGTCCGAGCAGCACGACGATCTCGCCGCGCGACACCTCCACGGTCGCGCCCTTCAGGGCGGTGGTGGTGCCGAAGGTCTTGGTCACCCCGTCGAGGCGGATGACGGGGTCGGCGGGCGCGGTCATGGCTTCTCCTGGTCGTGCGGTGTGCTGCCGGGTGTTCGGGGGCTTCGGCGTCGGCGATCGGGCCGGGCCGCCGGCGGTCGAGTCGGACCGCCGCCCTCCGTCCCGCCACGCGTGTGGGCGGGACGGAGGGCGGCGCAGAGGGGCGTCAGCCCTGGCACTGCTCCGCTTCGGTCTCCGCGCAGATGTCGCGGATCAGGTCGTAGTACGCGTCGTCCACAGGCTTGGTGGCGAAGAACACGCTGCGGAAGGAGTCGGAGTCGGCGCTGTCGATGCCGGCGGCGATGATGTCGTCGATCGTGATCTCGGCGAGGGCGTCGACCAGCTTCGCGGCGAGGTCCTCGGGCAGCGTGGAGGAGTACACGAGCGGTGCGCCCGGCACCATGGTCTCGTCGACGACCTTGACGGCGCTCGACTTCTCGACCTCGGAGTCCTCGGCGAACCCGACCTCGCACTCGACGCCCTCGCCGACCTTCTGCACGCTGACGTCGTGCTTGCCCGCGAAGACAGGTGTGATGTCGGCCTGGGGGTCGATGCCGGCCTTCAGCAGGTTGTAGGAGGGGAAGAGGTAGCCGGAGGTGGAGGACGGGTCCACGAAGCAGACCTTCTTGCCGGCGAAGTCCTCGATGCTCGAGATGTCGCTGTCGGCCGGCACGATCGCCTGCGAGTAGTAGCCGGGCTCCTGGCCCTCCGCGGTGACGATGGAGGAGATGGGCGTCAGCTTCGCGCCGTTGTTGGTGGCGGTGACGTACGTGAAGCCGGAGAACGAGGCCACGTCCACCTTGCCGGCCACGGCGGCCTCGATGAGCGCCGCGTAGTCCGTCGACTCGTGGTACTCAACGGTCTTTCCGGTCACCTCGGCGATGTAGTCCATCAGCGGCTGGTAGTTCGTCTCGGTGTCGACTGAGTCGGGGACGACGCCGAACACGAGGGGGTTCTCGTCGACGGCGAACCCGCTGGCGCCGGTCGACTGCCCGTCGCCGGGAGCGTCGGTGGCCTCGGCGGTTCCGGAGCAGGCGGCGAGACCGAGCGCGAGGATCGCAGCGCCGGCGAGGGCGGGGAGAGCGCGGAGCTTCATGGAGGACCTTTCAGGGTGGGAGGGGTGATCCACGAAGACTCTGACAGCCGCAGAAGCGAGATGTATACCTATCTCAGAAGAGTTCAGAGCGCGTTCACCCGTCATTCGTCTGGATGAACGCCACGACAACTCTCCGGGCACCCGGCACCGCGGCGAAGTAATGTACCTATGTGGCCGAAGCTGTGTACACCCAGATCGCAGAGGACCTGCGGGCGATGATCGCCGCCGGAGAGCTCCGTCCCGGCGACGACGTCCCGACGGAGGCCGAGCTGGCCGAGCGCTGGCACACCTCGCGCGGACCGGTCCGCAACGCACTGGCCGCCCTGCGCGGCGAGGGACTGATCGAGACGGGGCGCGGGCGGCCGGCCAGGGTCGTGGCGCGCAAGGCGAGCCAGGCGGTCGACGTCTCCGTCCCGTTCACCCGATGGGCGCGCGAGCTCGGCGTCACTCCCGGCGCACGGACGCAGGAGCTGAGCCTCCGCCGCGCGGGGGACCTGGCGCCCGCGCTCGGGGTCGACCGCGAGGACACGATCGTGAGCGTGGTGCGGCTGCGCCTGCTCGACGGACGGCCGACGATGCTGGAGCGACTCGCCTACACGGAGGAGGTCGGCCGCCAGCTGTTCGACGTGGACCTCGACGCGGTGTCCATCACGGAGTATCTCGGTTCGGTGGGGCATCCGATCGTGACCCTGCAGCACGTGATCGATGCCGTCGCCGCCGACGAGCAGGACGCGTCGCTGCTGCGGGTGCCGCGCGGCACGCCGATCCTGCGCCTCACGCGGACGTCGCGCGATGCCGACGGCCGGATCTTCGAGGCTTCGGAGGACCGCTACCTGAGCGAGGTGGTCCGCTTCACGGTGGCGGCGTCCGGCATCTCGACGGACGGGCACTTCATGCGCGCCGTGGGCGCGTGAGCGGGATGCGGCCGCGGAGAGGGCCGGAAGACAGATTCGCGATCGCGGGCACGGGAGTGTTCAGAAGCCAGAAAGATCGCGCCCGCGATCGCAGCGCTGGGGACGCTTTATCTGGGGAGCCTTCAGCATATGGCGGCGGCGGAGAGACGCTGAAGAGCCGAACGTCGAGACTCTCCTAGACTTTCGTCTAGGGGCTGCGAGGTCGGGTGCGAGGGGGCTCTCACACCATAGCCGATCAGGTCACCGGCAACACGGCGGACACGAGCCAGTGTCCGTCGATCTCTCCCGCACTGAATTCTCCGCTGGCGCCCATCACGCGCTCGGCCATCCGGCCCAGACCCGTGCGGGACGAGGAGAGCTCCCGGCGCGGCGTGGTCGGCAGCGGGCTGCGAAGGGTCAGATGCGCCGACTCGTCGTCGACGATCAGCCGGATCTGGACTTCGCCCTCCCCGGCATATTTCAGGATATTGGTTGCGGATTCGCGCACGATGCGGGCGAGCACGATCTCCACCGCCCGCGGGATGCGCTCGTCGCCCGGGTCGCCTTCGCGGACCACGGTGTGACCCGCCGCCTCGAACTCGGCCTGGGCCTCGTCGACGGCGGCGACGAGGTCGCCCGTCGGCATGCCGGATGAGCGCGGACCGTCGTCGGCGAGTTCGATCACGAAGCGGAGATCGGTCATCGCCTTGCGGGCGGCGACACGGATCGCCTCGCGCGAGTCGTCGCTGGTCTGCGGGTCCTCCAGCATCTGCACGTGCAGCGACACCACCGTGAGGTGGTGCGCGATGCTGTCATGAAGCTCGCCGGCGATCCAACGCCGCTCGGCGAGCACTGCTTCTCGCTCCTGCTCGGCTGCCGCCTCGAGCTCGTGCTCGAGCCGACGACCGCGATCGAAGGCGAGCCGGAGTCCGAGTCCGATCGCCCCGGCGACGGTCGCCGCGATGAGGTAGATGCCGACGTTCACAGGAACGCTGTCGCCGTACGCCATGACGGACGTGGCGACGAGGAAGACGCCCGTGTACGCGAGGATCAGGGGCGTCCATCCGAGCCGCATGACCAGAGCCGACGCCAGCGCGACGGTGATCAGGACCTGGGACTCGGTGTTGATGAGGAAGGACGTCGCGAGGACGACCCCCATGGCACATGTGGCCACCAGCGGGGACCACAGGAAAAGGAGCGTCGCTGCGGTGGCTGCGATGCTCACCGCTGACGCGATCGGGTTCACGGAGTCCGTGAACAGGGAGATGACGTCGATAGCGATCATGACGCAGATGATCGCCAGAATGACGATGCTCTCCACGCGAGTGAGCCGCTCACCTCGTCCGAGTCGGAAGATATCGGGCACCGCCCGTCTCGACTGGTCAAAGGCCATGGTGCACTATCTCCTAATCGCCAGCTATCCTAGCGAATGAAACCAAAGAGCTTGCCAACCTGCTGCCAGAAAGTCATTACATTCACCTCCTCTTGGTGGTCGTTTGTCGATGTCTGTATTCATCTTCTCGGCGGCGATCAGCGCGCACATCTGGCTTCCGTCTAGACCTCGATGGCCAAAGGTCTACAGCGTTCGTCCGCGGGTTCGACGCGGTTAGGCTTCCTCCATGCAGGAAATCCGCGTCGTGATCGTCGATGACGATCCCCTGGTCCGCTCCGCGCTGTCGCACTTCGTCTCGCGCGCGCCGGAGATCACGGTCGTGGCGCAGGCGGAGGACGGCAGAGAGGCCCTCTCGACCATCGAGCGCGAGAAGCCGGACGTCGTGATGATGGATGTGCAGATGCCCGAGATGAACGGCATCGAGGCGACCGCCGCGATCGCGGAACGCTGGCCGGACGTGCGCATCCTCGCGGTCACCACGCTGGACGGCAGCGACACCGTGCTGCCCATGCTCAGCGCCGGCGCCTCCGGGTACCTGCTCAAGGACTCCAGCGCGGAGGACATCGTCGCCGGCGTGCGAGAGGTCTACAACGGCGCCAGCTCGCTGTCGCCGCGCATCGCCTCGATGCTCATCCGCCACGTGCGCGACTCGACCCCCGCGGCCTCCGCCGCCGACGCCCTCGAACCCCTCACCGACCGCGAGGAGGAGGTGCTGCAGTGCCTGGCGAAGGGCATGTCGAACGCCGAGATCGCCAAGGCGCTCATCGTGTCCGAGGGCACGGTGAAGGCGCACCTCGGCCGCATGATGTCCAAGTGGCACCTGCGCGACCGCGTGCAGATCCTGGTGACCGCCGCCCACGCGGGCCTCGTCACGTTCCGCTGACCTGACGCGGCGAGGGCGCGCAGGCTCGATCGCCGGATGGCGAGTGCCGCAAGAGTCCGCGAGAGGGTTCACGCGTCGGTCCGTCTCCGGCCCGTCTTCCTCGACGGTCCGTGGGGTATCGATATTCCGCCCCCGCGCCACCTCAAGGATGCGACTCCCGCGCTCACAGCGCAAGCATCACGACGCCGGCGAGCACGACGAGCGACGCCGCGAGACGCCACCCCGGACGCGACTCGCGCAGCACGAACGCGCCGAACAGGCTCACCAGCACCACGCTGACCTCCCGCAGCGGGGCCACGAGCGCCACGGGTGCGATCTGGATCGCGCTCAGCACCAGGATGTACGACAGCGGGGACAGGATGCCGAAGGCGAGGATGCGGCGCCACTGCGTCCGGCCCAGCGCGCGCACCGCCGCCCAGCGCCCCCGCACGGCCAGCGTGTAGAACGGCACCTGCAGCAGCGCGGTGCCGACCATGAACGCCACCGGGGACAGGCTCCATTCCCGCACGGCGTGCGCGTCCCAGATCGTGTAGACGGCGATCGCCACTCCCGTCAGCAGCCCGAACAGCAGTCCAGGGTCGAGACGGCGCCCGCCGCCGGCACCGCTCCGGTCGACGAATCCGATCGCGACGACCCCGGCGACCACGGCGATCACACCCACCAGCGCCACGGCGGACGGCCGCTCGCCCAGGAGCAGCACTGCCACGATCACGGACAGGAACGGCCCGGTGCCGCGCGCCGTGGCGTACACGGTCGACAGACTCCCCTCGCGGTATCCGCGCTGCAGCACGGCCATGTACGCCACGTGCAGGACGGCCGACACGGACACCCCGAAGGCGAACGACCACAGGTCGCCCGTGCCGAGTCCGCCCGTGAAGGGCACGGCGCCGACCCACACGAGCGTGCTGGCGACGGCGCCCCACCACAGGAACGGCGACCCGGCGCGGCTGATGCCGTGCGCGATCACATTCCAGGTGGCGTGGGCGACGGCGGCGCTGAGCACCAGGATGAGCGCGAGAGCGGACACGACAGACCCTTCCGCTCGCCGCGGGCGCGACGAACAGGGTCCTCCGGGCTTTTGTCCTGTCAGATGACGGCCCTCCCGTGGGAGAGGACCGTGGCGCCGCTCGGACCAGACGGATCGGAGACCCCGGAACCCTAGGCGCTATCGGGAGCCACCATAGCCCGTGCGGGTGAACGGAGGGAGAACGCGGGCGCGACTACGCTCGAAGGACACCCCGCGCAGGAAGGTCATGCCATGCCCGTCACCCCGGCCGCACTCGCCCATGCCGAGGATCTCGCCGACTTCGTCGCCGCGTCTCCCTCCAGCTACCACGCCGCCGCCGAGGTGGCGCGCCGGCTCGAGGACGCGGGGTTCACCCGGCTGGGCGAAGAGGAGGCGTGGCCCGCGCAGCGCGGAGGCCGCTACCTCGTCGTCCGCGACGGCGCCACCATCGCCTGGACCGTCCCCGCGGAGGCGACGGCGACCACGCCCGTGCACGTGTTCGGCGCGCACACCGACTCCCCCGGCTTCAAGCTCAAGCCGCAGCCCACGACGGGTTCCCGCGGCTGGCTGCAAGCCGCGGTGGAGGTCTACGGCGGACCGCTGCTGAACTCGTGGCTCGACCGCGAGCTGCGTCTCGCCGGACGCCTGGCCCTCGCCGACGGCCGTGTGGTGCTCGCCGACACCGGGCCGCTGCTGCGACTGCCCCAGCTGGCCATCCACCTCGACCGCGGCGTCAACAACGGTCTCGCTCTCGACAAGCAGACCGAGACGCAGCCGGTGTGGGGTCTCGGCGACCCGACGGAAGCCGACGTGCTGGCCGAGCTCGCCCGCGCGGCCGACGTCTCCTCCGCGGAGATCCGCGGCTACGACGTGGTGGTCGCCGATGCCGCCCGCGGGGCGGTTTTCGGCAAGGACAGGGCGTTCTTCGCCTCCGGTCGTCTCGACGACCTCGCCTCGGTGCACGCGGGCACGGTCGCCCTCGCCGCGCACGCCGCCTCGACCGGGCCGATCGCCGTGCTCGCCGCCTTCGACCACGAGGAGCTCGGCTCGGAGTCGCGCTCCGGCGCCGCCGGCCCCTTCCTGGAGGACGTGCTGGAGCGCCTGTACGCCGACCTGGGCGCCGACGTCTCGGCTCGCCGCCGGGCCTTCGCCTCCTCGTGGTGCCTGTCCAGCGACGTGGGCCACTCCGTGCACCCGAACTACGTCGCGAGGCACGACCCTGTCGTGCAGCCGGTGCTCGGCTCCGGCCCGATCCTGAAGCTCAACGCCAACCAGCGCTACGCGACAGATGCGGTGGGCACCGCCGCCTGGCGGGACTGGTGCGACGGCGCCGGTGTCGCGACGCAGGAGTTCGTGTCGAACAACAGCGTGCCGTGCGGCTCGACGATCGGCCCGATCACGGCGACCCGGCTCGGGATCCGCACGGTCGACGTGGGCATCCCGATCCTCTCGATGCACTCGGCGCGCGAGCTGGCCGGCGTCTCCGACCTGCACGACCTGGCACGCGTCGCCGCGGCGTTCTTCGCGGGCTGACACCGCGGAGGTCGGAGGCGGCGGTCCGCCGCACAGTGCCTGCGGAGTGCCAGGATGTCAGCATGACCGACATCAGGCCGGCTCTCATCGAGCGTGCAGGCATCGAGATCATCCCCGAGTCCGAGCGGACCGCGAAGCCCCGCGACCTCTTCTGGCCGTGGTTCGCGGCGAACGTGTCGGTGTTCGGCATGTCGTACGGGTCGTTCGTGCTCGGCTTCGGCATCTCGTTCTGGCAGGCCACCCTCGTCTCGGTGATCGGCATCGTGGTGTCGTTCCTGCTCTGCGGTCTGATCGCGATCGCCGGCAAGCGCGGCTCGGCGCCGACGATGGTGCTCTCCCGCGCGGCATTCGGCGTGCAGGGCCAGAAGGTGCCCGGCATCGTGTCGTGGCTCACCTCGATCGGCTGGGAGACGTTCCTCGCGATCATGGCGGTGCTCGCCACCGCCACCGTCATCACGCAGCTCGGCGGTGACGGCGACAGCCTGTGGCTGAAGATCATCGCCACGGTGGTCGTCGCGGCGCTCATCGTCGCGGCGTCCGTGCTCGGATACCACACGATCATGCGGCTGCAGTCGGTGCTCACCTGGGTGACCGGCGTCGTCACGGTGCTGTACATCCTGCTCGCGATCCCGAGCATCGACCTCGCCGCGGTCCTCGCCCGGCCCGACGGCGGCATCGGCCAGGTGATCGGCGCGCTCGTCATGGTGATGACCGGGTTCGGCCTCGGCTGGATCAACATCGCCGCCGACTGGTCGCGCTACCAGAAGCGCACCGCCTCCGACGGGGCGATCGTCGCGTGGAACACCATCGGCGGCTCGGTCGCCCCGGTGATCCTCGTGGTGTTCGGCCTGCTGCTCGGCGGCTCCGACGACGAGCTCCTGGGGGCGATCGCCGCCGACCCGATCGGCGCTCTCGCGAGCATCCTCCCGGTGTGGGTCCTGGTGCCCTTCCTGCTCACCGCCGTGCTGGCGCTGGTCTCCGGCGCGGTGCTGGGCATCTACTCGTCCGGCCTGACGCTGCTCAGCCTCGGCATCCGCATCCCGCGCCCCTCCGCCGCCGCGATCGACGGCGTGATCCTCACGCTCGGCACGATCTACGTCGTCTTCTTCGCGACGGACTTCCTCGGTCCGTTCCAGAGCTTCCTCATCACGCTCGGCGTGCCGCTCGCCTCCTGGGCGGGCATCCTCATCGCGGACATCCTGCGTCGCCGCACGGACTACGACGAACAGGCGCTGTTCGACAGCCGCGGCCGCTACGGCGCGTGGGACTGGATCTCGATCGGCACGATGGCGGTGGCCAGCGTGATCGGCTGGGGCTTCGTGCTCAACGGCTTCGCCGAGGCGGCGCCGTGGAACAACTGGCAGGGCTACCTGCTGTTCCTCGTCGGCGGCACGGAGGGCGACTGGGCCTACGCCAACCTCGGGGTGTTCTTCGCCCTGGTGCTGTCGTTCGTCGTGACCTGGTTCGCCCGGGCCGGGCGCATCCGTCGCCAGGAGCAGCAGTGAGCGCACGGGCGGCCGGTGAGCCCTGGCTCGTGGTGATCGATCCCCAGCACATCTTCGCCTCGCCCGACTCCGCCTGGGGCTCGCCGTTCTTCGACGGCGCGATGGCGAACATCCGGCTGCTCGCGGATGCCTTCGGCGAGCGCGTGCTGGTGACGCGCTGGCTGCCGACGGCGGACCGCTCCACCTCCTGGGGCGACTACTTCGCAGCGTGGCCCTTCGCCGACCGCCCGGCCGACGACGCGCTGTTCGACCTCGTGCCCGCGGCGGAGGGACTGTCCCCGCACCCGACGCTGGACCTGCCCACGTTCGGCAAGTGGGGTCCCGCGATGGAGCAGGTCGTGGGCCGGGGTGCGCACGTGGTTCTCGCGGGGGTGTCGACCGACTGCTGCGTGATCTCCACGGCCCTCGCGGCCGCCGACGCCGGGGCCCGCGTGACGCTCGCGGCCGATGCGTGCGCGGGCTCGACGGCGGAGAACCATGCCGCCGCGGTGCACGTGATGGGGCTGTACCCGCCGCAGCTCACCGTGGGAGACACCGCGACGATCCTCGCCCGGTGACGTCGCTCGGGTCGGATCACGGCGCGCGCCGTCGCGGAATACTGGCACACTGTTGCCGAGGGAGGGTCCATGAGCACTGACGCGCATGCCGGAGAGTCCGCACACCCGAAGAAGGCACGGAAGCCCTGGCACCGCACGAAGGTGGTCGCGGCGATCGTCATCGCCGTCGCAGCGGTGATCGCGCTCGTCGGCGCCCTCACCCCCTGGCCGTCCGCCCTGGTGATCCGCGCCGTGTTCACGAAGGGCGGGGACGAGACCGCCGCGGAGATGGACAAGCACGTTCCGGACACGAAGCTCGACGTGCAGCAGGGCATCACCTACGGCGACGCGGGAGCCGACACCACCATGGACGTGTACCGCCCCGCCTCGGCCGACGGCGCCCTGCCGACCGTGGTCTGGATCCACGGCGGCGCCTGGATCTCCGGGTCGAAGGAGAACGTCGATCCCTACCTGCGCATCCTCGCGGCCGAGGGCTACACCACGATCGGCGTCAACTACACGATCGGCCCCGAGGGCGTGTATCCGCTGGCCGTGCACCAGCTCGACGCCGCCCTCGCCTACATCGACGAGCACGCGGAGGAGCTGGGCGTCGACGCCGATCAGATCGTGCTCGCCGGCGACTCCGCGGGCGGTCAGCTCGCCAGCCAGATGGCCACGCTCATCACCAACCCCGAGTACGCCCGCATCATGGGCATCACGCCGTCGCTGGGCGCCGAGCAGCTCGCCGCGACCATCCTCAACTGCGGCGTGTACGACCTGTCGGCCCTCGCCGAGCTCGACGGCATCGCCGGGTGGGGCTTCAAGTCGGCGATGTGGGCGTACTCCGGCACCAAGACCTGGGCCGAGGACTCCACCGGGGCGACCATGTCGACCGTGGACTGGGTCACCGCGGACTTCCCGGCGACCTACATCTCCGGCGGCAACGGCGACGGGCTCACCTGGCTGCAGTCGATCCCGATGGCCCAGCGCCTGCAGGAGCTGGGCGTGGAGGTGACGACGCTGTTCTGGCCGATGGACCACGAGCCCGCGCTGCCTCACGAGTACCAGTTCCACCTGGACATGCCGGATGCGCGGACGGCGCTGGAGAAGACGATCGACTTCCTCAGCGCGCACACCCGCTGAGGCACATTTCACTTCTGTGACGCCCGGCGCAGAAGTGATATGTTCTGGGCATGCACACCGACAACGAACGCGCCATCGAGGCCGGCATCGTCACGGACCTGTCCGGCCGGATGACCTATGGGTCGTATCTCGCGCTCGACCAGCTGCTCACCGCGCAGCACCCGGTGAGCGACCCCGAGCACCACGACGAGATGCTGTTCATCATCCAGCATCAGACGACCGAGCTCTGGCTCAAGCAGCTTCTGCACGAACTCTCCTCCGCCCGTTCGCTGCTCGCCGCCGACGACCTGCGCGACGCCCTCAAGCGCATCGCGAGGATCAAGCGCATCCAGGACGTGATGACGCAGCAGTGGTCCGTGCTGGCCACCCTCACGCCCACTGAGTACGCGCAGTTCCGCGGCGCGCTCGGCAACTCATCGGGGTTCCAGTCCGTGCAGTACCGGGCCGTGGAGTTCGCGCTCGGCAACAAGAACGAGCGCATGCTGAGCGTGTTCCGCGACCACCCGGCCAACCTCGCGCTGCTCACGGCCGAGTGGGAGAAGCCGACGCTGTACGACGAGTTCCTCCGCTACGCCTCCCGCCGCGGGCTGCCGGTGCCGACCGCGATCCTCGACCGCGATGTGCGCCAGCCCTACCGTGAGAACCCGGAGCTGGTGCCCGCGATCCGCGCCATCTACCAGGACCCCCGCACGCACTGGGACCTGTATGAGGCGTGCGAGGACCTCGTCGACCTGGAGGACAACTTCCAGTTCTGGCGCTTCCGGCACCTGAAGACCGTGTCCCGCACCATCGGCATGAAGGTCGGCACCGGCGGGTCGAGCGGGGTCGGCTTCCT
The DNA here is from genome assembly GCF_025143365.1 of Microbacterium sp. p3-SID336. GTDB lineage: Bacteria > Actinomycetota > Actinomycetes > Actinomycetales > Microbacteriaceae > Microbacterium. The sequence continues at coordinate 5,153 of NZ_JALXPE010000044.1, read as the reverse complement.
GCAGCGCGCGCTCGACCTCACCTTCTTCCCCGAGCTCTACACCGTGCGCACCGAGATCGGCGGCTGAGGTGCGGGCGGCGACCTTCTTCGACGGCGAGGAGTGGCGCGAGGGCGTCGTGAGCCTCGACGCGCAGGCGCGGCCCGTGCTGCACCACGGGCCTGCGGCGGCGGGGACCCCGCGGCTCGACGGTCGTGTCATCGGCGGATTCACCGACCACCACGTGCACCTGCAGCTGGTCGACCACGCGGCCCTGGCCACCTCGTGCCTCGCGCGCGTGCACGACCTCGGCGGGGACCCTGCGGCACTGCGCGAGATCGCCGTCCACAACTCAGGAGAATCGGCGTCCGACTCGGCGTTCCGGGGCGTGGGCGCGCCTCCCGCCAGCGGTTCTCCTGACTTGTGCACGGCCGCCCCGCCGCATGCGGTCGAGATCCGGTACGCCGGGGCCTTCCTCACCCCGCCCGGCGGCTACCCGTCCGACCGGGCCTGGGCGCCGGCGGGTGCGGTGCGGGAGGTCGCGGATGCCGCTGCCGCCGAGGCAGCCGTGGCGGAGCTGGCGGCGGAGGGGGTGCCGTGCCTCAAGGTCGCGAGCAACAGCACCGCCGGCCCCGTGTTCCCCGACGAGCTGTTCCGCGCGATCGTCCGGTGCGCCGCGGCGCACGGACTCCCGGTGGTCGCGCACGCCGAGGGGCCCGGCGAGGCGCAGCGTGCCGCACGACTTGGGGCCGTCCGGCTCGCGCATGCCCCGTTCACCGAGCGCCTGGACGACGAGGAGATCGCGCGCCAGGCCGCCGCCGTGTCATGGATCTCCACACTCGCCATCCACGACGACGCCGCCCGTGCGATCGCGGTCGGCAACGTCGCCCGGTTCCACGCCGCAGGCGGCACCGTGCACTACGGCACCGACATGGGCAACGGCCCCACTCCGGTCGACCTGAACCCCGCCGAGGTCGCCGCCCTCCGCGCCGCGGGTCTGGACGACGCCGCCCTCCTGCGCGCCCTCGCCCCCGCCGACCCGCGCCGTCCCGGCGCCCTGCTGCTCCTTCTCCCGGACGGGTCGACCGACCCGCTCGACGCCCGCCCGCTCACCCCCGCCGACCTGAAGGTGTGACATGACCGATCCCTCCGCCGCCCTCCTCGACGCCGCCCGCGCCCTCGATGCCGCCGACCCCCTCGCCGCGCACCTCGACGCGTTCCTGGAGGCCCCCGGCGTCACGGCGTACCTCGACGGCAACTCGCTCGGGCGCCCGCTGCGCGACCTGCCGGAGCGGATGGCCGCGTTCGTGCGGGAGGACTGGGGCACGCGCCTCATCCGCTCCTGGGACGAGCAGTGGATGACGCTGCCGATGGAGCTGGGCGACCGGATCGCCGCGGTGGCGCTCGGCGCCGCGGCAGGACAGACCGTGGTCGCGGACTCCACCAGCGTTCTGCTCTACAAGCTCATGCGGGCGGCCGCCGCCGCGCGCCCCGGTCGCACCGAGCTCGTGATCGAGGAGGGCAACTTCCCGACCGACCGGTTCCTGGCCGAGGGTGTCGCGGCCGAGACCGGACTGACGCTGCGGTGGCTCACGCCCGACCCCGTGCAGGGGGTGACGGTGGACGACGTGGCCGCCGTCGTGTCCGACCGCACGGCACTCGTGTCGCTCAGCCACGTCGACTACCGCTCGGGCGCTCTCGCGGACATGCCGGGCATCACGGCGGTCGTGCGGGCCGCCGGGGCGCTCATGATGTGGGACCTGTGCCACTCCGCCGGCGTCGTGCCGATGCAGCTCGACGAGTGGGGGGTCGATCTCGCCGTCGGCTGCACGTACAAGTACCTCAACGGCGGACCGGGCTCCCCCGCGTTCGCGTACGTCCGCCGCGACCTGCACGGCGAGCTGCGGCAGCCCATCCAGGGGTGGTGGAGCGCGGCCGACATCTTCGCGATGGGGCCCGAGTACGCGCCGGCCGCCGACATCCGGCAGCTCCTCAGCGGGACGCCGCCCGTGACCTCGATGCTCGCGATGCAGGGGATGCTCGACCTGATCGCGCAGTCCACGATCGATGCCGTGCGCGCCAAGTCGCGGTCGCTGACCGAGCTCGCGGTGCGCGCGTACGACGAGCTGCTCGCGCCGGAGGGCGTGCGGCTGCTGAGCCCGCGCGACCCCGACCGGCGCGGGGGTCACGTCACGATCGGCCATCCGGACTTCCGGGAGGTCACCCGGCGGCTCTGGGCGGACGGCGTCATCCCGGACTTCCGCTTCCCGGACGGCATCCGTCTCGGCCTCTCACCGCTGAGCACCTCGCACGTCGAGACGATCACGGGGGTCCTGGCCGTGCGGGACGCCCTGGCGAGTCGTGACTCCTGACGACGCGCGCACCGCGGTGCTCGACGACATCGACGCGAGGCCGGGGAGCACGGCCTCGTTGCTGCGCACGGTCGTCGGGCTGTACCTGCGTCCGCTCGACGGCTGGATCACGGCGGCGGCGCTGGTGGCCCTCGCCGGCGATCTCGGCATCCCGACCGCGCAGGCCCGCACCGGCATCACCCGCCTCAAGCAGAAGGGGCTGCTGCTCGCGGAGCGGGCAGGGGCGATCGGCTATCGCCTGAATCCGGCCGCCGTCCCGATGCTGGAGCGCGGAGACCGGCGGATCTTCGAGATGCGCGAGATGACGGACGACGACCCGTGGTGCCTGGTGTCGTTCTCCATCCCGGAGAGCGACCGCAGCGTGCGGCACCAGCTCAGGCGCCGCCTGCAGTGGATCGGTGCGGGCGTCGTCTCCCCCGCGCTGTGGATCTGCCCCGGGCACCTGCGGGATGAGGCCGTGCAGATCCTGGACGAGCTCGACGCCCGGCGGTGGGCGACCCTGTTCACCGCGACCGCCCCCGCCCCGGCCGGCACTCCGGCCGAGGCGGCGGCCCAGTGGTGGGACCTGGCGGCGCTGCGCGCCGAGCACGTGTCGTTCCAGGCGTCGCTCGACACGCTGCCCACCGGGCCGTTCGCCGCCTACGTGCACCTGATCGACCGGTGGCGGGTGCTGCCCTACACGGACCCGGGGCTTCCGCCGTCGATGCTGCCCGCGGACTGGCCGGGCCGTCAGAGCTTCGACGCCTTCGCCCGCCTGTCGGCCGAACTCGCCGGCCCCGCCCTGGCGCACGTGCGCGCCGTGGCGAGCTAACCCCGCCCCGCGACCTCGTCCAGGAACCCCGTGACGTGCTCCTGCAGGCGGGCGATGCGCAGCTCGCGGGCGAGCTCACGGTCGTAGCCCTCGTACGCGAGCGGGGGCAGCATCCGCACGTTCCGGTTGCAGCCGAACTCGGCGCAGGTGAGGACGCCGACCGTGTCGCCCTTGCGGCCAGCGGCTCCGGCACGACGCGCGACATACAGCTGCACGTCGTTGCGGAGCGTCACGTCCTCGCACCAGGAGCACTGGGCCCTGGCGAGCACGCGTTGCTCGGCGCGCTGCAGCACGACACCGACGGGCTCGTCGCGCACCCACGTGACGACGTAGGCGCGGCGCGGGAGCTTGGGATCGATCCAGCCCAGGAAGTCCAGCCGGTCCTGGTCGATGTCGGCGAAGCCGGGCGGGAGGGAGAGGTCGGAGACCTCCTTGCGGGAGGCGTTGAGGAAGGAGGCGCGGATGCCGCGCTCGTCGATGGGACGCATGAGTGTCTGTGCTTTCGGAAGGGCTCGCCGCCGGCGAGCGGAGTCAGGATGAGGGCCCTGGGCGATGCCAGGGTGCGACGATGCGCCGGGGACGGGGGTTCCGCCTCCGGCCGGTCCTCAGCCTCTGCCCGCGGCGCTCAACGCGCCCGCGGCTCCGCTCCGCGCCCCGAGGACGCTCATCGACGACAGCACCCGGCGAGCCTACACCTGTTTGTTTCGCCCGATGTCGCCCGCCCTCGCGTCACCCCGGCACCGCCGCCTACTGTGGCCGGAACGCCGAGTCAGAAGGAGACCACCGTGTCCACGCCGCGCCACCGCCTGTCACCCGTCGAGGTGAGCGAGCGTGCGACGTGCATGTGCCGCACGGGTGGCCGCTGCTCCTCGGTCGCCCCGGGGCACGCGCTGCACCTGATCCAGGCGCGCCTGGCCGCCGCGACGCCCCGCGACTGGGTGGATGCCCTCGTGGAGTCCGCCGATCCTGAGTCCGGCGACCTGGTCGTGCGCACGCTCGACGGCGTCGCGCACACCCTGTGGAACGGCTCGGGCGCCGCGCTCGAAGCCGCAGCGGGCACGCCCGTCGCGCTGCACGTGCCCTACGGCGTGCTGGGCGTGGGAGACGCGCGCTTCAACGTCGCCACGGTCTGACGGCTACGGCGCCGGGTCAGGCGCTCGCCATCATCATGTCGCGCACGGCCATGCACGCGTTCATGCACGCCTGGCACGCCTGCGCGCACAGGCGGCACACGTCGCTGTGATCGGCGTGCTGCATGCACTCGTCCATGCACATCTGGCACATCGCGATGCAGGCGTCGAGCATCGCCATCATCGTGGCGGGCGTCATGCCCTGCATCCGCAGCATCGACCGCATCATCGTGTGGCACATGTCGGCGCAGTTCATGCAGGCGGGCGCGCAGTCCATCATCTGCGTCGAGCACACCGTGCACGCCTGCTCACACGCGGCACACGCGTCCATACAGGCCTGCAGCACCGCCATGTCCATCATCGCCATGTCGGGCATGGACTCCATGCTCTTCGACATCGCGCCCATCATCGTCGCATCCATCGGGCTCCGCTCCCTTCGTCGAGGACAGCGGGCAGGACCACCCGCCTGGCGCCAGGCTAGCCGCTGACCGGCGCGGCGTCGATGGCGCGGAACGCTGACACGCCTCCCGCTGATTGTCAATCCCGTGGACCGCTCACGGGCGCGGTGCGAGGGTCGAGGTGCAATCGATCCGTCGAGGAGAGGAGCCCCACATGAGTGGCGCAGATGACATGAAGAATTCCGCTGAGAAGCTGGGCGGCAAGGTCAAGGAAGGCTTCGGCAAGCTCACCGACAACGAGAAGCTCGAGACCGAAGGTCAGGCCGATCAGGTGAAGGCCGACGCCAAGCAGGCCGGCGAGAACGTGAAGGACGCCGCGGGCAAGGCCGGCGACAGCGTCCGGGATGCATTCGACCGCTGAGTCCGCTCCGCTGAACCCATGAAGAGGGGGGGGCTCGCCGGACG